>JAAZLH010000216.1 GCA_012799415.1 Candidatus Epulonipiscium sp. | reverse complement strand
TTATCTTGATAAAGAATTGTATTATCTTTGTATTGTTCTAACCTTTTTGTTGCTGCTTGAATAGCATGAATGTCTTGATCTATACCCACGAGGAGGCCTTTCTCTCCTAGTTGCTGACAAATCCAAAAACTATGGCCCGCCCCTCCCAATGTTCCATCTACGTAAATGCCATCGGGCTGGATACTTAGTCCTTTTATACATTCTTCAAGTAAAACAGATATATGTTGAAACTCCATTCCTTCACATCCTTATGGTTCTAATCCTATCATATCCCTAGTTGCTCCATCTTATCTGCTAAATCACTAACGTCAAAATCATCTTCTTGATTATAGGCATCCCAGGTCTCTTTACTCCATATTTCCACTCGAGTGGATACTCCGATCAGTATGGCTTCTTTTGAAAGCTCTGCATATTCTCTTAAATTAGATGGTAATAAAATTCTCCCTTGTTTATCTACTTCACATTCTACTGCGCCAGCAAAGAAAAAACGAGTAAATTTACGGGCATCACGGCTAGTAAGTGGTAATGTCTTTAATTTTTGCTCGAAAAGATTCCATTCTTCCAAAGGGTAGACAAAAAGACAGCCATCTAACCCTTTTGTTACAATGAAACGTTCTCCTAATTGTTCTCTAAACTTAGCAGGAACGATAAATCGTCCCTTGGGATCAATAGAATGATTATATTCCCCCATAAACATAAAGAACTACCACCTTTATATATATTACCACCACTTTACACCACTATCCCCCACCTGTTACCCTTATTTTAGTATACTTTAACAATCCTATCAAGCTATTTTTAAATAAAAAAAAAGATAGGACTTTTATCCTATCTTTTTGCTATGTTCTTTACCTTGTTTTATCTCCATCTCTCTACCATTGTTTTATAAAACAAATCCCACCCTTATTTATGCTTTCACTCTTCCATAGTATAAAACAATGAGCTTATCTAAAGCTTGACTTACCTCATAAATCTCCCTATAGTCTGCATCTTCCGTAATAAGTTGATCTAATCTGTTCCTTAATTCATTTAACTCTCCCGTTAGTATATTCATGTCTCCCCTTACTGTACTCATTTTTCCACCTCATTCGTTCTTCCTTGGAACATAAATATGATCTATTTTGATTTTCTCTTTATTGTGTTTATATTGTAATATGGATATGATAAAAAATCAACATTTTTTTACACTTTTCTACCAAAATTAATTTTTACAGGTATTTTTTTGCCTTTTTTCTTTGGTAAATAATGAAAATAATAGCGAAAATTATCGAAAGGCCTGCCACTACTTGCGAAATCGGAATGGCTGTATGAGCAATCAATAACTGATCTGTTCGCAACCCTTCAATCCAAACTCGCCCAAGTGCATACCCTAATAAATACATCATGAATACTTCTCCGGTAAATTTTTTTCTTCTTCTGTACCAAATTAAAAACAAAAATACACCTGTATTCCAGATAGATTCATATAAAAATGTAGGATGAACTTGTATGTATTCGATGTTGTCAAAAATTTGTATATGATTTAGTACTTCCTGGGGAACATCAAAAACATTAGATTTCATCAGTCTCATAGCAAATAAAGAGTCTGTATAGCCCCCAAAAGCTTCTTGATTCATAAAATTTCCCCATCGTCCTATGGCTTGCCCTAAAATAAGCCCTGGGGCTGCAGTATCAGCTAATACCCAAAAGTCTAGTTTTTTAGCTCGGGTATAAAAAACGCCCACTATAACAGCAGCTATAACCGCACCATAAATAGCGAGTCCTCCTTCACGGGTTGCAAAAATTTTAAGTAAATCGTTCTTATATTGATCCCATGAGAAAGCAACATAGTACAACCTTGCTCCTATAATAGATGCGACTAAAGCATACATTAAAAAATCTAAATAATCCTCTGGTTTTTGTCCTGTTCGCTTTGCTTCTTGGGTAGCTACAAACAACCCTGCTAACACGCCTAATCCAATAATAAGACCGTACCAATAAACAGGAATGGAAAACACATGAAAAGCTATAGGGTTTAATTTCCTAATTTGAATTCCTAGATGTGGAAACCATATTTCAGGTGCCATACCCAACCTCCTTCTCCTATATTATAAACAATTCTTATGGCTAAAAATTCTATATTCAATCACCCATACAC
>JAAZLH010000215.1 GCA_012799415.1 Candidatus Epulonipiscium sp. | reverse complement strand
GACCTGGTCCCCATATCCCCTTCTCAAAATCTGTTGTAGCAATCACATCCTCCTCTACCCAAATATAGGGACCTAAAGGGGATTCCTTACTCATTACATAGGCATATTTATAGTTGGCATGACCAGAGAGAGTATACATATAATAATAAATATTGTTACGCTTAAATATCCATGAGCCCTCCGAATAGGCATCTCCTTGCTTAATAGGAATTTGAAATACAGTATCCTTATCAATACTTAACCAATCTTGATTCATTTTTGCTACTTGATGATATCGCCATCCAATATATCCTACACCATCATCATCTACAAAAGGATCACCATCAATAGTATCTAGAATAGGTGTTGCTTTATTAAAACCTGAAAACTTGTTAGGTCCGTTGGCAGTGACGAAAGGGCCTTCTGGTGAATCCGCAACAGCTACAAAAGTCTGCTCCGGATCAGGTTTTGGCAACTCCTTATCTTCTCCTTCAACTTCACTGGCTGAAAAATATAAATAATACTTATATTTTCCATTTTCCATTCTTCTTAACATTCTTCCTGGTGCCCAAAACTTGGAAATAGACCAATCTACATCTGGAAATATACAACCCTGAAAACTCCAATTTACAAAATCTTTTGATTTCCAAACAACAGGAGGACCTGAAGTTCCTAAACCCATGCCTATATCTGTTGTACCATATAGATAATAGATTCCATCAAATTCTACTACAGATGGATCAGCAATGGTATCAGGTATAATTGGGTTTCTTCTTGTTTTCATTCTCAAACTCCTTTCCATCATGATCACTATTTTGAAAACGTTTTCAGTAATACTCTATTAAATTATATACCATCCTATTGAAATCAACAATATGCTAGTATAGTGAATAACTGAATCTTTTTACTTTTATAATTTTAAAAATAAAACGTCAAGATAATAGACTTGACGTTTTATTTTAGTTTCTTGAATCTGACTGAATCTGGCTTAAGAGTTCCTACTTATCTTTTAGGGATCAATCCATAAGATTGACCTGCTTCTGTATCAAACACAACAACCTCTTCATTCTCCTCATAATGTACCCCTATAGATTCTCCATCTTTTATAATTTCTACTGGAACACTACTTCTAATTCTGCACAGATTTCCATTTTTAGAATGAATTTTTCCTTTGCTGACTTTCATATCTTCCCATTCAAAATCAATCGTAAATCCGCCTCTTGCACAAATCCCCTTAATTTCTCCTTGACTCCATGCCTTTGGTAGAGCTGGCAATAAATGAATCTCATCTTCGTGACTTTGTAATAACATTTCTGCAATACCAGCAGTACCTCCAAAGTTCCCATCAATTTGAAAGGGTGGATGGGTATCAAAGAGATTAGGTAAAGTAGAGTTGGCTAAAAGAGCCACTACGTTCTCATAAGCAAGTTCTTCTTCCTCTAAACGAGCCCACATATTGATGATCCAAGCTCGGCTCCATCCCGTATGTCCTCCTCCGTGAGCCAACCTCTTCTTTAGTGTTACTTTTGCCGCCTCTGCGAGATTGGGGGTTTTTCTAACTGTAATTTGATTAGCTGGATGAAGTGCAAACAAATGCGAAATATGGCGATGCCCTGGTTCTGCTTCTTCATAGTCTTCTGCCCATTCTTGGATTTGTCCGTACTTTCCTATGGTAGGCTCTGGTAAACGGCTACGTAGTTCTGTTAGTAAGGAGCCAAATTCCCTATCACTCTCTAACAAACTAGTAGATTCTATACAAGCCGTAAACAATGCATAAATAATTTGACTATCCATAGATGGCCCGATACAGAGATTTCCTTTTTCTCCATTGGGTAAAAAGTAAGTGTTTTCCGGGGACACAGAAGGATTGGTCACCAAGCGTCCTTGCTGGTCTTCCGTCAAAAAGTCTACAAAAAACTCTGCGGATTCTTTTAATGTCTCATAGGCTTTTTTAAGAAATTCAAGATCTTCGGTAAATTCGTAGTGCTCCCACAAATGTAAGCAAAGCCAAGCCGCACCTAGGGGCCATTGTGTTGCTGGTTTGTATAAATCCTGTGGCGCTGTATCTCCCCATAGATCTGTGTTATGATGGGCTACAAATCCTTTTGCACCATACATTTTTTGTGCCGTTTGACGTCCTGATTCACGCATACGTTCAATATGATCAAATAATGGCTGGTGACATTCTGATAAGTTGCAAACTTCTGCTGGCCAATAATTCATCTCTGTATTAATGTTAATGGTATATTTACTTCCCCAGGATGGCATCATATCTTTGTTCCATATCCCTTGAAGGTTAGCTGGTAAAGCACCTGGGCGACTAGATGAAATCAATAGGTAACGTCCAAATTGGAAATACAAATTGATTAACCCTACATCTTCTTTTCCTTCCTTGACCCTTTGTAAACGTTGGTCTGTCGTAAGATGGCTAAGGTCTTCTGTTTTTTCTCCTTTTAAATCTATGTGCATACGGCGATATAAAGATTGATACTCTTTTATATGTTCTTTTTTAATAACCTCATAACCTACTTGGGCTGCTTTTTCTACTTTCTCTAGACACCAAGCTTCTGGATCATCTCCATGATAATCTGTTCGACCTGATAAATACAAAGTAACTACATCGGCATTTTCTACAAAAAGATGCCGTCCAAGAGTGTACACTTTTCCACCTGTCGAAACCACCTTAAGAGCTGATCTAAAACTGACTCCTCCATCCCCTGTACGCCCACGCATCATTAAAGTATCTGCATTGATGACATAAGTTCCATCATAATAAGGATGGCGATTCAAGTCTAGCATAAATGAAAGCTTGCCTCCTGCCCCTGCTGTCAAATGAACGACCATGACTTGATGAACTGCACTTGTCAGTATTTCTCGTTTATATTTTATTCCCTTCATTTTATATTGAATCGTAGCTACTGCTTGGTCAATATCTAATTCCCTCATATAATCTTCTGGGGATTCATCATGGTTTTCAAAGTTAATAAACAAATCTCCCAAGGGTTGATAATGCCTTTCCGATTGTGGAGTTCCAGATAAGGCAAAGTAAGTGAGTCTTTCTGCTTCTTTTAAATTTCCATCTAATAAATGTTGTTGAATGATAGGTAAGTTTTTTAAGGCATCTGGATTATTTCGATCTCTTGGTCCACCGTACCAGACTGTATCTTCGTTTAACTGAATTTGCTCCCTTTGAATGCCTCCAAATATCATACCACCCAAATTACCATTCCCTACTGGCAACGCCTCCACCCATGCATCACTTGGCGCTGGTTTTGTGTACCAAAGTCGCTGATTTTTTTTCATTTTTATTCTCTCCTTTTCATCATCTATGATTTTATTCTATATACATAAACTAAGATTCCATCTCGTGGAAATTTTAGCCCCCGCTGAACCCGAATATCGCCACATGCCTTTTGAATTTTATAAAAAAGAGTAATGTATTTTAATCTTCTACCATGTTTTTAATTCTTTTTATAGGTTGTAAATTCTTAAATCCATAAAAATTTATTGCATTTTCACCTAAAAACTTTTTCTTTTCTTCTTGGGTTAGTTCACTGCTGTTGTAAAAAAAGTCATAAGACATTTTATAAGTAATGGCTGTCATGGTTCTAGGATAGTCAGATCCCCACATCAATTTATCCATTCCTACTATAGCAGCTGCCTCTTTTACTGCCCCTACAGCTCCTCGGTATGGATAAAATTCTTTATGATACAACCAAGTAATTCCACCACTTTCAATATATACATTCTTATGTCTTGCCAATTTTACTTGACTTTTCCAACCTGGACGATTCACCATACCAAAATGCCCAATGGCAATTTTAAGCGCTGGATGTGCTTGGATGATTTCTTCCATTTCTCCTACCTGTTTATCTCCCTCTGCCAGGTCAATGGATAAGATCATTCCTTCCCTTTCCATTAAGGCAAAAACCTCCATCATCTCTGGTTCATTGAGAAATACTCTTTTAGGCAGGGCAATTAGTCGCTGGGCAGGGATCTTGATTCCTTTGAATCCTTGTTTGATCAATGTCTTAACCTCCCCTAAATACCCTGGTTGTCTAAATTCAGGCATCCCACAGACAAAAAATTTCTCAGGATAAGTACGCTGTACCTCCATAAGATATTCATTTTGGATACCATCAATATATTCTTGGGTTACTACTGCCCCCGCCACACCTGCATAGTTCATATTGGAAATAAAGATCTCCGCTGTATTTGCCCCATCTACTAAGTAAGGAGGCATCATTTGGCGTTTCTCTCCCATAAAATCTGCCACGCCTCCCCCTAGACCTCTGATCTTTTTTCCATGTACGAAACCTTTTAATTCTTTCCATAAGTGCATATGGGCATCTATAATCACAAGATTCATCTCTCCACCTCCCTTGAGATTGGCTTTTTAAAACTTCACCAATACCTTTGCCATGGATCCATCATTGTGCTTCAGTGCCTCAAAAGCATCTGTGGCTTCTTCTAGCTCAAAAATATGAGTAATCATCTGATCAATTTTTATCTTATCATTCATTAAAAGATCAATTAACGGCTCGAAGTCATGAAGACTATTTCTAGAACCAAATACATTTAGTTCTTTTTTTAATAAAATGGAATGATTAAATTTTGTATCTTGTTTTCCATTTCCAACTAAGATAACCTTCCCAGCAAAACAGACTTGTTCAATACAACTTAAGAAAGTGCTACCTAAACCAACAGCTTCTACACATACATCCATTCCATTACCATTCGTAATTCTACGTACTCTTTCTCCTAAATCTTCCTTAGAGACATCAATGGCTTCGTGGGCACCTAATTTCTTTGCCAAACTCAACCGCTCTTCTAAAAGATCTGCAATATAAACCTTAGCACCTTTTAATTTTGCCGATAGCATAGCAAAAATACCAATAGGTCCCGCCCCTATAACTAAAACATGATCTCCTGCTTGTATATCACCACGATTGATGGCATGATATCCAATTGAAAAAGGTTCAATTAGAGCCAAAATCTTTTCATCCAATCCCCGCCCATATACAATACGATCAATGGGCATAGTAATATATTCAGAGAAGGCGCCATCTCTCTGCACGCCCATGGTCTGATTATCCTCGCAACAATTTAAATATCCTCGTTGGCAAGAATAGCACTTTCCACAATTAAAATAAGGGTTGGCTGTAACCACCATACCTGGCTTTAGCCCTTGGCTATTTTCTTCTATCTCTATAATTTCTGCTGAAAATTCATGTCCGGGTATCCTTGGGTATGTAGCAAAAGGTTGATTACCAGCATAAGTGGCCACATCTGAACCACAAATGCCAGCATATTTAACCCTTAATAAGGCTTCTCCCTTCTTAGGAATCGGCCTTTCTTTTTCAAAAATCCCTATTTCCCCTGGTTCTTGAATAAAAATAGTTTTCATCCTATCCCCCCTATAAGCTCATTTCAATCCTTGTTGGATCCCAAATGGTTACAGTTTTTAAAGGTGATTCTTTTGTATAGATCTTATTTTCATAAGCTTTTCTTGGGTCTGTCATCAATTCTTCTAAATCCATAACAGCTACAATTTCATCATAATTAGATTCACACAACATTTGTATAGCTTGTTCCATATGATCTTGCCTAAAGTTAATAGAACCAAAAATCAGATGATTCTTAAAGCCAAAAGGCATTGTTTTTATTTTCACCTCAGGTCCTAATGAAAAGCTATTATAAATGCCGTTATTGCCTAAAACCCCTTGTTCAAAAGCAATTCTATGCTCGATTTTGCTTCCTGATGTTCCAATAAACATAGTAGCCTTTCCGCCAAGGGCTTCCTTTATGGCTTCTGCTAAATCTTCTTCCCTATCAAAGTGATTTTCTACATATTTAGCCTCTGCTTTTTTGGTAGCAAAAACGATCTTCTCACTATCCGGCTTGCTTCTTGCTACAAAAACAATTTCAGCTGTAGAATATTTTTGACGGATCAAATCTCCTATAAACATGCCCGTTGTTCCTAAACCAAAAATAACAACCCG
>JAAZLH010000026.1 GCA_012799415.1 Candidatus Epulonipiscium sp. | reverse complement strand
TGGATTCATCATGTCTGGATACATTGGCATCATATCTGGATTCATCATATCAGGGTACATTGGTAGCATATCTGGATTCATCATACCAGGGCTTCTAGGTACAGGTAATGGCATGAGAGGTGCTGTCGGTATGCCTTCATACTCTCTATCCTCATTAGGCCTATTGATACCTGGTCTCATAGGTCTCATATATTGATCGTAGTCCATGATTTTTCCTCCTCCATCAAAATTATCATGTTCCCTATCAATATATGCACCCTAGACCAATCCGTTCCTTCTGAATATAGATATCTAAATTTATCTTTTTACTGTAAATATTACCGTCTCTCCATTGATATTCCACTCTTTTTCATAACCTTCTCCACTACCTACCTGAATATCTGTTGCTAAAACTTCTTGCTTTATAATCTCTACATTTTTATTGATGACTTCTGCAAGGAAATCATTGCCTTTATGATACAATTCAATATAGTCTTGTACTTCAAACCCTGCTTCTTTTCTCATGGTTTGAATTTTGCTAATGATTTCTCTAACAAAACCTTCTTCTAACAACTCAGCCGTTAAGTTGGTATCTAATACAACCGTTACATTACGATCTGTTTCTGTAACAAAACCTTCTTTCTCCATAGCATCTATTAGTAAATCTTCTTCTGTTAAAATTACTTCTTCTCCTTGTATTTCAAATCGTAAAGGCTCTCCTTGTCGCAACTGATTCATGGCTTTATTTCCATCTAATTGACTTAATACTTCCCGAATTCCTCCAAGCAATTTTCCATACTTAGGTCCTACAGTTTTTAGTTGAGGTTTAAAAGCATAAGTGGTAAATTCTTGTACATCATCTGTAAAGGAAAGCTCCTTAATATTCAGTTCATCTTCTACTAAAGCTTGGAATTCTTTTGGTAGAACAAATTCAGATTTTATATACATCTTACCAATAGGCTGACGATTTTTGATATTAGCTGTATTTCTACAAGCTCGTCCCTGTACAACAATTTGTAAGACTAAATCCATATTTTCTTCAAGTTCTTTGTTAACCCATGTTGATTCTACTTTAGGATAATCACAAAGATGGATGCTTGTAGGTGCCGCTACATCTATACTTTTTACTAAATTTTGATAGATTTCTTCTGTCATAAAAGGAACAAAAGGTGCGGCTATTTTTGCTGTTTCTACCAATACAGTATATAAAGTCATATATGCATTAATTTTGTCTTGTGGCATATCCTTTTGCCAGAATCGCTCACGACTTCGACGGACATACCAATTACTTACGTCATCTAAGAAATATTGAATGGCTCTAGCAGATTCAAAAATGCGGTAGTTTTCTAAGTTCTGATCCACAAATTCCATAAGGGAATGTAACTTAGATAAAACCCATTGATCCATTAAGGACAGTTTTTCGTAATCTAGCTCATATTTTGTTGGATTAAATCCATCGATATTTGCGTAGAGTACATAAAATGCATAGGTATTCCAAAAAGTCCCCATAAATTTTCGTTGGCCTTCGCTCACAGCTTCATCATAAAAGCGACTAGGTAACCAAGGAGCACTATTGGTGTAAAAATACCATCTAACTGCATCGGCTCCTTGTTTATCCAATACTGTCCAAGGATCGACTACGTTGCCAATATGTTTGCTCATTTTTAACCCATTTTTATCTTGCACATGACCTAATACAATAACATTTTTGTAGGGAGGTTCATCAAATAAAAGGGTGGAAATAGCAAGTAAGGTGTAGAACCAACCTCGGGTTTGATCTACAGCTTCACTAATAAAATCAGCTGGAAAGTTTTCTTCAAAAATCTCTTTATTTTCAAATGGATAGTGCCATTGGGCAAAAGGCATTGCCCCGGAATCAAACCAACAGTCAATGACTTCACTAACTCGTTTCATCTTACCTGTTTTACATTCTGGACAGTTAAGATATACATTGTCAATATAGGGTTTGTGAAGTTCGATATCCTCAGGTACATTGTCCCCCATTTCTTTTAGCTCAGCAATACTACCAATGGCATGACGGTGTCCACAAGAACATTCCCAAATCGGTAAAGGAGTACCCCAATATCTTTCTCGGCTTAATCCCCAATCAATAATATTCTCTAAGAATTTCCCAAAACGGCCATGTTTGATATTATTAGGCAACCAATTGATTTTTTCATTATTAGCCAAAAGCTGGTCTCGGACAGCAGTCATTTTAATAAACCAAGTATCCCTTGCGTAATATAAAAGAGGTGTATCACATCGCCAGCAGTGGGGATAGGAGTGCTCATAATCCTCTACTTTATAGGCTAATTTTTTTTCTGTTAAATATTCAATAATCATAGGATCTGCATCTTTCACAAAGATACCTGCCCAAGGAGTTACTGCCTCTACAAAGTTCCCTTGTTCATTAACAAGCTGTACAAAAGGTAAGTCATATTCCCGCCCAATTCTTGCATCATCTTCTCCGAAAGCAGGAGCCGTATGGACGATTCCTGTTCCATCTGTTAAGGTTACATAATCATCAGCTACAACATAGAAAGCTCTTTTATCCACTTTTGCAAAAGGAAATAAAGGTTCGTAGGACATACCCACTAAGTCCTTCCCAATGAGGGTTTCTAGGACTTCATATCCTTCCTCTAATACTGTAGAGGCTAAGGCTTCTGCTAATATATAGATATTTCCTTCTAAACGTGCTTTTACATAATTTTCGTCTGGATTGACAACTAAAGCCACGTTAGAAGGCAAGGTCCAAGGGGTAGTGGTCCAAGCCAACAAGTAGGTATCTGGTTGATCTACAACTGCAAACTTTGCATATACAGAGGCTTCTTTTACATCCTGATAACCTTGTGCTACTTCATGGCTAGATAGTGATGTTCCACATCGTGGACAGTAAGGAACCACTTTATGTCCTTTATATAAAAGATCCTTATCCCATATTTTTTTGAGTGCCCACCAAACGGATTCAATATATTCATTATGATAGGTCACATAAGGAGCATCCATATCCACCCAGTATCCTACACGTTCACTAATCTTTCTCCACTCTTGTTCATACTTCCATACACTTTGTTTACATTCCTCTACAAAGGGTTCTACGCCATATTCTTCAATCTGCGGCTTCCCACTAATGTTAAGCAGTTTTTCTACTTCTAGCTCTACAGGAAGCCCATGGGTATCCCACCCTGCTTTACGAAGGACTTTATATCCTTTCATTGTTTTATATCTTGGAATGATATCTTTAACTACACGGGTCAGAACATGACCAATATGAGGCTTTCCATTAGCTGTTGGAGGACCATCATAAAAAGTAAAAGTAGGCCCATCCTGTCTCATATCTATACTTTTCTGAAATACTTTATGCTCATCCCAAAATGCAAGTATATCTTTTTCTCGATCTACAAAATTTAAATCCGTCGACACTTTTTTATACACGTCGCATCCTCCTTTATTATATACAAGAAAAGACTCTTTCATCCTATCTTTGACAGGACGAAAAAGTCTTCCGCGTTACCACCTGATTTGGCATTTTATGCCCACTCATTCCCAATACTATGGGGTCCCATAACGTTGGATATCCGTCAGAGCCTACTTTGATTTCGGTCTGCCACTCCAGGGAGATTTTCCATATTTCTTCATGGATTGGGCTTTCACCATCCCCAACTCGCTATGCCTTCCCAAAATATGTACTGGCCCTTTCACTGTGTTTATACTATATTACTACACATTATCTTATTATATAAATAATATTCTGATTTGTAAAGATCATTCATAAAGTTTTGCTCTTTTTTGTAATAATTTCTCTAATGCGGATACTGATAAGGGACGGCTAAATAAATAACCTTGTCCTTTATCACAATTTTGTGCTCGTAGAAATTCTAGTTGTTCATTTGTTTCTATCCCTTCTGCTACAACCTTCAGCTGGTTAGCATGAGCCAGTGCAATGACGGCTTCAATGATGGCTCTCTCCCCTTCATCTCCTTCCATAATATCTTCTAAGAAAGAACGATCAATTTTTACTGTAGATATAGGAAGGTGCTTAAGATAATTCATTGAAGAATAGCCAGTCCCAAAATCATCTAATGAAATGTTAAAACCCATATTTTCTAAAGATTCTAGCGTAGCAATGGCATATTCAAGATTCTCCATAGCAATGGTTTCTGTAATTTCTAATTCTAAATCAGAAGGGTTTAATCCATACTTTTCAATTTTTTCATTGATATTGTCAATTAAATTTCTATCTTGAAACTGTCTTCCCGATAAATTGATAGCAAGATATTGAATTCCAAGTTTCTTTTCTTTCCATTCTTTCATCTGACGACAAGCTTCTTCTATCACCCATTCTCCAATAAGTATAATAAGCCCTGTTTGTTCTGCCAGACTAATAAATTTCCCAGGCGGAATTTGTCCTTTTGTTGGATGGTTCCAGCGAATAAGAGCTTCAGCACCTGTTATATAATCGCCCTTTAAGTCTACTTGAGGCTGATAATATAATTCTAACTCTTCTCTCTCTAATGCTTTTCGTAATTCTCTTTCCATCTCAATCTTCTGTAAAGATTCTAAATGTACCTCTTGATCATAAAGTCTATATGTATTTTGCCCTGCCTTTTTTAAACTATACATAACGGAATCTGCATTTTTAAATAAAGTATCTGCATCTGTTCCATCTTCAGGCGCTACTGCAATTCCCATACTAATACTAAGGTAAATCTCCCTCTCCTGTAAAGAAAAAGGTTGATCAAAAGCATGAATAATGTCCTGTGCAATTGTAATGGCATCTTCCTTTGATTGAAGATCAGAACGAATGATAATAAATCCATCTCCTCCAACTCGGGCACATAGATCA
>JAAZLH010000214.1 GCA_012799415.1 Candidatus Epulonipiscium sp. | reverse complement strand
ATATAAAGATTTTAAAAAGACAATTGCACAGGACAGTAGTAGTGGTATGTTGCTTTACGAATGTTGGTAATTTATGCAATCTAAAAAACCGCCTAATAGGGCGGCTTTTTAGATTATCTATTATTCCAATATGGAGAAATTAAGTTCTTTTAAAATCGTTACGACTTCCTGATAAGTAATACGTTTGGCTTCCGTACTAGATAGCTTCACAACGAAAAGCCCAGGGTCATAGGATTCCATGGTTTCTTTAAAATCACCTAGAGAAACTTCCTCTTGATCGACAAAAATCTTATGGTCTTTAATTTCAATAGAAAGATATTTTTCTGATAAGTTTTCTCCAAGGGAAGAGGTGCCACCTTCTTCTCTTTTATTTTGAGATTCAGTAGAAAAACCACGTCCCCATTCTAAAAAATTAAACCCAATATTATTAGCGATTAAAAGAACTAGGACAAGAAGCATAAAGCAAACAATTAAAAAATTCTTTAGTTTCTTCATAAAAATCCTCCTTTGTTATGGAATATAATGATATTCTGCTTTAAAAATACGATCAGGACCGTATTTAGCTTCAAGATCAAATATAGCATCTAAAGCTAATTCGTAGGCGTACTGATAGACTTCAGTATCTAATAAAGATAAAGATAAAAGAATACGATTGGCTTCTCCTAAAGGATTTTGAAACTCCTTTTCAATAGCTGTCATGATTTGCCTTTTCTTTTTTGAATAGTTATCTGGCTGCTGGACATCTTCTAGAGAAATAGTAATTCCGGTAGATTGGTGGTCAATAAATAACTGATTTTGATTGCCTTTTAATCCAATATCAAGATGAAAGAAAAAACTTTGCAAGGTTTGGTAATAAAGAAGTTGTTGTACAATTTGTTTTTCATCCATCCAAGGTTCTAGTAGATTGGTTGATGCATCTGGATTCATTTTAGAAATTTCTTCTAAAATGAAGCTAATCTCTTCTTCATTCATTTCTAAAAAAGCAGCTAACCCTTTAGTGAGTTGTTGTAAATCTTGCTTCTCTTGTTGCATTGCATCAATTTGACCATTTTTTTTAGCAAGCTCTATAACAAGTTCCTCATTTGTGTGTTGGGTATCAGCAAGAGTTTGTTCTATTTGATGTTGACCTACATTTATGTTAAGAATAAAAGCAAATAATAAAATTAAAATCACATCTAATAAAGCTGTTAAGTCAATAATAGCTCTTTTATTCACTGGCAGCACCCCTTGTATAAGTGGTAGTAGGTGTAGTAGGGTAGTTACTTTGATATTGATCAATTCGTTGTATCAATAAAGCAAAATTTTCATCATTATAAGAGACTCTAGAAGCAATCCAGCCCTCTAAGCTTTTACATACAATGGCCCAAATCAACCCCCAAAAGGTGGAAGTGAGTGCTGTTGTAAAATTGACCATGACTAGTTGTGAAGAGAAATCTACTAAAGAAAGCAAGGAAATGATAGTTCCTAATATACCTAAAAGAGGGAATATGGTTGTAATCCCAATAAACAAATTAAAATAAAAAGCTTGTTTTTCTTTTAGTTTTTGGCATTTGTAAAGATCTAGAGTAGAAGTATGGGGATCTTGTATATTTTTAATCAATTCGCTAATAGGAATAGAAATTGTGGGATTTAACATCTTTTCTAAATGAGACGAAAGCTTAAAAAGGGTAGGAAAAATATAAAGCAGATTAAAGGCTGCTAAAATTAAGATAATTGCATCATAGCCTAATAAATTTGTTGTAATAACTTTAAATAGATTCATCTTTATCGTCCTCCTTTTGGGTCAGTATGTATAGGATTGGGTACTTATGTTAAAACAATAGATAATAGAATTTTAATATTCCAATTATATCATAAAACCATAGAAAAAAGAGAAAAAACAAAAAAGAAAAACCATAACTTGACACATAATGAGTGATTCATTACAATCAAAGTAATAAAAGAATTGGTTTTATAAAAGGAGGGTTTCAATGAGTCATATTCATATACCAGATGGGTTACTTTCATGGCCTATTTGGGTAGGATCTTATATAGTGATGTTAATTTTATTGTTTTTTGCTCTACGGCATATTAAAAAAGAGCAAATGGGGAGAAAGATTCCTTATATAGGAATGATGACAGCTGTCATGTTAGTGGCCATGTCCATTCCCCTTGGAATTGTACCACTACATATTAGCCTAGCTGTTTTTTTTGGTATTCTTTTAGGACCTATACTAGGATATGTATCTGTATTTGTAGCCAATGTTATTTTAGCCTTTATGGGTCATGGGGGCATTACAGTTATCGGACTAAATACTTTGGTCATGGCTTTAGAAGTTTCATTAGGATATTTTTTATTTCAATTGTTTTCTTTTAAGGAGAAATTTTCACCTTTTTGGCGGGGACTTATGGCTACAGTGTTTACATTGCTACTTACAACTTCTCTTACCACTGGCTTATTAGCTTATACCGTGGGATGGGAGTTTGCAGTTCCCCATAGTCATGAACATGCAGATCATAATTATGACGAAAGCATAGACCATGATCATGACGAAGATATAAATCATAATCATGACGAAATAGATCATGATGATCAAGCTTTAGAGGAACTTAATTATTTGTTTTTATCAGGTGGAATGGCTCTAGTAGTGATTCTCGCCCTAGGAATTTTAATTGAATCTCTCATTACGGGAGGATTGGTGGCTTTTTTAATGGATCTTCGCCCCCATCTATTTGAATCCCAGAGAAAGGAGTAGCAAGATCATGCATTTAGCAGAAATTGATTATATTGCCACTCATCAGCAAAGTTTATTTCATCAAGCAAGGGCAGGAATCAAAGTTGTTTTTGCCTTTTTTGTCATGGGATGTTTTGTTCTCTCAGGTGATATGCGAAAAAATATAGGCTTACTTTTCATGTTAGTTATTCTTAGTGTAGTGGCTAAATTATCCCCTAAGATGATTTTTCATTTATTGTTGTACCCACTGGTCTTTGGTATTATTTTTTCTCTTATGATTGGTGGGGTTTTCAGTGAACAGGGATTATTATTGATTATAAGGGCTGTTGGCGTAGCTTGGGCCTTTCTTTTTCTTTTTATGACGACACCGTATACAGATGTTTTTGGTACCTTTTCTTTCTTTATGCCCAAAATTTTAATAGATATATTTTTATTTACTTATCGCTCTATTTTTATATTATTGGCATCTGTCAATAATATGTTTAAAATGATTCGTATGCGAGGGGGATACCACCCTTGGCGTATGATTCGAAATATAAAAAATCTTGGTCAGATGTTAGGGGTCGTATTTTTACGTGCTTTAGAAAGTAGTGAGCGAATGTATCAAATCTACAGAATACGAGGATATGAGGGAAAAATTCCTTTAACGAAGCAAAGAGTAGACAAGTGGGCGGCAGGAGATTTGATACTTATTATATTGATTTTGATCAATGGAATTGGACTGGTGATTTTATGAATCCGATGGTAAAAGTACAATGTATAAAACATATTTATCCAGATAGAACAGAAGTGAGTTTATGTGGCATGGATTTTATTATAGAACAAGGGCAGCGGGTTGTGGTACTGGGTGCTAATGGAGAAGGGAAGACAACTTTGCTTTCACATGTTTTAGGTCTTTTAAAGCCAGTAGAAGGAACCGTAGAAGTGATGGGGCTATCTCCCTATGATCATTTTCATCAAACACGTAGGCAAATGGGTGTTGTTTTTCAAAATGCAGATGAGCAGATGATTGGTCCTAGAGTTTACGATGATATTGCTTTTACTGCTCGCAATGAAGGAATGCAAGAAGAAGAAATTAAAGAAAAGGTAAAAGCAATGGCTAAGGAGTTGGGTATCGAACCTTTATTATCTAAAGTTCCTCATTATTTAAGTGGAGGCCAAAAGAAAAAGGTAGCTTTGGCAGGGGCCATGATTACAGAGCCCCCATTACTTATTTTAGATGAGCCTTTTGATTCTTTAGATCCCAAGTCAAAAAATGAGTTCATTGATCAATTAAATTATTTTCATCAAAAAAAAGGTACCACCTTGCTCATTACCACCCATGATATGAATATTGTTCCGTTAATAGCAGATGTAGTTTATGTGATTTATCAAGGGCAAATTGTTTTAAAAGGTAGTTGGGAGGAGGTTTTTCAGAAGGAAGAGATCTTAGAGAAAGCTCATTTACAGGCACCTTTACTCGTAGACCTATTCTTACGTCTTCGAAAAAAAGGATATAATCTCTCGTTACCTGCAACCACAGAAGAAGGAGAAGCACAAATTCTTACCTTACTGGACAAATAAACATAAGATGGTACAATAAAATGTATTTATAGAAATATAGTTTATTTCGAAATAAGAAAGGAATGAATAGCATGGACAGTAACCATTGGATCCAAAGGTTATATAAAACGAAAGTACGATGGCTATGTATACTACTTGTTCTATGTTCTTTATCTCTACAAATTTATGGTCAAGATGAACCACAATGGGTACAGCAAGCCATAGCAGAGGCAAAAGAATATTATTTAATTCCTTCCTCATGGAATGCAAAATGGGGTGGATCCATTACGAGGGAAGAAGTGGCTACTTTATCTATCGCCTTATATCAAGCTTTAGGTGGAAATGTTGATGATAAAGTACCTGTAACACAATTTAAAGATACTGCATCTATAGATGCCCAAAGAGCCGGCGAATTGGGGTTTATGAATGGCATTGGAGAAGGGGTTTTTGCGCCTGGAGATGTAGTGAAACGAGAAGAAATGATGATTGTGCTGAGGCGAGTGCTTAACCAGATAGGTTATCCCATAACAACCGTGGAAGATCAACTGGTTCACTTTGCAGATGAAGATCAAATTGCACCATGGGCTAAAGAAGCCATGAATGATTTTGTATCCATTGGGATCATACAAGGGACAGAGGTAAAAAAATTAGTACCTAAAAGGAATACGACGAGAGCAGAGGCTGCGAGTTTGGCTCTTAGGGTCTACGAATATTTCAAAATAGCCCCGCTTTATGAGCAAGCAAATCAGAATGTAGTTATGCAAGGGATTTCTATTGGTATGGGCCGAAAGGCAGTCTATGAAAAATTAGGAGAACCTATTCGCATTGATCAAAGTGAGTATGGTTTTCAGTGGCATATCTATCATAAAGAATATAAGCACTATTTGCAGGTTGGTATACAGGATGACATTGTAGTAGCTTTATATACGAATGATCCCCAATGGAAAGGAAAAAATGGGATAGGAATAGGGTCTACTCAATCTGCTGTTCGGGACGAATACAGCACACCTTTAGTCAATATTACAAAAGGGAGTGTAGCGTATCCATTTTTGCTTTTAGATCAAGTAGATCATTATCTAGAAGAAAATTATTATATCCGATTTATTTATGATACCATAGAAAAGAATCAGGTTAGTGGTGTTCTCTTAGTTCATCAAGCAGTGGAGAGGGAATTGCAAGGTCATCAAGGAAAAATTACAGAAGAAGTTAGAAAGGCCTATGAAAGGCAACTTTTTGATCTAGCCAATGTGGAACGCTTACAGAGGAAATTAGCTGTACTACAATGGGATGATAAAGTAGCTAAAGTGGCTTACGAACATAGTTTAGATATGGCCAAAAATAATTACTTCTCTCATCATAGTGTAGATCAAGGCACCCTTGAAAGCAGGTTGAAGAAGGCAAAGATTTCATATCAAGTAGCAAGAGAAAATATATATATGAACTTAAATGGCCTCTTCACCCATCATGTTTGGATGAATTCTGCAGGGTATCGAGAAAATATACTTGGAGATTACAAAAAACTAGGTGTTGGTACAGCTTTTGATGCAGAAGAGTTAAATGCAGCTATTTACCACACCCAAAACTTTTACAAATAATAAAAATTTACTTAGCCTCCTCAAGAGAAAATCTTTGAGGGGGTTTTTAAATATCTATATATAGGTTTAAATGGGAATATGATATAATAAAGCAAGAAGGGTTTACGGATTAAAGAATAAATAAGAAGAAGTAAAATGGAGGTTTTTTAATGAGTTATATTGAGCTAAAAAACATAAAAAAAGATTATTACATGGGGGAAACAAAAATTACAGCCCTAGACAATATAAGTTTTTCTATAGAAAAAGGAGAGCTTGTTGTTGTACTAGGACCTAGCGGAGCAGGTAAGACAACAGTATTAAATCTTTTAGGTGGCATGGATAGTTGCGATAGTGGAGAAATTATTGTAGATCAAAAAAACATAGCTAAGTATAGTCGAAAAGACCTCATTACCTATCGTCGGCATGATATTGGGTTTGTTTTTCAATTTTATAATTTAGTCCCTAATCTAACAGCCCTAGAAAATGTAGAGCTTGCTAGCCAAATATGTAAAAATCCTTTGAATCCAAAGGAAGTTTTACAGCAAGTAGGCCTTACTGATCGGATGAATAACTTTCCAGCTCAGATGTCAGGGGGAGAACAGCAAAGAGTGGCTATTGCTAGAGCCATTGCAAAAAACCCAAAATTATTATTATGTGATGAACCTACAGGAGCTTTAGATAGTAAAACAGGTAAAAAAATTGTGGAATTATTACAAAAAACTTGTAAGGATATGGGAATGACTGTAATTATCATTACCCATAATGCAGTGATGGCAGATATTGCTGATAAAGTGATCAAAATGAAAAATGGAATGGTTAGTGAGATTATAATTAATGAGAGCCCTATGTTAGCAGAAAGGATTAGTTGGTAATTATGAGACTATTAATAAAGCAAATCCTTAAAAAAATTACGAATGGTGCCGGTCGTTTTTTTTCCTTATTCTTTATTGTTGCCTTGGGTGTAGGCTTTTTTGCGGGACTTAGAAATACAGCACCTAATATGATATCCACGGCAGATCAATATTATGATCAACATCAATTAATGGATTATCGGATTGTGAGTACCTTAGGTTTCACTCAGAGAGATGTAGAAGAAATAGAAAAGCTAAGTCAAGTAGATAGAGTTATTCCTTCCTATTCTTTAGATGTTTTTCATGGAGGAGATGTGATTCGAGTCCATGCTATCACCGAGGAAATGAATACAGTATGGTTGCAAGAAGGCCATATGCCAACAAAAGAAACAGAATGTTTAGCAGATGCAGGGAAGTATAAAATAGGAGATAGGATCACTTTAACTGGTGAAGATATCCATGATCAAATAGCGATCACAGAATATACTGTTGTAGGAACCATAGCATCTCCTTTATATATTGGGTTGGAAAAAGGGATGACAACCATTGGTAATGGGAAATTATCATCTTTTATCTATATTCCTTATAACAATATGATTTTAGATGCTTATACAGAATTATATTTAATTGGGAGAAACACAACAGAGGCTTTAAGTTATGAGGAAGATTACACTATACATCTAGAAAAACTAGAAGAAGAACTTTTAACGATTAAGCCTATTATGGAAACACGTCGGTATGAAGAAATTGTAGAAGAGGTAACCCAATTAATTGATAAAGCAGAAATGGAAATCAATATTGAAAAAGAAAAAGCAGAGAAAGAATTAGTAGAAGCCAAAGAAGAACTAGATGAAGGGAAAGAGAAACTAGACAAAGGGAAACAAGAGTTTAAAACCAAAGAAGCTCTTTTTTATAAAGAGAAAAATGAAAATGAAGAAAAGTTGAAGAAAGGGAAAGAAGAATTAGAAGCAGGATTTGACCTATATGAAGAACAAAAGGATATCTATGAATCTAGTAAAGAGATCATAGCAGAAGAAATTCAAAAAGGGAAAGAAATGCTGGTTGCCAAAGAACAGGAGTTACAGGCATTAAAAAAACAAATTGAGGAATTAAAAATCAATGATCCTTATGGGGAAATGTTACTCATTTTAGAACCCCAATATAAAATGGGGATGGAAGCCATTACTCAATCTAAAGAGGAATTAGAGGCTAAAGAGCAAGAGTTTATCCAGGCTCCTCAATTGTTAAATGCTACCTTGCAACAATTACAAACAAGCAAAGCAGAGCTAGAAAAAGCAGAGTTAGAATTCAAGGAAAAGCTAAAGTCTCCCAAAGCCCAATTAGAAGCAGGGAAAAAAGAACTTGAAGAAAATGAAAAAACGTGGAATGAGGGATATGCTGAATATCAGAAGGCATATAAAGAGTTTGAACAAAAGATGACAGAGGCCTATGAGGAAATAGAAAAAGAAAGAGCTAAGTTAGATGATATACCAACACCTACTTGGTACTTATTTGATCGCACGGATCATCCAGGATATAGCGATTTTAAAGATGATGCTTTACGGGTAGACGCTATTGCCGTTGTATTTCCTGCATTCTTTTTATTAGTGGCTGGGCTTGTCGCCTTAAATACAATGACAAGAATGATTGAAGAAGAAAGAACACAAATTGGAATTTTGAAAGCGTTAGGGTATGATAATATTCAAATCGCAATGAACTATATTGTATATGTATCTTTAGCTTCTATTATCGGCTCCATTACTGGTTTATTGGTGGGGTACAATATATTACCAAGGGTCATTTACAGCGTTTATAGTTTTACTTACGTTCTCCCTCCACTCATTGTATCCATCAATCCAATTCAATTCTTAACACTTACAATGATTGCTTTGCTCCTAATTGTTTCTGTTACTTTGTTTTCTTGTTATAAGGTGTTAGCTGCACACCCTGCTGCTTTACTACGGCCCAAAGCACCTAAAAGTGGAAAACGAATTTTATTAGAGCGGATGACCATGATTTGGAAAAGGCTTAATTTTACTCAAAAAGTAACATTGCGTAATTTATTTAGATATAAAAAGAGAATTTTTATGACTGTCATTGGAATTGCTGGTTGTACAGCTCTTTTGCTTACAGGATTTGGCCTTAGAGATGGAATTTCTAGCATTGTAACCTTACAATATGAAAAACTTTTCTTATATGATGCTATGTATATACTAAAGGATACCACTTCAACTTTAGATCAAGAATTAGAAAATTTGCTCGCTGAAAATCATAGTGAAAACCCATTATTACTGCATCAAGAATCATTACAATTTAAAGCGGGAGATAAAAATCATCAATTTTATCTCATGACACCAGAAAATGAAGAGATTTTTTACCAGTATATTACACTCAAGTATCGAAATAATGACGAAGAAAGAACTTTCTTTAGAGACCAAGGAGCTATTATAACAGAAAAGATGGCCAATTTACTTCAAGCAAAAAAAGGAGATTATATAAAAATTAGAGACAGTGAAAATAAACTGTATGTAGTAAAGATCAATGACATTGTTGAGAATTATAGTTTTCACTATATGTATATGGATCAAGCTTATTATAAAAGAGTTTTTGGAGAAGAACCAAAGTATAATACGATTTTGACCAAGGTAACTAGCCAAGATAGAGATCAGATCGCTGAAAACTTACTAGAATCTGAGCGATTTGTAAATACAAACTTTACTCAGGATATTTTAGAAACATTTGATACTTTTATTGGAAACTTAAATAAAATTGTTATTGTTATTTTATTTTCAGCTTGCTTATTAGCTTTCATTGTTCTTTATAACCTGACTACAATCAATATTATTGAACGTGTAAGAGAAATTGCCACATTAAAAGTTCTAGGCTTTTATGATAAAGAGATTGATGGGTATATTTATCGTGAAACGTTCCTTTTAACCTTAATAGGGATCGCAGTAGGTTTAGTATTAGGTATCTTTTTACACAGCTTTGTCATGGCTACAGCAGAAACAGATTTTATTATGTTTGGACGAGAAATTTCTATTATTAGTTATATGTTAGCTGGTGCCTTAACTCTTGTTTTTTCATTGGTCGTTCAAATAGCTACCCATTTTAAACTGAAAAAGATCAATATGGTGGAATCTTTAAAATCTGTTGAATAAAGAGAGAGGGAGAAAATAGTATGAGTATGTCTTGGACAAAAGAGCAATTATCAGCCATTGAGACCCATGGTTGTAATTTATTAGTTTCGGCAGCAGCAGGATCAGGAAAAACAGCAGTGTTAGTGGAACGAATTATACAAAAGGTAACAGATCCCAAGAAACCAGTGGATATTGATCGGTTGCTCATTGTTACCTTTACCAATGCTGCCGCTGCAGAGATGAGAGAGAGAATTGGAAATGCATTGATGAAAAAAATAGAAGAGAGGCCAGGGGATGTACATTTACAAAAACAACTCACCTTAATTCATCGAGCAAGTATTATGACCATTCATGCTTTTTGCTTAGAAGTGATCCGAAGTTATTTTCATATGATTGATTTAGATCCTCATTTTCGTATTGGCAATGAAACAGAAATTAAATTATTAAAATCTGATGTATTAGAAACTTTATTAGAAGATTGGTATCAAAAAGAAGAAAATACTAGCTTCCTTGCATTAGTAGAAAGTTATGGTGGGAAAAAACAAGATACTCCTTTAGAAGACATTATTTTAAATTTATATCACTTCATCCAGAGCTATCCTTGGCCAGATCTATGGCTGGCAGAAAAGATAGAAGAATTTAACCTATCTAATGATCATACTTTACAAGATACAGTGTGGGCGGAACCCATTAAAGAACAGCTTGCTATTGAATGTAAGAGCTATTTAAAAAATATTATGCAGGCCCTTACTATTTGTAGAGAAGAAGGGGGGCCGCTAGGATATGAAGAAGCCCTGTTGTCAGACCAAGGGATGATTCAGGATTTTTTGCAAGCTGTAGAAGAGGGGTTTTACCAAACTTGGGATGCTTTCCAAAAGATAGAATTTGTTCGCTTAGGTCGATGTGGAAAAGATACAGATAAAGAAGCTCAAGAAGAAGTAAAACAAATTCGCGATGAGGTAAAAAGTGGAATTGATAGTTTGCGGGAAAAGGTATTTTATAAATCTATAGAAGAAATTGAAATCGATATAAAAAAACTGTACCCTCTATTGCAAGGGCTACAAGAAGTAATTTTAGATTTTACAGAAAGGTTTCAAGAAGAAAAAAGAGAGAAAAATATATTAGATTTTAATGATATTGAACATTATGCACTAAAAATTCTTGTACAACTGCAAGATGGAGAAGTGGCTCCTACTTTTGCTGCAAAAGAGCTTCAAGGGAAGTATGAGGAAATATTAATTGATGAATACCAAGATAGTAACCTTGTTCAAGAAACCATTTTACGCAGTATTTCTAAAATTCATCAAGGTCAACCCAATACCTTTATGGTGGGTGATGTAAAACAAAGTATTTATCGCTTTCGTTTAGCAAAGCCAGAATTGTTTATGGAAAAATACCAAGACTACTCAAAAATCCACCAAGGGAAAGAGAAAGAAAAGGGGCAAAAGGAAGGACAGCGAATTGATCTAGCGCGAAATTTCCGAAGCCGAACTGAAGTGTTAAGTGGCATCAACTTTATTTTTAGACAGTTAATGTCGCAGTTTTTAGGAGAAATTGTTTATGATGCAGATGCGGCCCTCTACCCAGGAGCAGATTTTCCAGAACCTCCAGAAGGAGTTGAAGCAGGAGGAAATATTGAGATTCATTTGATGGAACAAAAGGGTTCAGCTGATTTTGGAGAAGAATTTTTAGGAGACGAAGAAGAACGAGTTGAATTAGAGCAATTAAGCCAAATAGAGCTAGAGGGGAGGATGGTGGCTCAACGGATTAAAGACTTGGTCCATGCTGATCCACCACAACAAATCTGGGATGGCAAACAAAAAGTTTACCGGACAATAGAATATCGTGATATTGTTATTTTGCTGAGGGCGACCCATCGGTGGGCTAGTATTTTTCAAGAGGAATTGACTAGGTATCATATTCCTGTATATACAGATGTGGCAGTAGGGTATTTTTCAACAACAGAAGTAAAAACAATATTAAACTTACTTCATATCATTGATAATCCAAGACAAGATATTCCTTTGATTGCCGTTTTACGCTCTCCCATTGTAAATGTAAATGCTAATGAATTAGTAGAAATCCGGACTACATTTGCAGAAGGAGATTTATATGATGCCTTACAAGTCTATCAAAAGGGCGAGGGGCAAGAATCTATACTTAAAGAGAAAGTAAGGGGTTTTTTACAAAAGCTAGATAGATGGAGGGAATGGGCAGCTTATATGCCAATTGATGAACTTTTATGGGCGCTTTATTTAGATACTCATTATTATTACTATGTAGGGGCCATGCCGGGAGGGGCTCAAAGGCAAGCTAACTTGAGGGTTTTATTAGATCGAGCGGCTGAATATGAAGAAGGTAGTTATACAGGATTATTTCAGTTTATTCGTTTTATCGAAAAAATTCAAAGAAACCAAGGTGATTTAGGGTCACCTCAGATTTTGGGTGAAAATGAGAACTTAGTAAAAATCATGAGTATTCATAAAAGTAAGGGATTAGAATTCCCAGTTGTTTTTGTGTCAGGCTTGGGGAAAGGCTTTAATTTACTAGATTTGCGTCAGCCCATTTTATTGCACCAAGAATTAGGGCTAGGTCCATCTTATGTAGATTTTGAAAGAAGAATTTCCTATAATACTTTTCCTAGAAGCGCTATATACCAAAAGATTCTGAGAGAAAATTTATCAGAGGAAATGAGAGTACTTTATGTGGCCTTGACTCGTGCTAAAGAAAAACTGATATTAACTGGCTCTGTCAAAGAGATAGAAAAGACTGCAACAAAATGGTGTAGGGCTTTAAATGAAGCAGAGGAGGGAATCAATCCATATATATTGCTAAAAAGTAGAAATTATTTAGATTGGATTGGTTTTGCTCTAGTTCGACATCCAGATGGACAAATAATAAGACAATGGGGTCAAAGGACAACAAAAGAAAAGCTGTATCATGATGAATCAAAATGGGAGATTTATCAATGGAGTCCTGAGCAACTGTATCAAGAAGAAGATAGACAGGAAGAATTTTTTGTTCAGATAAAAGAAGAACTCAAAAACTGGGATCCTAACAAAGTCTATAGTTCGCAAAGGAAGGAAATAGAGAAACGCTTGATGTGGGAATATCCTTATGAAGGGGCCGTATCTTTGCCAGTTAAAATATCAGTTTCAGAAATCAAGCGAAGATTTCAGGAAGAGCAAATGGATAGTGGCATAGAAGAAATGAACCCAATAGAAGGCAGTTCTTCAGTAGAAAGTGATGAGATCATGGAGAGAATTTTACCCCTTCCACAGTTTATAGAAGAAAAGAGAATGAAAACTGGAGCAGAAAAAGGAATTGTTTTTCACTTTGTACTACAACATATAGACTTTAAAGATATGGCAGATACGGATTCTATTATCAATGCTTTAGATCATTTGGTGGACAGAGGACTACTTACAGAAGAAGAGCGAGAAGGCATTTCAATTCCTAGCTTAATTACATTTGGTCGTTCTACTTTGGTACAACGAATGAAGGAGGCTAAAATGGTAAAAAAAGAAATGCCCTTTGTTATGGGGAGGCCTGCAAAAAGCTTATATCCAGATCTAGAAGAGTTGCCAGAGGTACAGGAAGAAATTATTTTAGTGCAAGGAATGATTGACTGTTATTTTGAAGAAGAAGATGGATTGGTGTTAGTAGATTATAAAACAGATTATGTGCCAAATGGACAAGTTGATATCATCAAAGAGCGCTATCGTACTCAGATTGAATTATACACTCAAGCACTAGAGCAAATTATAGGAAAGAAAGTGAAAGAAAAAATTCTTTATTTGTTTTCTATTCATGAGATGGTGAGGTACGAATAAGGGGGAATCCCAGAAAACCTGTATACTTCGGAATATGAAATCAGTAATAATAATATTATACGAATGGCTACAAAAAAAGATGTGGAATTCAGAGGACAGATCCCTTTCCTTTTGATGGCATTGATTATTCTACTCATTACATGGGTGGACATAAAATTCCCTCTTTTTCTTTTTACTTTACGGCATTTTATGTCTGTGGAAGACCCAGAACCATCGGAATTTTATTTGATGATGCAAAAGCTAAGTTGGTACGTTTTGCCCATTATAGCCCTAGGTTTAATGGTTATGGCAATTTGGAAGTAAGTGATTCAAAACTCAAAATTGAGGGATTATTAGGCAATGGATAAAAATATTGAGTTGCTCTAAGGACAACTCAATATTCATGATTTTGAGGGGGATGAGTGAGGTTTTCTTCTGTTAATGTTTTTAAATTTAATATATAAATGGTAACACTCGTAGCAATGATAAAAATAATAATCTTTACATATTGATTTGGAATAAGAAATATTGCAATAGGGATTGTAATCCATAGGGATAGAATGGCTACAATTTTTGTATTTTTCTTGACTGCTCCATAGGTTAAATAATTGTAAATATATTGGCCAAAAACTTTATGATTAATAAGCCAATGGTATAACCGTTTTGAACTGCGTATATAGCAAAAAGCAGATAACAATAAAAATGGTGTAGTAGGCAGTATAGGCATGAAAATTCCAATGATACCTAAAACAAGTGATATTGAGCCTAAAAGAATGAGTATAAAATTGAGAATACGTTTTATGATCTGAGTTGCCTCCTATCTTAAGGATAAGTAGAGAAGGGATAGCTATGCCACCCTACAATGATAACGATAATGATTATCATGTAATCAGTGTACTATATTTCGACAATTTGTCAAGTTACAATGCAGAAGCATATGCTATAATATTAATAAAGTGAAAAATACATGACATTAGGTTTAATGTTCACTGTCCACTGTAGTCTGGAGGTTTATTATGAAAGTCATTGATTTATCCCTACCATTATGCACAGGGATGGATGTGTTTCCTGGAGATCCAGAGGTAAAAATTAAAGTTGTACACACTTATGAAAGGAATACATGGGAGCTGAGAGAGATTATTATGGGGTCTCATACGGGTACTCATGTTGATGCTTATTCTCATATGCATAAAGGCCAAAAGCCCTTAGATGAGATACCTATTGAGAGGTTTTTTGGTAAGGCACAAGTTGTTGAATTATGCTCAGATTGGCCAGAAGAAGTAGGACTATTTTTTATAGAAAAAGTAGGAATAGAAGAAGCAAACAAAATAATTGCTTTACGCCCGGGATTTGTAGGTGGAAATATTACAGAGGCTCTAGAGAGAGAGTTATTAAGGAATGAGATTATTACTTATACCAATCTAGTTAACTTGGAATTAATACCAAGAGGGCAAATGTTTATGTTTTATGGACTACCTTTAAAGATCCAGTCGGGAGATGGCTCTCCAGTGAGGGCCATTGCTATTATTTTGGAGTAGGGAAGTTCAAGGGAACAAACTTTTTTGGGAGTTAAATCTCTTTAAACTGCTAGATAAAATACAGAAGATGTATTGGAGGATTGATGATGAAACGAACCAAAGTAGTTACCATATTTACTATTACTACTACAATAATCGCTCTTATTAGTGCAAGTTTCAATTTTTTATTACCCATGT
>JAAZLH010000213.1 GCA_012799415.1 Candidatus Epulonipiscium sp. | reverse complement strand
CTGAGCAATTATAAGGAATACAGCTGAAGCAGCTGTGAACCATCCAAATAACGGAAGCATAACTTTCATCCATTTTTCCCATGGTACTCTTGCAAGAGCAAGTGTAGCCATAAAATACCCTGAAACAGGATAAAAAATATTAGAAAAACCGTCACCAAACTGTAAAGCAAGAACTGCTGTCTGACGTGTTATTCCAACAAGATCTGAAAGAGGAGCCATGATAGGCATTGTAACAACTGTCTGTCCACTTCCTGATGGAATAAGAAAGTTAAGAACTGTTTGAACAACAAGCATACCAACAGAGGTTACAGCACTTGGCAATCCTTGAATAACCTGTGCAAGACCATGAATAATTGTATCAATAAGTAAAGCATCTGTCATGATAACGCTAACACCTCGTGCAATACCAACAATCAAAGCACCAAGAAGAACATCCTGACAACCTTCAAGAAATGCTTCACAAATTTCTCTACCATTCATCCCTGAAATAAGCCCAGAAACAATACCTATAATAATAAAGATAGCACCAATTTCAGGCATATCCCATCCCCAGTTAAATACACCAACTATCATTAAGCAAAACAGAACAAGTGCAGAAATTCCTGCAAGTTTTTGTTTTGTATTAATTTCAACATTTGAATCTTCACCTGTAATAATAAACTGTTTTGTTCTCTTATCTATTTCATACATAATACTACTTTCTGGATTATCTCTAACCTTTTTAGCGTAACGCATAACGTATGTAATACCAATAACGCCCATACTCAAAAGAACTATAAGTCTATACTTCCAACCTGAATAAAGTGGAAGACCTGCAATCTTCTGACCAATACCTGTTGTAAATGGATTTGCAATCGCAGCAGAAAAACCAATAGCTGAACCAACAAGTGCAGTTGCTGCAGCTGTCATTGAGTCAAATCCTAGCGCAAACATAAGTGGAAGAATTATAGGAACATAAACCATTGTAAGTTCACACATACCAATAAAACAATCTATAATAGCAAAGGTAATCATCAATATAGGTATAACTATAATACCTTTCTTGGAAAATTTTTTGGAAAGCCATGAGATAGCAGCATTAATTGCCATTGTCTTTTTAACAACAACAAAACCACCACCAACACAGAAGGTAAGTGCAATAACCCAACCCGCCTCAACAAAACCTTCAGGAATAGCTTTAAATAGGTCCATAATAGTTGTTGGATTACTTTCAACAACTTTATATGAATCTGGATCTATTACCATTCTCCCATCTGGTCCATCAACTCTTACAAATTCACCTGCAGGTATTAAATAGCTTAAAACAGCCATTATTGCCATAATACTTAAAAGTATTATAAAAATATGGGGAACTTTCACTTTTTTTCTTTCATATTCTTTTCTTTCATATCCTTTTCTCCTTTTAATATTCTATATTTTATAAACTACATGAATATTGAAGGTTCCAACCTCTATATTGTACAATATTTTGCAAGCAAATAAGTATCTCATAAAAGGAAGGACCCCTCATGCAAAATTTTTGTCAGAAATCATAAGATTTATAATGAATTTTTTCAAAATTCATCATATAGGCAACTCCCATCATTAATTTATGCCTTCTATCTCCCTATATATTTTTTATACAACCTGTATATACCATACAACAATCCACAACTTCATTAATTCTGCACTTTTCATCACGCATATGTGCATATTTAATTTCGCCAGGTCCAAAACCTATGGTAGAAATATTTCTATCTGTTGTTGCAAATCCATTAGTACTAAAATTCCATTTGAAAAATTCAGGCTCTCTGCCTGTTTGCTCTCTATAAGCATTGGCCATAGCTATTGAAAGTGGTACATCTTTTTTTGTTTCCCATGCATTCATAAATGTGTACATATCTACATCTTTACCTGTATAGCTTCTGCCCCTTGCAATATATACGTTCCAATCTGCATCAAGACCTTCTACCAATTCATCCATCTCTTTTTTAATAATTTCAAAACTTTCTCCCAATGCAAGGCGTCTATCAAGATAAATTGTGCAACCTGCAGGAACTGCATTCAAAGAAACTGTTTCACATTCAATTTTGCTTAAAACAACAGAACCATGCTCGCCTTCAATCTCATATAATCTGTCATTAAGAGCCTCAACTCTTTCAATTATTTTACGCATTTCATAAACTGCATTTTTACCATTTTCTGGAGCACTACCATGACAGGAGATGCCATGTGTATGTATCTCAAACATCGCTCTACCCCTATGTCCAAGTGCTATTTTCCCCTCACTGGGTTCACAAATAATAGCGTAATCAAGGTTCAAATTAAATTCATCAATAAGTTTACCTAGTGCATAAGCATCAAAATCTTCTTCCATAACAGATGCTGACACATAAATTGTTTTGCCTTCAGTATATCCAAGTTTTTTTGCAAAATACCCTGCATAAACAGATGATGCTATTGCACTTTTCATATCAACTGTACCTCTACCATGAATATATTCTTCATCTGTATGTGCCGCAAAAGGTGGATATTCCCAATTAAACTCATCATTAACTTCAACAACATCCATATGTGAATCGAAAATTATCTTTTTAGGCCCATTACCGATTACACCTATTATGTCACCAAGTTCACTTTCAAGAATCTCATCATAACCAAGCTCTTCCATCTTTGCCTTTACAATCTCAGCAACTGCCTTTTCATTACCAGTAAAACTTTTTACCGAAATAATTTTCTTCAGGAACTCAATTATTTCGGTCTTATACTCATTACAAAGTTTTTGAATCTCAGTCATTTTTAAAACCTTCCTTTCTAAATAATGCTTATGTTGATAACATGATTATCTTGAATGCTTACCATCCCATACAATATCTCTATATTTCTGTGGATCTGTATCCCCTTCAGTACTTATTAGTAATACTACAGAATTTTCATCTAAAGCTAATTTTTCCCTTAGCTCCTTATACTCTTCTCTCTCCATTACTAAAGATACTACTCCAGCACCTACTGCT
>JAAZLH010000212.1 GCA_012799415.1 Candidatus Epulonipiscium sp. | reverse complement strand
GTAAGTGAAAATTTTTTAAAGAGTTTTTTTCACAACTTCAAGGAAGCCAAGGAAACAGTAAAGACACAGACTCTGGTCAAGGAAATACCACAGATGATGACACTAGGCCCAGAAGCCTAGAAGAATTGGGAGAGGATTATATATATGGCCTATTAGACAGGTTGTCCTATAACTACAAATGGGAAATGGACTATGTATATAATCTAGATTTCTATGATGTACTAATTTTAAATAAAAGGATTGCATCTAGGGAAGAGTCCAACGCCAAAGCTAAATTAAGAAGGCTACAAATGTTGACTGTGGCTATCCATACCAGCGAACCTAATGAGTTTATAGAAGAATTGGATAGAAGCATCGAGGGCGAAGAAAGTTTTGATGAAATAGGAGATTTGGAAGGATTAGAGAAGTTGAAAATAAAAAGACAGGGATATAAAGTGAGGTGATAAGGTGCAGGATAATAGGAAGGTAAGAGTTATATTTGAAGCAGTCTTAAATAAATTTACTAATAATGTAAAAACTGCTGCTAAAGCTACATTGGAAATAGGAGATGCAGGGGAAAAGGCATCTAAAAGGGCTAATTTTGATGATTCAGCCAAAAGTGCTGATAACCTTGATAATAGTTTGAAAAAAGTAACTCAAACACTCAAAGCTATGGCAATTGGCTATGCTGGTAAAAAATTATTTGATGCAGGCAAGGAAAACTTTATGTTCTTTGCTGATTATCAAAAAAAATTAACCGAAACTTTTACCCTTTTACCTGATATTACTCAAGAGGGTATGGATAGGATGTCTGAGGATGTCAAGCAATTTTCAAAAGATATGAAGGTAATGCCAGAAGAAGTCCTTCCTGCACTATATCAAGCTATATCTGCATCTGTTCCTGAAAGTAAGGTATTTGATTTTTTAGAGGTGGCGAGAAAATCTGCTGTAGGTGGGGTGACAGAAACCAGTACTGCAGTAGATGTGCTGACATCTGTGGTCAATGCCTACGGAGATGATGTTATAAGTGCCAATAAGGCATCAGATCTCATGTTCATGGCTATGAGAAAAGGTAAAACTACCTTCGAAGAAATGGCTAGTAATATGTATAGTGTTCTTCCTGCTGCTAAGTCTTTGGAGGTACCCTTTGAGAATATAACTGCTGCAATAGCAACAATGACAGCAATGGGTACTCCTACAGCACAATCTACTACTCAATTAGGTAGAATGTTCCTAGAATTCTCTAAAGATGGCACAAAAGCCAGTGAAATATTTTTACAGGCTACAAATAAAACGTTCAAACAATTCATAGCAGAAGGGAACAATCTACAAGATGCTCTGAATATCATGGATGCAGTGGCTAAAAAGGCAGGAGTGGAAATAAATAATCTATTTAACACTGCTGAAGCTGGTAATGCAGCCCTTGCTCTAACTGGTAAAGGTGCTATTAGATTCAGTGAAGATTTAAAAGCTATGGAAGAATCGACAGGTTCAACTGAAAAGGCATATGAGAAAATGAGTGGGACTATATCATTCTTCTTAGAGGGTATTAGGGCTAAAATTGCAGTGTTTAAACTTAATATAGCTGATAAATATTTCCCGGAAATTCAAGATGCCATAATGAAAGTTGATGAAAGTTTTGATAGATTAGAGGAAAATGGATCACTGGACAGATTGGCTGAAAGTATTGGTGG
>JAAZLH010000211.1 GCA_012799415.1 Candidatus Epulonipiscium sp. | reverse complement strand
TGATAGCCTCTTAAGGCAAGCCAGTGATATTTTAATTGAGCTGGCTCCCTGGCTCAAAATCCATGCCCGTAGAGGCTCCATGTCAAGCCTTCACGAGTAAATTATAATATATTTCGATGCACAATAAAAATTAACTTATTTGTGTCCAAGATATTGACTTAGATCCAGCTCTTTAGTCTCATTGATTTGTAGATAAAAATGAAAGCATTATAATAACTTAGGTTAATAGCTTTGCTTACTAATTATTAATAATCTTTAATCTTAAAGACACTTAGACGATAATATCTATATAAAAGTATCTTTTGTGTAAGTTTTCTCTTCATATTGAGTATCTCATATGAAATAATAGAAAACTCTAAAGCTCTCTATTCTAAATAGTTAAAAATTAAAGGGAGGTGATTTAATAAATAAAATATGTGGTTTTACGGGTATCGAAATATTTTCAAAATTTTATAGGAGTAGTGATCTATGAGGTATTTAAAGAAAATAGGTATCACCTTAATCGTTTTCTCTTTTATCTTTCAATCTTTTAGTCTACCTTTAAATGCTATTGTAAGTAGTCAAGAAGTTGAAGAAGAAAATGTCCAAATAGCATCGATTGTCTCCGAAAATGAGGCTAATTCAGTTCCACTTTATGAAGAAGCGTCTGAGACTAGCACCATTCTAGCACTCCTTGAAGCTAAAGTAGAAGTTATTGTTTTAGAAAGGTTAGAGAGCTTCTCTCTTGTAGAGTATATAGAGAAGGAAAATAACCGAGAGTCTTTCCGGGGGTTTATTTTAAATGAATCGTTAACCTTTCAAGAGGATGAACAATTCAATGTAGGGGTTTCTAATGATGAACAGGTTGTGGAAAAGGATACTAATTTCTCAAATGGAGAGGAGCTAGATAATCCTTCTCCAGAAGACCATGACACTGAAGAAATTCCAGTTAATAAGGAAGACAACGCCCAAACAATCACTGATGAAACTGAAGCGAGCAATAGCCAGGCAGAGATTGGTCTGTTACAAACAAAACAAGAGACATACTTTGGGATTGCTTTAAAAGATAAAACTAATGTCTATAAAACGACATCTACTGATAGCATCTTAAAGAGTTACGCACAGGGCTCTCTCTTAAAATACAAATCTACAACGACAAAAGATTGGTATGAAGCCGTTGTTATGCATAATGGGGAATGGACAACAGGATATATTCACAAAAATGATGTTGAGAACATTGACAATACACCCACTACTCTCTATGGGATAGCTTCTAAAAAAACAACAAAAGTATATAGCAAGGCTTCTACGGAATCAAGTTCATTAAGAACATATGAACAAGGCTCCATTTTAAAGTATAAAACTTTAACTTCTGAATGGTATGAAGCTACTGTTATGCATAATGGTCAATGGACAACAGGATATATTCATAAAGATGATGTGGAAAATACTGTTGTAAACAAAGAATCTCTTCAAGGTATCGGACTAAAAGATTCAACACATGTTTATACAAAAGCTACTAGAAGCTCTAAATCTCTTAAATCGTATGTGCAAGGTAGTATTCTAAAGTACAGAACATTTTCTAATGATTGGTATGAAGCAACCGTTTATATTAATGGGAATCCAACTATTGGATATATCCATAAATCTGATGTAGAAACACTTTTAGATAACAAGGAGACTCTAAGTGGTGTTGGATTAAAAAATCCTACTGCAGTATATTCTAAAGCATCAACCAATTCTTTAAAACTTAAAACCTATTCAATAGGTTCTATATTAAAATATAGAACGTTTTCTGAAAATTGGTATGAAGCAACTGTCAAGTATAATGGTGAATGGACGACAGGTTATATTCATAAAAGCCATGTTGAGAATGCTACTGATACACCGCAGAATTTGAAAGGTATTGGGTTAAATAGTCCAACACATGTATATACTCGTGCTTCCACTAACAGTGAAGTACTAAAGTCATACTCACATGGGACAATCTTAAAGTATAGGACTTTTTCAAGTAGCTGGTATGAAGCAACCGTTTATATTAATGGTGTAGCAAAGACGGGTTATATTCATACTAACCATGTTGAAGGACTAGAATCAGACAGTAAATCCCTTGATGGTATTGCTTTGAAAAATCCTACAAATGTTTACACTAAGCCTTCAAAGAGCTCTAGTATTTTAAAAAGCTATGCCAAAACTAGCTATTTAAAATTTAAAACGTTTTCGAAAAATTGGTATGAAGCAACAGTTTATATTAATGGTAAGGCCAATACGGGTTATATTCATCATGATGATGTCAGTGCAGATAAGGTTATAACTAATGTAACCAATTACTCTACAAATTTTAAAACAGCGGTGGATATCCAAATGACAAGAACGCCAAAAGCAGACGGACAGGGGCAAATCCCTGCAACACGTTCACAAGTTGAATATTATATTAATTCATCTAACTTTAGTAAAAGTTCAGCAGATTACTTACAATTTCTTGTTTTATCTAAACCAGCTGGGTTAAATGCAACAGAAGTAAATAAAAAAATATTAAACAACCATGGTACACTTACAAATCAAGCAAAGGCATTTATTGATGCAGGTAAGAAGCATAATGTTAACGAAGCATATTTGATCGCACACGCTTTGTTGGAGACTGGAAATGGTAGTTCTACTCTAGCAAAGGGAGTCCCAGTTGATAACAAAGGTAACGTCGTTTCTGCAGATAAAGCCGTTCATACTGTATATAATATGTATGGTATAGGTGCTGTAGACGGGAAAGCATTAGAAGGCGGTGCGAAGAGAGCTTTTAATGAGGGATGGTTTACGCCAGCGGATGCTATCATTGGTGGAGCAGAGTTTATTAATACTTATATCTCAAGAGGACAGGATACGCTATATAAAATGAGATGGAACCCAAGTAGTCCAGGTTATCCACAGTATGCAACTGATGTTGCTTGGGCAATTAAACAAACAGCCAATATAAGTCGGATTTATAATCTGTTGGATGATTTTATATTAATATACGATGTTCCTAAATATAGGGATCAGCCGTCGTCTTCGGGCAATAAAGATGCGGGTATAAAAATCGGTGGAACTAGTATTGAAATTACAGCGAGTAGTCTAAATGTTCGTACAGGGGCGGGAACTTCATATGCCTCAATAGGTGGGGTTAAAAAAGGCACTGTATTGAATCTATCATTAGATAAAAATAATAAAATTATTTCTAAAAATGTAGAAGGACATGTTTGGTATCAAGTTATCTATGCAAACTCAATAGCATGGGTAAGTGGTGGTACAAACGGCACTGAATATATTAAGATCATAGGTAAATAGTTTTTTTACCAGCATAAAAAAGTTAGTCTCTGTGACATGATATAAAAGCACATTTTAATCTATTTAAGTTAAAATGTGCTTTTTATTTTTGCTGTTTACTCTAGTTTTCTAAACATGAAAGGTATTTCATCAGTGTTTACGGGAGTGACCGTTTATTATCAGTTTTGGTAGCTACAAATAAAGCTTAGCTGAAAAAGTGTATGAGTTAGGAAGTGATGACATAAGCATTATAAATAATGAGATGAAGGTTAATGATAAGTAAGAATCTTAAGTTTTGTAATGTTTTCAAGAATGATGATAACATCGGAGTTCCTCTTATTGATTATTCCTTCAATTACTCAATTCTATAAAATAAGCAGTCACAATTCAAGTTGTTGATAATTAAGATTTTGAATATTTACAAAATTAGATTTCATTTAAAGTAAAATGCGAAGTTATTATTAAAAAGTTTTAAAACCTCTATTAAATACATGTGTATTTCTTCCCGAAACTATTGATATATTTGTTTTTTGGCTAAAATATTAGTATAATGCAGTAAGCATTCTAGATTGTTTTAAGAGGAGATTGTTGTATGAAATCTGCGTTTATAGTTTTAAAAGAGCAAATTCAATATAATTATTTAATAAGACGTTTATCAGTTTACGAAATGAAAAGTAAAAATAATGATAACTACTTAGGTATGACATGGGAATTAATAAATCCGCTTTTCCAAATTGCAATATACTGGTTTGTATTTGGATATGGTATTAGACAAAGAGCAAGTGTTAAATTGACGGATACTTTTGAGGTACCCTTTTTTTACTGGATGCTTGCAGGTATGGTTATATGGCTATTTTTTTATCGATCAATTATTGAAGGATCAAAAGCAATTTACACAAGAATTAGGATGCTTGCCAAGATGAACTTCCCGATGAGTATTATTCCAAACTTTGTTGTCCTAGGCAGATATTATATTCATATTGGATTACTACTTATCACAATTGTTATTTTCAATTTTAATGGATACCATTTAAATGTGTATTATATCCAATTAATTTATTATGCATTTGCTTTATTTGCATTTACGTTTTCGCTTTCTTTAGTTATGTCCACATTATCAACTATAATTAGAGATATACAAATGTTTTTACAGTCTATCTTACGTATGGGACTATATCTCTCGCCTATATTGTGGAATGTAGACACAATCGCAAATGAAACGGTAAATAGACTCATTAAGATAAACCCGTTATATTATTTGATAGAAGGCTATCGTTTTAGTTTATTTGGATTAGGTTGGCATATAACTGATTATTGGAAACAGACAGTAGCCTTTTGGATAATTACAATTTTATTATTTAGCTTTGGTTCGTATTTACACGTGAAATTCAGAAAACATTTCATAGACTATGTTTAAAGTAGGGGTATTATGGGAAAAACAATCGACTTAAAAAACATATCAAAAAAATATAAACTATATAATAGTTCTAAAGAAAGAATTAAAGATTTACTTTTGCCTAAAAGCTACGGGAAAGATTTTTGGGCATTACGTGGTGTGGATTTTACGGCTAATACAGGTGATGTTATTGGTTTTATAGGAGTTAATGGCTCAGGGAAATCAACACTTTCTAATATTATTGCAGGGATTGTGCCACAAACATCAGGAGAGATGGAAGTGACGGGCGAGGCTGCTTTAATTGCTGTTGCTTCTGGATTAAAAGGTGATCTAACAGGTAGACAGAATATCGAACTTAAGTGTCTAATGCTAGGTTTTACTAAAGTGGAAATAGAAAACATGGAAGAAAGCATTATTGAATTTGCTGAATTAGAGGAGTTTATTGATCAACCAGTTAAAACCTATTCAAGTGGGATGAAATCAAGATTAGGTTTTGCTATATCAGTAACAATTGATCCTGATATATTAATTATTGACGAAGCCCTCTCGGTAGGAGACAAAGCTTTTGCTGAAAAGAGTCTTGCTAAGATGCAAGAGTTTAAAGCCCGTGGCAAAACAATGATTTTTGTCAGTCATTCATTAGGGCAAATGAAAGAGTTTTGCGATAAAGTACTTTGGCTAGAGTTTGGAAAAGTGAAAGAGTATGGTCCAACAGAAGAAGTCATTAAAAATTATCAATTATTTTTAAAAGAATATAAAAAGATGAACAAAAAACAACGCGAGGCATATCGTGATAAAATGTTAAATCAATAAAGTTGTGTTTGGGTGGTGAAAGATATGTCTAAAGTTGTAAATATTATGGGGATCCCCTTTGATAATTTGTCAAAGCAAAATCTAATCGATAAATTATTGAATCTAGAAAAGACGAAAGGATTTATCGTAACAGCAAACCCCGAAATTGTTATGGAAACACGTGACAATGATTATTACAAAAGTTGTATTCTAAAAGCAGACTACGTGATAGCTGATGGAATGGGTATTATATTGGCTTCTAAATGGTTAAAGCACCCTCTTC
>JAAZLH010000210.1 GCA_012799415.1 Candidatus Epulonipiscium sp. | reverse complement strand
TCTATGGGCAGACCACATTCGCATTGATAGACTCTATCAGAAAGTTTTAGACCTTTTTTAATGTTTCCACACTCACTACAAATTTTAGAAGATGGGTAAAACCTATTCGCTACTACAATTTAATTCCCAATACCCTACGCTTGTATTCCATCATCCTTCTAAATTTGTAAAATTCTTGCTTGGTTATCACCTTTGATAAGTGCTTGTTCTTCATTATATCCTTAATAATGTTTATATCTTCTACTACTACTTTAAACGGTTTGGTTTTCACTATTTCAGCAGTGGTTTGATGAAGATAATTCTTTCTGATATGAGCTAATTTTCTATGCAGTAGTTGTATCTCCTTTTCAAGTTTTATAATGTTACTGGTTTTGACATACTCCTTTCCTTTTTTATTCATGTCGTATTTACGACTGACTTGGCGTTGTAACCTACGCAGTCTTTTTTCTATGTTTTTACATTTTCAAGAGGTTTTTTGCCTATAAGCTTTGTGAATTCTCCTATTGAATAATATTTTGTTTATATCATCTCTTGAATTTATTATGATTTACCATTGTATAAATTTAAGAACCTTATATCAATTTCTATAATGTTTTATTAACTGTTATCACTCTCCTATCTTTTTCTGTTTTGAACCTTCTCCTAATACATCGCAAAATTAAACTGTTCTTCTTAATTAGGGAGCTTATGTTATAAAATAAAAATAAATTTTCCCTAATAATATTTTATACTATTTTTATAACTTATGCTAGATTATTTCGAAAATTTTGTTGTTTTTTGCAACTTTTTATTACCCATCGGCTTATCAATAAAATTGGCTTGTAAAGTCTAAGCTTCACAAGCCAATTTTTATATTCTGAACAAACAGTGAAAATGCTTGATATTTAAAATTAGATCACATTGAGATCTTGAGTCTCCCTAGCAACTGCTTAACTATTAAATTAATAATTAAAACGATAATAATCAATACTGTTGCTGTTGCGTACATATGACTTTTTGATAAGCCCTCCGAAGCAAGTATATAAAGATGTACAGCTAGGGTTCTTCCTGGCCTCCAAATAGAATTAGGAATCCCAAGGGAACTACCTGCTGTATAAATGACTGCTGCTGTCTCTCCTACTATTCTACCTATTCCTAAAATAATCCCCGTCATAATACCAGGTGCAGCTGTAGGAAGCACTATTTTATAGATTGTATACCATTTTGTAGCTCCGAGTGCTTGGCTGCCTTCTCTATAGGGCCTAGGTACAGCCTTAATGGCTTCTTCTGAAGTCCGGATAATAATAGGAAGAATCATTAAACTTAAAGTTAATGACCCTGATACCATAGAATATTTAAAATCTAAAAAGACCACAAAAAAAACATATCCAAAAAGACCAAAAATAATAGAAGGAATTCCAGCTAAAGCTTCTGTACAAAACCTGATGATTTTTATGATCTTGCCTTCCTTTGCATACTCCGTTAAAAATATTGCACTGCCAATACCAATAGGTGTAGCAATGATCAAAGAAAAAATTATGAGATACAATGTAGTTATAATAACAGAAGCAACTCCTCCTGCCCTTCCCATATCTTTAGGCTCTGTGGTCAAAAAATCTACTGTTATATATGGTAAACCATTGATAAGTATATTTCCTATTATTCCCGTCAAAATAAGAATAATAAGGAAACTACAAAGTCTCATTAAACCAAAAGCTATTTTTTCTTGCCTACTTTTTTTATTTATTATACTTTTTAAAGTAGTCGTATGTTGGTACCTAGATATATCACTCAATTATTTTTCACCTATTCTCTTTGGTATCATATTAACCCCTATATTTAACACCATAATAAACACAAATAAAATAATTCCTGTTGCAAACAAAGCCTCTTGATGTTCAAAGGAGGCGTACCCCATTTCGATTCCTATATTACCCGTCAATGTTCTTGCTGGTTCTAAAATGCTTTTTGGTAAAACAGGAGTATTACCAATCACCATAATAATAGCCATGGTTTCCCCAATAGCTCTGCCTAGTGCTAATACAATGGCTGCAATAATTCCGGAACGTGCTGCAGGTATAATAACAGTTACAATTGCTTGCCAGTGAGATGAACCTAATGCAACGGCACCTTCTTTATATTCTCCTGGAACAGATTTAATAGCATTCTGAGAAATGTTTATAATAGTAGGTAATACCATGATAGCCAATATGATACTACCAGCTAAAATACTAAAACCTTGATTATTAAATGCTTTTCTAATCCATGGAACAATAACTGTAAGTCCATAAAGTCCATAAATCACAGATGGTATGCCGGCTAAGAGCTCGATAATCGGATTCATAAGCTTTACTACATGTGACGTTGCAATTTCAGCTAAATAAATTGCACACCCAATTCCTATTGGTACACCTATCATTAACGCACCTATAGTGGTCAGCACCGATCCTATAATCATAGGTAATATGCCATATTCTCCTCTTAAAGGAGCCCACGTTGTACCTCCTACAAATTTAAAAAATCCATACTCGCCTATTAAAGGTATTCCCTCTTTGAGAATAAATAAGGTAATTAATCCTACGCCCAATATTGCGCACATTGCACAAATCAATAATATAACTTGAATGACTTTTTCATATACCTTCATTTTTTCATCTCCTATTAGGCCATAAAACTACTTTATTTTTTCAATATATTTAAATATAAATATACAAAACCCATTTCCAAATACTTTAAGGAAGTTTTTAGTCTTACTGGTAAGTTGAAAATTCCTAGTTATAAAAATAAGGCAAGCAGATATACAGCCAGCCTCTTATCTCGAAAACTATTATCTTACTGTTTTTACATAGCCCTTTAATGCTACTAATTCTTGTCCTTCTGCACTTAGCATAAAATCAATAAACTCTTTTGTAAGACCTGTAGGTTCGTCTTTTGTTAGCATTAAGAAAGGCCTAGAAATTTTATAGGATCCATTATTAATATTTTCTTCTGTGCACTCTTCTCCATCTATTTTTATCATTTTGACTTCTGTCTTCCCTTGTACACTACCAAATGAGGCATAACCTATTGCATTTGGATCACTAGAAACTGTAGTGATAACTGCCCCTGTTGACCCCTGTGTAATGGCATTCGCAGTTGTTTTGTCAACCTTACTATCTCCTTCTTTCACCTCTAAACCTGTTAATTCTATAAAAGCCCCTCTTGTGCCTGAACCTTCTTCTCTAGTTACTACAGTAATCTTACCTGTTTTCCCTCCAAGCTCCGCCCAATCCTTTATTTCACCCATATAGATTTTTTTAATTTGTTCACTAGTCAGATCTTCTACGCCGTTCTCTGGATTTACTATAACACCAATCCCATCCGTTGCAATAACATATTCCTTGAGTAACTTTTCTTCTTCTTTTAGCCCCCTCGAAGACATGCCTATATCAACTACACCATCTATGGCTGATTTAATGCCTGTACCTGATCCTCCGCCTTGTATATCAATAGTAGCATAGGAGCGAGTTTCTTTAAATTTTTGGGCTAATTCTTCAGCTAATGGCTGCACAGATGTTGAACCGTTTACAATGAGACTTTGAGCCACTGGCCCATCGCTGGCTTGTTTGTTTTCACCTGATTTTTTTGTTTCTACTGATGATTGTGATGTAACTAATTCTTTTTCTTCTATTGGTTTACTACAACCTGCTAAAACTCCTAGAGATAAAATGGCTACCATTCCAAACATAATTATTTTCTTAACCTTCATGTAAAAGCCTCCTCTTTACTTTTTATTTATCTAATAAACAAAGCTTCCACTTATATATCAAAGTAAGTGAACTACTTCGTTTTTACACTTTAAATTTTCTTATAAATTCGCTGGCTTCTTCTAGATCATCCAGCAACTGATCCATAACATTAATGGCTTCCACCAATGATTGAGATTGATCCATTGCTCCCCGATGGAGATGATCAGATTCTCTTTCTGTTTCACAAGAAATCCCTTTTACTCTCTCAATGAGTACATTTGTATGTTTCATATTTCTCACTTGCATCTCTGATTTTTGTAATATTTCTTGTATCATATCATTCACTTCATCAATAGATTGTACAATCAGCCGAAATGACTCATTTGTACTAATCACTACATCATTGCTTGATTCAATATGACTGACGCTATCTTCTACCACTGAGGCAGTACTTTCCATATCATTAAATAAACTTACAATGATATCATTGATTTTAGAAACAGATTGATTAGATTGTTCCGAAAGATCCCTTATTTCGCCTGCTACTACGCTAAATCCTCTTCCTACTTCTCCCGCCCTTGCCGCTTCAATGGCAGCATTCAGAGACAATAAATTTGTCTTTTTTACAATTTCTTGTATAAAATGAGTAATAGCTACCATTTGATTCAAGTTTTCTTTAAAGCTATAGATCTTATTAGAAGTGTGATTAATTGCTTCTTTTGTGCTACTAATTTTTTCTGTTAGAATATGAAGTGATCTTTCGCCTTCAGTCACCGTTTCATTTACTTTTTGTGTATAATCTGCAATCGTATTTGTCTGCTTTGAAATATCAGCTGTTGATAATAATACATTAGCTACATCATGGGAGACTTCATCAAGGTGTTTTCCTTGACGGATGGAATCTCTTTTCATCTCACTTGAAGTCTGTTCTACCACAGAAGATATTTGCTGCACCTTCCCAATGGTTTTTGTTAGTTGATTTGAAGATCGGACACAAGTATCAAATGTATTGTTAATATGGTATACAATGTTTCTAAGGGAATCCGACATAGAATTAAACTCTTTTGTTAACTGCCCTAATTCATCATTCCCTATTTCATTGACCCGATAAGTTAAATCTCCACTTGCTATAACCTTTGTATCTTTAACTAAAATTCTTAAAGGACCTACAATATTTTTTGATGTAAGTATTCCTGAACCAATGCCTAAACATAAGCCTAGAATACATATCAACATAAGCTTCTGGATGGTATAGGTTTTAGCTTGTATTACTTCTTCCATAGGTGCTGCTATAGAAATAATCCCAATAGGAATATTTCTGTTATTAACAATAGCTGTAGAAGCAATGCTGTATTCCATACCCTGAATCTCTCTCTTTTCAAATTGGGGAGTAAGAGTTTTATTGATTCTATCTATCACTTCATCTTCTAATTGTAAGGATTCCTTCATGTCTGTAAGATTGCCTTCTTCCAATAAAGTTGATATGATCTGATCTTTTATGTATAAAGTAACTTCAACTCCATTTATTTTTTTAATATCATTCATAAATCTTTGTTCTATATTATATTGAGTTATTATAAGCCCTAGGGTTTCGACACCCGTTGCCACAACATCTGATTTAATAGGGGCTACTGATTGTATGACAATTTTATTGTTCCATGGTTTGATGTCTATAGCTTTATAGCCAGCAAATCCGCTTTTCACCATATAATCATGTGACAAGTCATCACCATATCTACTTGGTTGATCTGTTCGTGACAAAAGCTTTTTGTCCTGATCTACAATCATAATAAGATCTAAACCTATCTCACTAGAAAGCTGTACAAGAAACTGAGATGCTTTTACATTGTTCCCTTCTACTATATATTCTTTTAATTCTGTCATATTGGAAAGAATTGATGCATGATCTTTGGCCTTTTTTTCATACTCTTTAAAATCATCAATGGTACCATTTAATATATTCATGACTTTTGTTTTAAAACTTGATTCAATTTTTTCTGCTACAATTTTTCCTGCAATATACGTAGAAGCTGCCATAGGGATTAAAACAGCTATTATGATCACAAAAATAATTCTATATCGAATAGAAGTATATTTTGTAAACTTTATCCGCCTTAGTCTTGGAACTCGTAATAGAATCCTCAAATCGTTAATATTATCATCCCCCTTTTACTAAGTTGGTCTTATTAGCTTTATGTAAGTGACTACATTTGCAATTATAAAATAAGTATGTAAAAAACAATCGTAATGTAGGTAAATATTAAGTAATTAATCTGTTGTGCTAGTTAAAATTACAAATAAAAAAAGCCCAGTGGTGGCTGTCTGCATGAGACAATTATCATCAGTATTCTAGGTGAACCTTTAACTATTGATTCAGAAAAACCATGGTTTAAATAGGTTAATTATAAAGCAACCATGATAGATGGCTGAAAGTATATCTCAGCCATTTATCATTTAGTAGCTCTTTTTTGCTTTGAGAATAAATACGAATGCCCCGGCTAAAAACAATAAGGATAAAATGGTTGCAATAGCAAATGTTGAATTAAACGCAGTCACTACACCTTGGCTGTCAGGAAAATTGCTTCGGTTACCAGGAAAGTCCCGCCCTCCTGAACGATCAAATCCACCTTCTGGTATCTGATTCTGCATATTTGCTAATTGCTCAATCTGTTCTTCAGTTAATCCAATTGATAAAAGTATCTCCTTAACTTCATCAGTTAGCACGTTACCATTATGCTGAAATACAGCCATGGCTTCCTGCATTAGACCCATATCGAGCATGTTATTTCCCATGCCCGCAGGCATAAAATCTTGTCTATCACCGCCACGACCACCAAACCCTCCTCCCCCCATCATGTTTCCTAAATCGGATAAGTTAATATGGGAAGCATCTATTAACGAGTCTCTATCAGCCCTTTGACTCTCTGTAGTTGATGGAATAGTGCCTTCAAGCTGCCCATGAATACTTTCTGCACGAAGGGTGCCCAATTCAATAAACATTGGCAAAGATGATTCGTATTTTTCATATGTGGTAAATGAAGTAATATCATTCTTCACATGGTTGTTAATCTTTGTATCTAAAGCTAGTACAGTTTTTT
>JAAZLH010000209.1 GCA_012799415.1 Candidatus Epulonipiscium sp. | reverse complement strand
TTGTGGACAAGATAATCGTCTTTAAAGCTGAGAAATTAAATGGCAAAAGACAGCAGAAAATAAGGATATACTATAACTGCATTGGTGCTATAGATATTCCTAATACAGAAAGCAAAACGGCATAGCCGATATTGAAACCGACCATGCCAATTTTTTTTAGAATTATAAATCCCTATGGTAAAGCACGCTTTAGCAATGCATTTTGATTCACAAGTTTTTCGCCCACCTCAAGAAGCTTATACACCACTTTTGCAGGTAACTCATGGTTGTTCTTATGATAAATGTACTTATTGTAATATGTATGATCAAAACCCCTTTGGACTTTCTTCTAGAGAAGAGATTACAAGCGATATTAAAGAGCTTGCAAGCTCAGCTTTTCCATATAATCGTATCTATCTTGTTAATGGTGACCCTTTTTGTTTATCTGCTGATAAGCTGACATGGATAATGGATGAGATACAAAAATATATACCAACCGTTAAAACCTTTTCTATGTATGCATCAATTAGAAATATTTCCACAAAAACAGATGAAGAGTTAGCTTATCTTAGATCACGAGGTATTGATATACTATATATGGGTGTTGAAAGTGGTTTTACCCAAGCTCTTACATTTGTAAATAAAGGATATACAGCTAAAGAAGCATTGGAACAGCTTAAAAGATTAGAAAAGGCTGGTATCGAACATTCCCAGGGAGTTATGCTTGGGCTTTTAGGGGCTGGTAGAGGAATTGAAACAGGAAAGGAAAATGGTAAGTTCTTTAGTCAGCTTAATCCAAAGGCAATCTGGTTTATGTCCACAACAGTAATGCCTAAGACAGAATTAGAAAGGCAAAGAGATAGTGGAGAGTATATAGAAGCTTCAGAATATGAGAGAGTTCAAGAAATACGTGCTTTCTTAGAAAGTGTTGATATGAAGGAGTCAACATATTTTAACTCCATCCACCCTACTAATACTTTTAATTTAGAAGGATATCTTCCAGAAGATAAGGAGAAAATGATTAAGCAATGTGATGAAGTCATAAATGATTATACACAAGACACCTTTCAGAAATTATTTAATCGTAATAAGAACTCAAGGTTTTAAGAAGTTTGGTTTATAAGATTTATAAAAACTTAAAAAGAGTTGGATAGTAGAAAATTTTAACTATTCAACTCTTTTTTTAATTGGTTCTTTGATAGAAGGATATTGGGGATTGCGCAAAGAACAATGCAAAATGTTGCGCGATTTATAAGAAAAAACGTAGAATCTACACAAAATGCACATAAAAATACTGTTAAATATTAGGATTGATATATAAAGTGCCAAGACATATAATATAAATACAGATATAAACAAATATGCGCAAACAAAAGTTGCGCAAAGGGAAGGCAGGTTAAGATTTTGAAAAGGGAAAAAAGTGGATGGAGAGGTTTTTTCAAAAAGTTATACAAATACAGAGTATTTCTAATTATGCTTGCCCCAGCAGTCATTTACACAATTATTTTTTCTTATTATCCAATGACTGGAGTTGTATTAGCCTTTAAAAAGTACAATTATACAGATGGAATCTGGGGAAGCCCCTGGAATGAGTTTGAGAATTTTAGGTTCTTTTTTAAGTCAGGACAGGCAGCTATGGTAACTAGGAATACGGTTTTGTACAATGTGGTATTTATAATAGTTAATATGATTGTACAGATTATGGTTGCGGTTTTTCTGACAGAGATACGCAATAAAAATTATCGTAAGATTACACAGTCGATGATGTTACTGCCATATTTTATTTCGTGGGTTATTGTTGGCGTTATGGCTTTTAATTTTTTTAGTTCTGATTATGGATTTATAAATCGAATTATTACATATTTTGGTGGTGAAAAAATTTCATTCTACACTACACCTAAAGTGTGGCCACTCATTATTTTGTTTTTTAACACATGGAAAGGTATAGGATATGGTTCTATTATGTATTTGGCAGCCATTATGGGAATTGATAGCTCGATTTATGAAGCAGCAAAAATTGACGGAGCTAATGCCTTTCAGAGAATTAGTAAAATAACTATTCCATTAATTAAGCCTACTACAATCATACTTCTTCTCCTATCAATAGGTGGTATCTTCAAAGGTAACTTTGATATGTTCTATAATTTAGTTGGTAATAACGGTTTGTTATTTGAATATACAGATGTTATCGATACTCTGACTTTCCGTGCCTTAATTAGTAGTAATAATTTTGGAATGTCAGCTGCAATTGGTTTGTTCCAGTCAGTTCTTTGCTTCATAACTGTTCTGACTGCTAATAATTTAGTCAGAAGATATGACGAAAATTACACTTTATTCTAGGAGGAAAAAATGAATTTTACTAAGAGTTCAAATAAAATTAAAAAAGGATCAGATGTTATCGCGCTAAACATCATTTCATATGGATTTTGTGGACTTGTTGCATTAGCATGTTTGATACCATTTATTATGATTATATCTGGTTCTTTCTCTTCCGAGGAAACAATCATTAAAAAAGGTTTTAGTCTTTTGCCACAGGATTTTAGTTTGGAGGCATATAAGACTGTATTCAAAGATCCATTAGTTATACTTAGAGCATATGCTACAACCATTGGCTTAACGGTTACCGGAACAGTTCTTGGATTGTTGCTTCAGACTATGACTGCATATGTACTATGCAGAAAAGATTTTGGATGGAGAAACATATTTTCCTTTTTCTTTTATTTTACGACACTCTTTTCTGGAGGACTAGTTCCATATTATATATTAATTTCTCAAACCTTAAATTTATATGATAGCTATCTAGCCTTATTGTTCCCTTTGCTTTTTAGTGTATGGAATTTGCTAGTTATGAAAAGTTACATAATGTCACTTCCAGACTCACTAATTGAAGCAGCAAAAATAGATGGTTGTGGGGAGTTTGGTATATTATTTAAAATTGTGATTCCGCTAATCAAGCCAGCACTTGCAACTATTGGACTTTTTATTGCATTAGCGTACTGGAATGACTGGTACAATGCAATGTTATACATAAAATCAGAAGAAAAATATCCACTTCAATATTTCTTGTATCAACAGATAAATAATATTGAAGCATATAAAAAATTAATTGCAAATTCATCAGCCAGTAGTGTGGCCAGTGCCGTGTCACTTCCTACACAGTCTTTAAAGATGGCACTGACCGTTGTGGTAACAGGACCAATAATATTGTTATATCCAATTGCACAGAAATATTTTGTTAAAGGGATTACAATTGGAGCAGTTAAGGGGTAAGTATTTATATTAACTATATATTTAAAGGAGGTTCTTATGAAAAGAAGAACAAAAAAATTATTATCTATACTATTAGTAACTGTAATTACACTAGTAATGCTTGTAGGGTGTGGGGCATCGGAGGGAGACGATGAAAGTGTAAGCAAAGATTCAGGGCAAAAAGCAACAGAAAGTGATGTAGGAGAAGAAGATGAATTAGTAATTGACACCTCAGAACATGTGGAGCTTACCATGTATCTGATTGGTGATAGGACACCAGATTTTAATGATGTTTACGCAAAAATTAATGAGATACTTGAAGAAAAACTTAATTGCTCATTAAGTGTAGAGTTTCTAGCATGGGGCGAACATGACACCAAATATTCACTTCTGTTTTCTTCCCAAATAGATTTTGATTTGATATTTACAGCTTCTAGTTGGTGTCATTATGAGCAAACAGTAGCTTTAGGTGGATTTGAACCTTTGTCTAAAGAATTTATTCAAACATATGCACCAGATATTTGGGATGTTGTACCAGAGATGGCATGGGAGCAGGCAAAAATTGATGGAGAAGTCTATATGGTTCCAAATTATGCCAATGAGTTCGGTCAGGACGTTATGGCTGTTCGTGGCGACCTAATGAATAAATATGGCATGGATGATATAACAACATGGGATGAATTAATAGAATTTTATAGGGCATGTGCAGCAGATGGTATATTTGCAAGTGTAGGGGCTCCTTGGTTCCAGTATTTTCAGTCCCAGGGCCTTTCAACAACAGGAGGAGCTCCAAAAGGTGGCGAATTAGTTCTTTATAATACTCAGGACCCAGATAATTTAGAGTTTGTTTATACTGCAGAATGGGATGGTTTCTATGATTATTGTGTTCTTATGAAAGAACTTGCTGATGCAGGATGTTGGTCAAGAGACGTATTGAATTCAAGTGATGAAAGACAGACAGGTCTTCTTACTGGAAGAGCAGCGGGTATGATCTGGAATATAGGAAGTTGCTATACTTATGCAAAACAGGCAAACGAAGAAAATCCAGATTGGAATGTAACTATAGTTGATCCACTTTCTACCTTACCTAAACGAGTTAATCCATATATTAACAATGGTGTAGCCATCAATATTAATAGTAATAATAAAGAAAGAGCTATGATGGTGTTAAATGAATTCTATACAAATCCAGAAGTTTATGACCTTGCTATGCTTGGTATTGAAGGACAACACTGGGAAGCAATTGGTGATGATCTATATAAAGTGCTTGATCAAAGTGGTTATGGTGTATCCAATAACTGTAACTGGGGTTGGAACAATGCAGACATTCAAAGGGAAGAGTATATTGAAGACAGAACTCCATTAGATGATAAGAGTGAAGCATTACAAAATGCATTTGTTGATAACATTAAACCTGATCATATATATGATGGATTTAACTTTGATTCTACAAAGGTAAGCACAGAATTTGCAGCAGTAGAAGCGGCACTTGGTCAATATTTTGATCCTTTGATAAATGGACTTGTTGATGATGTAGGCAAAACAATTGAAGAAATGAAAGCAGCACTGGAAAGTGCAGGAATTCGTGAAGTTTTAGAAGAATTAGAAAGTCAAGCAGCAGAGCATGTGGCTAGTAGATAGTAAAGAAGATAACTAATTAACTAAAAGGGTGCTGTCACACTAGTTTTAGTGGGACATTACTTTCTTAAAATCCTATGTATATGCTGAACTTGTTCAAAGTATACATAGGAATAAGTGAAAAGGCAGGATGGATAAATGACACTGGATGAAATTGCAAGGGAATTGGGTTATTCAAAAAGTACGGTTTCAAGGGCCTTATCAGGAAAAGGTAGAATTAGTAAGGAAACAACTGAAATTATAAGAAACTTTGTAAATAATCAAGAAAATGAACAGAAAGAGATTAAAGATTGTACCCACAATATTGGAGTTGTTCTACCTGCTGATATTTATTTTGGTGGTGGAGATTTTTTTCATAATTGCCTATTTGGAATATGTGAAGCAGCTTCCATGTTTGGATATAATGTTCTGATCACAATTAGAAAGCAACATAGCATATCTGAGTTGCAAACCTTAGTCGAAAATCAACGTGTTGACGGAATTATTATTACTAGAGGCCTAGAAGAAGATGTGGCACTGAAGTATCTTACAGACATAAAATTTCCAACTGCGCTAACAGGAACCTGTGATTATGATGAAGTTATTCAGGTAGATACAGATAATGAAGGAGCGGCAGAGAGGTTAATAACTATGCTAATTGGTAGAGGCTTTACTAAGTTTGCATTCTTAGCAAAGGATATGCATTTTATTGCAGATAAAAAAAGATATGATGGTTTTTGCAAGGCTTTGCTAAAAAATGGAATACAACAGCAAAATCAACTATTTTCAGTAGATTCTGCCAAACTAGAATTTTTAGATTCCATAGTTACAAATTTGATTGCAGAAAAAATCCAATGTGTTATTTGTGGAGATGATGAAATTTGTACCATGATTATGTCAAAACTTCAGTCGGAAGGCTACCGGATTCCTAAGGATATAGCAGTTGCATCCTTATATAACAGTTCCAACCTGGAATGCTTTTCTCCTGCGGTTACAGCCATTAATGTACCAGCTGCACAAATGGGAAATATGGCTTGCAAACAACTAATACTAAAGCTAATGAATAAAGAATATAGGAGTCGTACAACGGTTGATTATGACATTTTGTTTAGAAAATCAACAAATTTAGATTCAAAATATTAAGTATATAAAGTATTTCATAAAAAGAAGACAAAAAATATAAATGGAGTAAGAATATTATGAGGCAGAAAGAGTTTTTGTATGGTGGAGATTATAATCCAGAACAATGGTTGGATTCACCTGCAATATTAGAAAAAGACATTGAGTATATGAAAAAAGCTCACATTAACGAGGTAACCCTTGGCACATTTGCTTGGTCAACTATAGAGCCCGAGGAAGGATTATTTAAATTTGACTGGCTAAGACAGATTTTGGATAGCCTTTATGAGAATGAAATTAATGTTATTTTATCAACACCATCTGCTGCAAGACCAAAATGGCTAGCGGATGCATATCCTGAAGTTCTTCGGGTAAATGCAGATAGGACAAAAAACATATTTGGTGGTAGACATAATCACTGCTATACTTCACCAGAATATCGCAGATTGGTTTATCGAGTCGATCGAAAAATAAGTGAGCAGTTTGGAAATCATCCAGCTGTGAAGCTTTGGCATATTTCAAATGAGTTTGGTGGAGAGTGTCATTGTCCATTATGTCAAGTAGCTTTCCAGCAATGGCTTAAGAAAAAGTATGGAGCTATACAAGTCTTGAATAAGGCTTGGAATACAATTTTTTGGAGTCATGATTATCTAAGCTTTGAACAGATAGAAAGTCCTTCACCAAAGGGAGAAGAAATGCTTCATGGTCTAAATCTTGATTGGAAAAGGTTTGTTACTGACCAAACAGCAGATTTTATTGCCTGGGAGAAAAAGGCTATTAAAGAGGGGGGATCAGAACTCCCCACTACAACCAATATGATGTACGATTATAGGGGGCTGAACTATCATAAAATTAAGGATTTAATTGATGTGATATCTTGGGATAATTATCCAACCTGGCATAAGGAGGCAGAGGCAGTAACTGCACTAGACACAGCTTTTCAACATGATTTTATGAGAAGTCTTTTGAAAAAACCTTTTTTACTAAAGGAATCTTGTCCAAGTGCAACAAATTGGCAAAGTGTCAGCAAGTTGAAAGCTCCAGGTTTATTGACTGCTGCTTCTTTACAGGCAATAGCACATGGTTCAGACAGTGTTATGTACTTTCAGATTCGACAAAGCCGTGGAGCTAGTGAAAAATTCCATGGAGCTGTTATAGACCATTATGGTAAAGCAGATACTCGTGTTTTTAAAGAGGTTACTGAGCTTGGAAAAAAGCTTATAAATTTGTCAGAAATAGTTGGGACTACTACAAAATCAAGGGTTGCTATTATTCATGATAGTGAAAGTCGCTGGGCTATGGAAGATTCACAGGGGCCGAGAAATAAAGGCCTTCATTATATGGATACTGTAAAGAAGATTTATGGTGGTTTACGAAGACAGGGATTAAATGTAGATATTTTGGATATGGAATATGAACTTGACGGTTATGATATTATTTTTGCCCCAATGCTTTATATGTTTAGAAGTGGTATTGAAAGTAAAATTAGAGCTTTTGTTGCGAGTGGTGGGATTTTTATCATGACTTACTGGTCGGGAATTGTTGATGAAAATGATTTATGCCATTTAGGTGGGACACCACACCAACTAATGGATGTTTTTGGACTTCGTAGCATGGAATTAGATGCACTTTATGATAAAGACAGTAATACAGGTGTATCAAATGGAGTGTTTTTCAATAAAGATAAACAGTATGAGTGTAGGAACTTTTGTGATTTAATTAAGGCTGACACAGCAAAAACACTTCTTACTTATGAATCGGGTTTTTATAAAGGATATCCTGCATTTGTACAGAATAAGTATGGAAAGGGGACAGCTTATTATGTGTGTGCAGATTTTGAGGAGAGTTTTTATATAGATTTATGCCAAAAGTTAGTTGAAGATAAAGAACTTGACCAGATACCAATTACCATTCCTGAAGGAGTGTCAGTAACTACTAGGGAAAACGAAAGGCAGGTATTTCTCTTCATCCAGAACTTTGGAGACGAAAGCGTAAATATCAAAATACCAGGGGAATGGAAGCAACTTCTAGGTACGGGTAGTATTATCCATAAGTATGAAACAATGGTGTTTAGTAAAGAAAAGAATTAGATAATGTATAAAAGGAAGTTATTTAAAATAGGAATTGCTTTGATTTTAGCGGTTTCTATCTTACCTGGTGGGAGGCTATATAGAATGGAAAAATTTTATGCAGCAGATTCAATTTCGAGTGTGGCTCAAATACATAATATGCCAAGTGACTTTTGTCGTGGCGTAGATGTCTCCACAATTCTTGCCCTTGAGAATAGTGGGATAAAATATAAGTATTTAGATGGTAGCAAGGGTGATATTTTTGATATTCTGGCAGGAGCAGGAGTTAATTATGTCAGACTCCGTATCTGGAATAACCCATATGATTCCACTCCTCCCTATAAAGGATATGGTGGAGGGAATTGTGACTTGTGGACTGCGAAAGTTCTTGGTAAGAGGGCAACAGATGCAGGAATGAAAGTCTTTATCGATTTTCATTATTCTGACTTTTGGACAGATCCTGCTAAGCACTTCCCACCAAAGGATTGGGCTAATTATAGCCTTCAATGGAAAAAGGATGCCGTTTATAACTTTACCTACAATTCCTTGTGTGAATTGATAGACTATGGTGTTAATGTACAGATGGTTCAGATAGGAAACGAGACTAACGGTGCTTTATGTGGCGTTGGTGGATTCTATGATGGTGTTTGGGACTTAAGTTCAGGCGTTGCAGAATTGATGCAACAAGGGTGTTATGCTATAGATGATATTAATTCTAAATATGGAAGAGATGTGCTGAAAGTACTGCACTTTACTCGTTTGGTAGCAGACGGAGAATGGTATGCAGAGCAGGTTCATAAAATGGGTGTGGATTATGATGTATATGCAGCATCATTTTATCCAATGTGGGATGGTACAGTGGAGGAAATGACTACTGTTCTAACCAACATTGCACATAAATATAATAAAAAAGTGTTGGTTGCAGAAACAGCTTATCCATATACTTTTGATGATGCTGACGGTTCGATGAATACCATTTATGATGAATCAGCAATGAGGTATATTAATTATCCTGTTAATGTTTCAGGTCAAGCTCAGTCTCTCTACGATGTGTTTAACGGTATTGCACAAATAAACAACTCTTTATATGGGTATGGTCTTGGTGCTTTCTACTGGGAGCCGACATGGATTGGACCTGATAGTTCAACATGGGGGGAATTTGGTTCTGGTTGGGCCTCTTCTGTTTCAAGAAACTATGAAAGGTTATTCAGTTCAGAGTCAGAGGAATTTTCATCTACTGATCAAGGAAGCTCTTGGGATAATATGACCTTATTTTATCCTGATGGAAGGGCAACAAATGCTTTATATGTATTTAATGACATTAGAGGTGTAAAAAGCATAACTTCGTCAGGGGTTTGGGATTAAAAGGTTAGTAGCTTAAGGAGGTTTCCATGAAAAAAAGCAAGATTAAATTATTCGGCTTACTAAGTATCTGTATCAGTATTTGTTGCCTGTTTTTAATTGGATGTGGACGTGATAAGGTGACCAATGATAATCTGGAGGTGATTAAATTTCCACTTCCAGATGGTCCTGAGGAAGCTGAAATAAAAATTGAAGCAATTCCAAATATTTCAGATGACTTTATCCGGGGTATGGATGCATCTTCCGTACTTGTTCTGGAAAACAGTGGTGTAACTTTTTATAACTACGAAGGAGAGGAACAGGATGTTTTCATGACGCTAGCACAGTCTGGTGTAAATTATATACGCCTGCGTGTCTGGAATGATCCATATGATGAAGATGGTAATGGATATGGTGGAGGTAATAACGATCTTCCAACTACCATTGAACTTGGAAAGCGAGCAAGTCAGTATGGTATGGAAGTATGTATTGATTTTCACTATTCTGACTTCTGGGCTGACCCTAAAAGACAGAATGCACCTAAGGCATGGGAAGGTATGAGTGCAGAAGAAAAATCAGATGCTCTTTATGATTTTACAATAGAAAGTCTTAGGAAGTTACTTGATGCTGGTGTAAATGTAGGAATGGTACAGATTGGTAATGAAATTAACTATGGTATGTCTGGTGAAACAACAACTCCGGCAATTATGGAACTTTTAGAATCAGGAAGTCGTGCAGTGCGCAAAATATCAAAGGAATATGAGAAAGATATTCAGATTGCTGTACATTATACAAATATCAGAGATAATAGAGAAATAGATAATATAGCTTCAAACTTATTAGAATATGACATTGACTATGATATCTTTGCCATATCATATTATCCTATGTGGGATGGGACAATCGAAAACATGCAGAATGTTGCCAAAAATATTCAAGAAAATTATGACAAGGATGTAGTAATTGCAGAAACTTCTTATTGTTACACCTCTGAAGATGGTGACGGCTGTGGTAATAGCTTTGCTGGAACCCATGATCTACTTCCAGGTTATGATGCAAGTGTACAAGGGCAAGCAAGTATTATTCGTGATGTATGTGCAGCAGCAAATGAAGCTGATATACTTGGAATATTCTATTGGGAGGGAACTTGGATTCCAGTTGGTGAAGCAACAGAGGATAATTCTCCTATTTGGGAAAAGTATGGAAGTGGCTGGGCAAGTAGCTATGCATCTGAATATGATCCAACTGAAGCGGGATTATTTTATGGTGGATGTTCATGGGATAATCAAGCAATGTTTAACTTTAAAGGTTATCCGCTACCATCCTTAAATGTATTCAAGTACTTAAAATATGGAACATATATTAATGATGAAGTATAATGCTAACAGCTGGGGCACTGTAGATGACTTCAGCTTAAAGAAAATTTCTGACTAGAGTGTGAGGGTATGAGGTAAATAAAAAAGATAAGGTTGCTTACTAGACAATCTATGTTTGGTAAGTAGCCTTATTTTTGTAATTGATAATAAATCTTTAAAATTGTATTATCAATCAATGATTTGACTTAATTCTTCCCATTTATCAAGTAAAACTTCCAACTCTTTCTCGATTTCCTTTTTCTCATTATTTAAATTAATTAACTTTTCTACATTAGTATATACTTCTTCATGAGTTAATAGGTGATCTATTTCTTGACTTCGCTCTTCAAGTTTAGAAATCTTTTTTTCCGTTATATCAAGTTCATTTTGTATTTTTCTAAGTCTAGCTTGTTCTTCCTTGTGTAATAACCAGTCTTGTTTGCCACTTGTATTATCAAGGTCAGCTCCTAGGGACTTACTCATATCATTTTGACTATTATTAGAAGTCTTAGAAAGTAACAAATTTTCCATATCAGGCTTCTTTTCTAAATAGTAATCATAATTTCCTAAATAATTAATTATTGACTGGTTAGTAAGTTCTAAGATTCTACTGGCTGTTTTATTAATGAAATAGCGGTCATGGGAAACATATAAAACTGTTCCTGTATACTTGTTTATTGCATTTTCAAGAATTTCTTTTGAAGTAATATCTAAATGATTAGTAGGCTCGTCCATTATAAGAAAATTTGACTCTGACAACATAAGTTTTGCTAGTGATACCCGGCCCCGTTCTCCACCACTGAGTTCCTTTATTTGCTTAAAAACGTCATCCCCTGTAAATAAAAAAGAGGCAAGTATATTACGTACTGAAGTGTTATTAAGATGAGGATATGTATCTTGTATTTCATCAAAAATTGTATTTTCTAAATTTAAGGATTTTTGTTCCTGGTCGTAATAGCCGATTTTAACATTCTCACCTAATTTTATATTCCCTTCATCTGCCTCTAGTAAATTATTTATTATTTTTAATATAGTAGTTTTTCCTGTACCATTATTACCTATAATAGCAACATGTTCTCCTCTTTTTATATCAAAACTAATATCTTTAAATAAAGTAAGCTTACTAAAGGATTTAGATAAATTATTGACACTTAAGACATCGTTACCACTTGTTATTTGTGGTTCAAAATGGATTGTCATTGAACTATCAAACTCATAAGGCTTATCTATTCGTTCCATCTTGTTTAACATCTTTTCTCTACTTTGTGCCCTTTTTATTGATTTTTCGCGATTAAAGGAACGTAATTTTCTAATTACTTCTTCTTGTCGTTTTATTTCCTTTTCTTGATTAATATAATGTTTTAACAAGGTTTCCCTTTGCACTGATTTTTGCTGGGCATAGGTGGAATAATCACCATTAAAAACTTTAGCTTTTCTATGTTCAATCTCGATTATTTTTGTTACTATTTTATCTAAGAAATACCTATCGTGAGCAATTAATAGGACAGCTCCATTATAGTTGGCAAGAAAGGTCTCTAGCCAGGCAATTGATTCCAGGTCCAAGTGATTGGTTGGCTCATCTAGTAATAATAAATCAGGATTGCTTAATAATAATTTGCCCAGGGCTACCCTTGTTTTTTCACCACCAGATAATGTGTTTATCGATTTGTTAAATTCATCTTCAGCAAAACCCAGTCCCTTTAAAACACCAACAACTTCACTTTTGTAAGCGTATCCATTCTGAGATTCAAATTCATGGGTTAATCTAGAATAGGATTCTAACATCTGATCTAATTTATTAGCTGAGGCAGTTTTCATCTCTTTTTCTAATTGCCTAATTGCTTCTTCTAACTTTATAAGATCAGATTTAACACTAATCATTTCTTGGTAAATAGTATTCTTAGATGAAACAGCCCCATGTTGAGATAAATATCCTATTGAAGAACCTTTAGAAAGAGTTACACTTCCATCATCAGAGGATATTTCATTCATAATAATTTTAAAAAGAGTAGACTTTCCTGCTCCGTTTACTCCTATGACAGCAGCCTTTTCATTTTCATTAACATGAAAGGATACATTTTCTAATATTTTACTTGTTCCAAAACTTTTATTAATATTGTGACATGCTAATATCATATTTCACTCCATATTTAAAAATAGTAATGACACCTTAATTATATCATACCTTTTGACTCTTTTAAGACATTATAATATAATAAAATAATATTGTAGGAAATATTAATTGTCAAGGTCTGTATTAATTGACAATTAATTAGATAGTGTAAAATATTTTGTGTAAACTGGTTCTCTAATTAATACTAGAAAAGGGAACCAACTTCTTGTAAAATTTAAAGTGACCAAACAATAAACAAACAAGAAGGAGAGGTTCCCTTATGTCT
>JAAZLH010000025.1 GCA_012799415.1 Candidatus Epulonipiscium sp. | reverse complement strand
GTGGTTGTGATTAGCTTACAAAGTTGTACATTAGTTCATTGAAATCACCTAATTTTGAAACCTAAAACAAAATAGGACTGTTGTGATTAGCTTACAAAGTTGTACATTAGTTCATTGAAATCACCGCAACAAGACATAGTAACATCCTTTCAATTGTTGTGATTAGCTTACAAAGTTGTACATTAGTTCATTGAAATCACCATGCCCGGAAGCGATATTTAGAGTTATAACGTTGTGATTAGCTTACAAAGTTGTACATTAGTTCATTGAAATCACCGAATCAGCCGTTAGACTCCATACCGATTCACGTTGTGATTAGCTTACAAAGTTGTACATTAGTTCATTGAAATCACCGTATATGGCATACATTGTATCATTTTCATAGTTGTGATTAGCTTACAAAGTTGTACATTAGTTCATTGAAATCACCCTACATCCTAAGCTCTAAGTATCGTGAGGGTTGTGATTAGCTTACAAAGTTGTACATTAGTTCATTGAAATCACCATTGAGATAATAATTTCTCACCCCCAACTCGTTGTGATTAGCTTACAAAGTTGTACATTAGTTCATTGAAATCACCCTCTTCTGCTGATATGATTGCCCCGTGAGAGTTGTGATTAGCTTACAAAGTTGTACATTAGTTCATTGAAATCACCAAAGAAGGTCTGCTTTTAGGAGGTAATGGGTTGTGATTAGCTTACAAAGTTGTACATTAGTTCATTGAAATCACCCAGCAGCGAGGCGTGCAATGCGTTCAGATAGTTGTGATTAGCTTACAAAGTTGTACATTAGTTCATTGAAATCACCTGATGATGCTTGCAATGCGCTGGGCGATGAGTTGTGATTAGCTTACAAAGTTGTACATTAGTTCATTGAAATCACCAAAATGAAAGTATATGTTTGATTACTTCTAGTTGTGATTAGCTTACAAAGTTGTACATTAGTTCATTGAAATCACCGCAGGCGCGCCGCAGTTACCTGCGAGACCCGTTGTGATTAGCTTACAAAGTTGTACATTAGTTCATTGAAATCACCAAAGTGTATCATAAGTGCTTGTTTATTAGTAGGATGTAATGTCTATTAGCATTTGGTGTTTTAAAGAAAAATCAACATAAATCCCGGAAAACTCCGGGATTTATGTTTTCTAAAAAAGTTCTAACTGTTGTGGTTCGGTTTTTTTCTTTTCAGGATTCTTTCCGTAGAAAAGTTCCATCATCCCAAACTGTTTATCCGTAATGCAAAGTATTCCTACATGGCCTTTTTCTGGGAGGAATCTTTTAACGCGCATAATATGTACATTCGCATTTTCTATACTCATACAGTGCCGGATATAAATAGAGAACTGAAACATGGTAAAACCATCGCGTTGGAGATTTTTTCTAAAATCTGCATACACTTTACGGTCTTTTTTTGTTTCAGTAGGTAAGTCAAATAATACTAGAACCCACATAATACGGTATTGATTTATTCGGTTAGCTTTCATAAATCTGAAGCAAAATCTAAGATATCTTTGGATATTTAATCTTTCTCAGTTTACCGGCATAGCATTGGTATAAGGAAGCGGTGGTTTGTCCTGCAGCAATCATTAAGGGACTTTTTTTGTTTCCCATAACTACATCTAAAGTCGGTATTTGTAGTATATTACTTTTAAGTTCCTTGGTTAGTTCCGTAAGATCATGCCCTGTATCAACGATCGAGAGTATCAATTCATCTACAAAAGGCCGATAAGGCTCCATGATGTCATCCGCAAGGCAATAGGCATTGTACCGGTTATGGTGATGAATGCCTAAAGTGGGCAGTAGGCCACTTGCTACAAGGTTTCGTGCAATTACGGCTCTCAGGATGGCATATCCATAATTCAAAAGATTGTTTGGAGGTATGCCTTCTCTTCTTCTTGTGAAATCAGGGAGCTGATGAAAAATTTCTTTCCAATAGTATGCAGCAGCTCGTGCTTCATAATTATCCGGGTCTCCACTTTTGACACTTTCTGCCCAATAAAGCATATTACGAGTGTTGCATGTGCGATGTTTTTTTAAAACAGCAGCCTGATTCGCAATTTTTGCTTTGATGGTTTGTTGCCATAAATTTTTCTTCAATGGTTCTGTTGCATTAATTTGATGAGTATAGCGTTCACTTTGTGTTGTGTTTCCATTTAGAGGAAGCATTAATCCTGTAGGCATCCTTTTGTTATCGCATGTAATAAATGCAACATTATTGTCAAGCAATTTACCCATCAAGTCATGGGTGATTGTTATTTGCTTGTGGTCGAGAATAATGACACCCAAGTCCTCAATAGGAAAAAGTACTTCATTCTGTTTTTTGAAGCTTTCCGGTAAGCTATTATTTTTTTCGACTTCAGGTAATTTAACTATCAATTGATTATTTCGTGTGCTAAGATAAGCCGGATTACCAAAGTAAAGAGTCTTCTTTATCATAGTATCAGATTTAAGTTAATTGATGGAAATCATTGTAATTCAATACTCCCCAATATCAACGATCTCCCCTATATGATTTATCCTAACCTTTACAATATTCCGTAAATCATTGGGCTTTCTTAGCCTAATCCAGGTTACACCTCTTAGCTTATCCGGATCTTCTACATTTGTCTCCAAATGATGCCTGAAAGAATAGTCTTTTGAGGATAATTTTTGTACTCGAAAGAGATTAGGACTAATTTGTGCATAATTTTCCAGATCCAACAAATTAATTTCCTTAGGGTCAAAACCTGTTTTCTCGTTGGGGAAAATAAAACATTCATTGATTTTCATAGTGAAAAGAAACTCCCATCCCTCTTCTTCATTATAGTTTTTATCTACAACAGGCATCCCCTGTATGGCCCGCATTGTGGTTTCATAAAACGAAATGACTTTTTCTTGTAGATTTCCTTTTTTATCCATATAGATGGCTATATGGTGATTGTTTCCTGTTTTAATGAAGTCCGTACCTTGTTTCTTCCCATTTTTACCTAAAACGAGTCTTCCTTCTTTATCAATTTTATCACGTAGGGCGATTGGATTACTTATTCCAACCCTTATCTTGGCATATTTAATACGTAGCCCTTTCTCTTTGTTCAACCAGATGGGATGAGTATCAAGATCGGAAAAAGCTTTTTGGTGATTGCCTTGATACTCATCCAATCGTTTTTGTAAGGTCTTTTTTACGCCTTTATCTACTACTAATTCCAGCTTAAGATCGGGAGAAACCTCTTTTCGTAGGGTGTAAATGGTTTCTTCAATGGCGATTTTTACCATTTCCGGGACAACTTCTGTTTTTGTGCTGTCTATGTAAATGGGGTTTTTGGACGGACTATTTTTTCCGGTAAAAGCTTTTTTAGGGTCGTTGTTAAAAGCTTGTAACCGTGCAAGTAAGGCTTCTCTCTGTTTTTTGTTACACACCTTCTTGATTAGTGCCTCATCCATTGAAGAACCTACTCTTACTGCTTTTCCTTTGTATTGTTTAATGCTTCCATAGATTGTTTCCTCATGTAACCTGCCACGAGGCGTTAGTTGGTCTCTCTTATTTACACCTCCACTCTTTTTTTGTGTTCTGTTTATATTGGTAGTCACAACTTTATTTTTTGCTTTTATGGAGATAAGTATATGCTCTAAATGCTTTTTTGCTTCATTCCTGAATTCACTTAAAGGGATTGGAGGGATAAATCTTAAACGATTATGTAAATCTCTTTTAAGGTATTTTTTCTCAATCGCATTAATGCTTCCCTTTCTATCACTTCGTGCATTTAAGTTATTCAAGTATTGAATATAAGCAGGCCTTGTAAAAGCAATGGTAAGCGCATCCATTGCATGATGTCGATGATCGTTTCGTTTTGTCCAATCAATGATGCGTTTGATTTTATGCCCTTCTTTGTTTTCTATCACTTCTGTTAAACCTAGTTTGTCATATTTATTCCAGTTAAGCTCTTGAAGTACATCCACTAATTGCCAGTCTTCTCTCAATCGATTCGTTACCGAACCGGTAGTTGTGGAGACATTTTTTACAAGCGTTTCTAATATTTCCTTGGCTTTCCTGCTGATGTATTGTGTATCGTTTAGGTCACGGTTTATGAAGTCATTTGGAATGTCTTCCCCTTTCCTCATTAGATTATTGTACTTGGTTTTGCTTATTGCACCCGATCTGTATAGATGTTCTACTTTCTGCATATATTCGGCAATGCCTTCTTCTCCTTTCTTGCGAAGAATATAGTCATAAGCCGTATCATTCCCTTTTTCTTGATTAACACTGCTTAATTCCAATGTTTTATTTGAAAAAGAATCGTCAAATAGCCGAGATTGTGGTATGATGTGTTCAATATCAAATGATTTGGAGAAGATGATTTCTTTTGGGGAAATGTAAGTGTTAGAGTAGAGCGTATGATAACCATTGTTTTTGAGTTCCTTATATAGCTTAAATCGTATGATATCGTTGCGACTTGGACGCATGATATTGAATTGAGATTGCAGTATTTCTCGATATGATTGATTCTCTAATGTAGCTTTGTTTATGGCAAGAGTCATTTCCTCTCGTTGTTTAGCACTTTTCTTTAATTCCCTTGATAATTCGATGCGAATCTCGTCCGGTTTACCATATTTCTCAACCACTGAATTCACAACGTGGATCATTTGGTTGAGGATCTTCTCTACCACAGGATTGCGTAATGAGTTTTTAGGTAAAATCTCAAGTTGGTCCACCCGTTTTTTGTTTTCTATCTCTGCTTTTGTCAAAGAACTTTTAGAATGTTTATATCCCGCTTTTTCACACGCATCACTGTAGATGTAGCCTTGTTTAAGGTAGGGTAATATTTTACGGATTGCCTTGCTGCTCAGGTTACCGTATTCATTTTCAAAATTGATATTGGCAAATAAGGCAGCGAATTCCTTTTCAAAGCCAAACAGTTCAGATATTTTCTTGATTAATGCATCGTTGCCTGTTTTTGATTGCTCATCCCCTTCAAAAGAATAAAGTAAATGCCATAGCTTAAATAAATCTTGCTGTTCAAACTCTTTACCTTCAAGGGTTGAGTCGAAACTAAGTATGCCTGTATTATATCCAAGACCTTTAAATATTGTTTCGGTGGTTTCTAAGATTAATTCTGCGTTCATTTTATTGAAGGGGGGAATGCTATGTCCGGTATATTCAATGATTTTCTCGTATATGCTGAATAATTTTGCCTGTGTTTGGTTACCTTCAATGCTTTTGTAATTGATTTCGCAGTTTTTAGGATTTTTTGAAAGAGTTTTTATGATGGTTGTGTCTTTTAGTGTTTTTCCTATATTTAACTCATTGAATAGTAGTTCCTTCTCTTCTTGGGTTAGGAAACGGGATTCTTTATTCTCAAATTCTGTTATCTTTAAATTATTTAGCGTTTGCCATAGCTTGAATTCTTGAAACAAAGGTGATGATTTAGGACATACCCTTAAGCCATTTGTTTTAATCTTTCTTTTTCCGTTTTCAATGATTTCTATTTGCCGGCTTTCAAATTCACAGAAAGAGATGAGCCCTTTTTGGCTCTTTAATTTACGTTGGTAGAAAATGATGACATCTCGTATTTCACTTTTCAATTCAGGAGTAAGTTCTCTGTGATATTTGGCTTGAGTTTCCCATAGGGTTTCAAATTCATCCAAATAGTCCTGGCGATAGAAAACTTGATTCTTTAGTCTTGCGTGAGGGTTTTCTTCTAATTGTTTCATTAGATATTCCCCTACGGTTTGTTTGTTGAAATATAGCTCTTTGCTTCTGTCACTTATTTCTCCCAAAAGCCCGCTTGAGTTACTAATTTGTCCGTTTAACTCACCTATGACGAAAGCCAGAATTTCAGGGCTGATTTTCTGTTTTAAGCCATTCACCCTCCACTGAAAAGACTGAATTCGTTTGTCTTTTCCTTTATTCTCTGCAGTATATATACCGTGTATGGCCAAGAAAAGTTTACTGGTATCTAACTTTTTTTTATCCGTTATTTTTTTTCGAAATTCATCTGTAAGAATAGTTGGATGGAATTTTACTTGAAAGTTCCAGATACGATCTAGCTCTTCTACTAAGTCAGAACGGTAGAAGTTCGGAATATGTTTTTTCCCTTCTTTGAGAATTTCGAGAGAGT
>JAAZLH010000024.1 GCA_012799415.1 Candidatus Epulonipiscium sp. | reverse complement strand
TTTTTATCTTTCTGACATCATTTAACTTTGCTCTTATAATTATTTTCTTATACAAAATAATAGCCAAATTCTTACTATGATATTATGTATTTATCATAACAATTGCCTGATTTAAGTTCAACAAACAAAGTTTGATACACTTCACAATATTTTCAAAATAGCTTGAAACCTAGTCTTTATACAGTTTATTCTTAATTGTATTTTGTTCACACTACGATACTAGTTCGTTTATTAAATCAAAATAAATTTAAAACACCCTAAATAAAAAGCAATAAAAAGAAAGAGTGTCATCTATTTTCAGACACTCTTTCTTAGTACTAATTATTTATTTAATACTTAATTTTTTTGAATTGAATTGCTACTATGCTTCTTTTAAATATTTCCTTTATTTAATCCTAGGGATTTAATAAATTGATCTGCCAGTATGTACTCTCTAAAAATATCTAGTGAATGAGCATCTGCCGTTGGTGTAAATAAAACCCCCAAGTCATTTGCTCTTTTTAATATAGACTCATATACTATTGGAGATTGTGTTATTTCCCACAAGACACCGTTTTCTGCGCAAGCTTTCATTAAAGGCTCTAGTAATTGTATTAATTTTTCTTCTCCTAAATGCTCAAAAGTTATAAAATATCTTCTTAAAGGTAAGAGGCCATCTTCCATATGGGCTAATACTTTAATTTTAGAATATTTTTTAATGGCATTAATATAACCAGTAACCATACCTTCTATGATCTTTTCAGTTCCTATATCTGAAATAGCCTGTTTCCATTTTATCATAGCCTTTTCTGATGTATGAGATGGGTCATTAGGCCATACATCAGGATGATGCCCAAAATTAGAAATCTTAGGAATCCAATGAACACTGAGGGTAATCATATCTATCTTCTCTATTTCCTCTAAAGGGATGTTAATGTCTCCTTCAGAATTCAGTAATTCTGTTTCTACACCTGAATAGATAGTAATATGATGTTGAGATTTATAACTTCCTATTTCTTTTATATACTTTTGAAAACTTTCTTGATCAGTAGTATTCCAATAAATCCACTCTGATTCTCCATTTGGCATATGCTGTGAGTAGTGCTTTAACACACTGATGGTTTCTAACCCTATTTCTTTTGCTGTTTTCTCAATTTGTTCAAAGGTCATGGTAGGCTTTGCACACCCATCAATATAATAATGAACATGATAATCGGATTGCCTTATACTATTTTCCTTTTTTTCTTTTTGATCATAAATACATGGTTCTTGAAGCTTCTCCCTGCTCATTTCTATCATCTCCTAGACTAATATTTTACTTATATTTATACTTAACCACTTATATTGCCGACGTATTCATCTGAGCCAAACTGTGCTTAAATTCTATAAATCTAAAATATTATACCAAAAATAGTTTGAACTAATTATATGAATTTATCAATCAATGGTAAGAATTTAGCTTTTATTAAATCTTAGATAAAATTAATCAATCAATGAAAAATCTTCTAAAAAATTGTTGACTACAGTAGATAAATGACTATTTTTCAATGTAATAATAGCCATTTGGGTATATAATGCAGAATCATCAATCGTTTTAAATTTTAAGTTATTGGCTAGCACTAGATTTTTAGAGGAAGCAGGAACAATAGCAACTCCAAATATAATAAATTGTTATTTTTATTATAGCTTGTATTATGTTAAACTACAATGGATTCTCTTTATTCATATTCAAGCTTTGAATAAAGAGTAAGTAAGATATAAGGTGACGTCCTCTATTTATTAATTATTAGCTTGAAATTAAACTAAAAGGAGATATGTATTATGGTAACAGATATGACAAGGGGAAATCCAAGGACAATCATATTAAAATTTGCATTTCCTATGTTAGTAGGGAACTTGTTTCAGCAATTATATAATATCGTAGATTCTGTAGTCGTTGGAAGATTTATTGGTAAAGATGCATTGGCGGCAGTCGGTTCTTCTTTTATGCTAATGAATTTTTTTTCTTTTGTAATTATCGGACTATGTATGGGGGCCTCCGTAGTATATTCTTATTATTTCGGAGAAAAGAATTTTTCTAATCTACGTAAAACTATTTTTATATCTTTTTTATCTATTGGTATTTTTACAGCAATCTTATCTATTATTTTAGTATCAAAAACAGAACAAATGTTAATTCTGATCAATACACCGGAAAGTATTTTTACAGATTCCCAGATCTACTTACAAGTGATTTTTGGTGGTCTACTATTTATTTTTCTTTATAATGCTTGTTCCGCCTTATTGCGATCTATTGGCGACTCTAAGACCCCTTTATATTTCTTAATTCTAGCAGCTAGTAGTAACGTTATCCTAGATCTACTTTTTGTTATCGTTTTTGATATGGGAGTCTTTGGCGTAGCCTTAGCTACTATCATTGCTCAAGCTGTTTCTTCTGTTTTATGTCTAGTTTACGGTTTTGCTAAAATACCTCTTATCAGATTGACTCGTGAAGATTTGGTTTTTGATAAAGAGATTGCCCTTACTGTAGGTAAATATAGCTTTCTTACATCCATTCAACAATCCATTATGACCTTTGGAATGGTTTGTGTACAAGGAATCGTTAATAATTTTGGGCCTGACACTATTGCCGCATTTACCGTAGCTGGCAAAATTGATTCTATTGCCTATCTACCAGTTCAAGACTTTGGAAACGCCTTTTCTACCTATGTAGCTCAAAATAAAGGAGCTAAACATACAACCAGAATTTTAGAAGGCATAAAATCGGTTTCTAGGACAATCTTATTGTTTTGCTTAGTACTATCTGTATTGATTTTTACTAGTTCGGGACAACTCATGAAAATATTTGTACATGTAAACGAAACCAATGTGATTCGTATAGGGGTGGAATACTTATCCGTCATTTCAGTATTTTATACGTTAATTGGATTTTTGTTTATGTTTTATGGATTTTTTAGAGGAATTGGTGAGTTAAATATCTCTCTATTTCTTACTATTGTCTCTTTAGGAACTCGAGTGTTTATGGCTTATATCCTTTCTAGCATCCCAAAAATCGGGCAGCGTGGAATCTGGTGGTCCGTTCCCATTGGTTGGGCTCTAGCGGATTTAATTGCCTTTATTATCTATAGGAGATTAAAGAAAAGGCAACTTGTTAAAGAAGCACCTGATAATCCTGACTATCTCCTTTCTACTATAAATACTCATAAATAATATAAAAAAGGTAGAATCCAAGATTATTTCTTGAATTCTACCTTTTTATTGTCTTTAAATAGCGGAGGACGGAATTGAACCGCCGACACTACGGGTATGAACCGTATGCTCTAGCCATCTGAGCTACTCCGCCATATAAATATGGTACTACATTCATATTGTTTAAATGGTGGGCGCAATAGGGCTCGAACCTATGACCCCCTGCTTGTAAGGCAGGTGCTCTCCCAGCTGAGCTATGCGCCCATATAAACAAAACGACCCAGAAGGGACTCGAACCCTCGA
>JAAZLH010000208.1 GCA_012799415.1 Candidatus Epulonipiscium sp. | reverse complement strand
GCAATACCGCCTAAAGTAGTGGCTACATTGTCAGAACTTTGAATAAAGGTTTGTACATCTTTTCTCATATCTTCGGCTTTTTGATTCATCTCTTTTAGTTCTTTGGTCATGTCTTGGACAGTGGTAACGGCTTCCTCCGTATTGCCTTCTATGTATTTAATATAGGACATGATGTTTGTGACGATATCAAATACACTGGTGGATGTCGTAACAATTTCGTCTTGGCTAGTGGCAATTTCTTCAAAAGAGTAATTCACGTCTTGGATCAATGCATTTAGGTTGTTTACGCTTGTTTGAATAATATCTACTTGATGGTTGAGTTGAATGTCAAAAACACTGATGTCTCCTGCTGTTTCAAAAGTATTTCGCAGCATCTCCCTAATCATATCTTGGGTTTGAACTTGAATTTTAATGAGTTCCCATACTGCTTTGTATTTTTTTTGTATCTCTTTGTTCTGTAAAAGCTCTTCTGGATTCCCTTTCAACATCTGTTGCAAGAGCTCTTCTTTCTTTTTCTTCTTTTGTTTAAACATTTTACCCCCCCTATTTCTGTTTTTTATAGATATCCACAGTCAAAAGCATAAATACTCTGTAGTAAGTATCTATGCATCTCTCCTGCTTAGGCTCAGGTATCCTAGATCTTTCTTCCATAAAGAAGTTCTTCCGAAGAGAAGAACAAACCTCAATTCTCTACTTTTCAATTATATACGATTTTAGTTCATATGCCTAGAGGTTTCTTGTTGCTTTAACCACCGAAGAATCAACTGATGAATAATCCCTCGTTCAGGTTCATGAAGTAGTTCATGGTAACACCCTTCACATAGTTTTAAAGTTTTATCTTCACTTCCTAAACGGTGGTAGGCTGCTATACTATGTTCGTAAGGGATGACTTTATCCCCTGTGCCGTGAAGGATCAAACAGGGCAAGTTATAGTTTTCAAAGGCAGCATCAGCCATAAGAAGTCCTCGATAGAGAAACTCATAGAAAAAACGAATGGTAGAGCTTTGAAGACGATAGCTATCATCTTTACATCGTTGCACATGCTCTTTATCCCGGCAGGTAGGTCCCTGAAAAATCCGATGTAATTTTGCATCAGAAAAAGCTTTTAATAGTTTTTCATAGCGTGGTGTCGTAATTCTCTGTAAGCCCCAAGGCGGACCCCAAGCAGGCCCAACAAAAATTTGTCCCGCTATTTGATTGGTGTGTTGTAGGGCATAAAGGAAACTAACCAGCCCTCCCATGCTGTGACCTAATGTATAGATAGGAACATTTTTGTTTTGATCTTGAATACGCTGAATAAAGGTATAAAAATCTTCAATAAAGTCTTCAAATTTTTCAATATCCCCTTTTTCTCCTTGAGAACGACCATTCCCCCGCTGATCTAAGGCATAAACACCGTAGCCTGCATCTACAAGCATAGCCATGGTGTTTTGATACATAAAGGAATGTTCCGAATACCCATGACAAATAGCAATGATTCCTTTGGGGTTATAGGGCACTTCCCTTTGGTAAAAAATTTGAAGACCATCATTGGTGGTAAAAATTTTGGGGAGAGGATTCATCTATATTTTCGCCTGCTTTCTAATTTGTTCCATTACTTTTTGAATACCTTCTGTTAGATTACTATTTTTCATATTGTCGATATATTGTTGGCGGTTTTTATATAAATCTTTGATTTCTTGGGTAAGTCTGTATGGAGTTAGTTCTTCTTCTTGTAATACTTTACTATATCCTCGACTTTGAAAAGATTTTGCATTTTGTATCTGGTCTCCTCTACTGCTTTGTAGTGAAAGAGGAATGAGAAGATGGGGTTTTTTAAGCGCAACCAATTCAAAAATAGCATTGGCCCCTGCTCGAGAAAGAATAATATCTGCTAGGGCAAATACATGGGGAAGCTCTTCTTGGAGATATTCAAATTGTTGGTATCCTTTTTGGCTTTGGAGGCTAGGCTCCAAATTACCTTTTCCGCAAAGATGGACAACCTGAAAATGGAGTAATAGTTCACTAAGAGCATCTCGGAGATTTTGATTGATTTTAATCGAACCTTGACTTCCCCCCATCATTAAGAGAACAGGTTTTTCGTTATCAAAATTACAAAGTTTTCTACCTTTCTCTGGGTCTCCTTGGAATAATTCTTGACGAATAGGGGTACCAGTGAGAACTCCCTTGTTTTTAGGAAGGTGCTGTAAAGTTTCGGGAAAGTTGGCACAAATCTGAGTAGAAAAAGGAATGCTCAGTTTGTTGGCAAGACCAGGAGTAATATCGGATTCATGGATAATGACAGGAACTCGGTTGGCCCACCCTGCAAAAACCACTGGTGCACTAACAAACCCGCCTTTTGAAAAAACAATAGAAGGTTTTAATTCTTTTATAAGACCTATGGCTTCTGTAGACCCTTTTAGTACCCGAAAAGGATCGGTAAAGTTTTTGATATCTATGTAGCGGCGAAGTTTTCCAGAAGCAATACCGTAATAGGGTATTTTTAACGGCTCAATCAATCGTTTTTCGATACCATTTTCGCTGCCTATATAATGAATATCCCAACCTTCTTTTTGGAGGTGAGGAATAAGTGCAATATTTGGGGTGACGTGACCTGCCGTGCCACCACCTGTCAGTATAATTCGTTTCAAGGCAATTCTCCTTTACATTTAATGTGTAGGAAGTTCTCCCTACAGGAAGAACTAAGTGATTCATTGAGTTTTACAATACAAAACTTAAGTCTCACTTAAAAGTATACCATGATTGTATTTTAAAGTGAATATCTTGTGAAATCCAGTGCTTGTATATCTATGGCTATTTTTCGGGTATACTATTTAGAAGATTGTTGATTTTGAGCCTCAAATATGTTACATTACAAAAAGCACGAATTTGCCGTATAAGAAAAGTGCAGAAAAGCATTTTTCAGACAAGCTTTCCTAGTTCATAAAAAGTAAAGAACGACAAGTTTACGATAGAGGTTTTGTGATTCGAGTACAGAGGAGGAATTTTATGTGTGGTTTTTGTGGTTTTTTTGGTACACAGGAAGAAAAGGAAACGATATTGCGCTCTATGATGGATACCATTGTTCACAGGGGTCCTGATAATGAAGGACTTTATATAGATGATCATATTGCCCTTGGATTTCGGCGTTTGAGTATCATTGGTTTAGAAGATGGAAATCAACCGATTCATAATGAATCTGGAGATTTAACTTTAATGTTTAATGGAGAAATTTATAACTTTGAAGTTTTACGTGACGAACTGATTGCCCTTGGCCATGTGTTTCGTACAGGAACAGATTCGGAAGTGGTTCTACATGGATATGAGGAATATGGTCCAGATATACTTGAAAAATTACGGGGAATGTTTGCTTTTGTCATTTGGAATCATAAGGAGAAGTCTTTATTTGGTGCTAGAGATTTTTTCGGTATTAAACCTTTATATTATACCCAAATAAACGGAAATTTTCTCTTTGGATCAGAAATTAAGAGCTTTTTACCCCATCCAGATTTTGTTAAAGAGTTAAATGTGGATGCCTTAGAAAGTTATTTATCCTTTCAGTACTCCTCTCTTCCTGAAACCTTTTTTAAAGGTGTTTTTCGTCTGCCTCCTGCTCATTTCTTTTTTTATAAAAAAGGAAACTTGGAAATTCACCGATATTGGGAGCCTGTATTTTCTCCTGAAGAGCATTCTTTAGAAGAATGGGTAGATCAAATTGATGAAGTTATGCAAGATTCTATTGAAACTCATAAAGTAAGTGATGTAGAAGTTGGCTCCTTTTT
>JAAZLH010000207.1 GCA_012799415.1 Candidatus Epulonipiscium sp. | reverse complement strand
GAAGATATAAGTGGGGGCAATGAAGAAGAGGCACCTGATAATGAAGTGCCATGGTTATGAGCCCAATAAAATGTAAGGATAACTAAAACGAACAAGTACATACTTAGAGAAAAACAATTTCACCACATTTATAATCGGTGTGAGTATTGAATTAGAACAGGTCACAAATTAATCTTATTGTCAACCTACACGCATGTGATTGAATGCATGTAGCGACGTGAGTATCTTGAAAGGACGAAAACCACAAGATGTTGTGGGTCAAAAATATTTGACTACCATATGTTGCATAAATTACGTTCTTTTACCATAACCGCGTCGACGTGAGTATGGTGAAAGGATAAAGAGGCTGTAAGGCAGTGATATCAAGGGTTTAAGCATAACTCTGAAATGTACTAATGTTACAGAAGCATTACACGTAGTCCCATCCAATCAAAACACAGAATTATGCAAGATATAGTACTGAATTAAGCAAAAAACACTACATATAGAGATGAAAATTAAGGTGTAAAAACAAGCACCTCTATACAATACATAGATTTTAGATAAGGAATGGTGACGGTAAAATGGCTGAGAATACATCTAACAAAAAGATATGGCTCGCTTCACCTCACATGAGTGATGAAGGTTATGAAATGCAATATGTACAAGAAGCATTCGATACAAACTGGGTAGCACCACTTGGACCTAATGTTAATGAGTTTGAGAAAGAGCTTGCTGCAAAAGTAGGTTCAAAACACGCAGCAGCTATGACTTCTGGTACAGGAGCCATTCACTTAGCACTTAAAGCCGCTGGGGTTGGTGAAGGTGATGTTGTATTTTGTCCGACCCTAACTTTTTCTGCTACAGCCAATCCGATCATCTATCAGAACGCTACTCCTGTATTTATCGACAGTGATTATGAAACTTGGAATATGGACGCATCAGCATTAGAGGCAGCTTTCGAGAAGTATGGAGATAAGGTGAAGGCTGTTTTAGTTGTGCATTTATATGGTTTATCTGCTGATATGGATAAGATTATGGAGATTTGCGAGAAATACAATGTGACAGTTATTGAAGATGCAGCTGAGTCATTAGGTGCTTACTATAAAGGAAAACATACGGGAACCTTCGGTGAATTTGGAGTATTTTCATTTAACGGAAACAAAATCATCACTACATCAGGTGGCGGGATGCTTGTTTCTGATGATGAAGATAAGATTAAGAAAGTTAGGTTTTGGTCTACTCAGTCGAGAGATGCAGCAAGGCACTACCAGCATAGCGAATTAGGGTTCAATTACCGTATGAGCAATGTCGTTGCTGGGATTGGAAGAGGGCAACTTAAAGTTTTATATCAGAGAGTAGCTAAGAAGAAGTATATCTTTGAGTTTTATAAGAGAGAACTTGGTCAGTTAGAAGGTATAGAGTTCATGCCTATCAATGACTGGAATGAGCCAAACTACTGGTTGAGTGTGATGACGGTGAAAGGTTCAGTTAGACCATTAGATGTTATGGAAGCACTGGAGAAAGAGAACATTGAGTCAAGACCTGTGTGGAAGCCGATGCATATGCAGCCATTCTTCACTGAGTATGATTATGTAGGTAGCGATGTAAGTGAGAAGTTGTTTGAAAATGGTGTGTGTTTGCCATCTGATACGAAGATGACGGATGAAGATCTTGAGAGAATTTGTTCAATTATTAAGGGACTATGGTCTAAATAAGAAGTAGGTGCTAATAGATGCAAAGTGAAGTAAAGGAAGAAGCTAAAGTGAAAAAAGGTATATACAGAAGATTTCTCAAACGACCAATGGACTTCATTTTGTCTTTGATGGCAATTATTGTTTTAAGTCCGGTGCTTATATTCGTTGGTGTATTAGTAAGATTTAAACTCGGTAGCCCGGTACTGTTTAAGCAAAAAAGACCTGGGCTTGATGCGAAGATTTTTATTATGTATAAGTTCAGAACAATGACTGATGAGAAGGACGAGAATGGGGAGCTGCTTCCAGATAGTGTTAGATTAACAAGGTTTGGTAGGATGCTAAGGTCTACTTCATTGGACGAGTTGCCGGAACTGTTTAATATCCTTAAGGGTGATATGAGTATTGTGGGGCCGAGGCCATTACTCATTCAATATTTAGAGCTTTACAATGACCATCAAAAGAGAAGACACGAAGTGAGACCTGGTTTATCAGGACATGCACAAGTCAATGGACGTAATGCCATCAGTTGGGAAGACAAGTTTAACCTAGATGTTGAGTATGTTGATAATGTGAGCTTCATTGCAGACTGTAAGATTATCTTTCTTACTACTAAAAAGGTTTTTGTTAAAGAAGGAATTAGTTCAGATACATCGGTTACGATGGAACCGTTTAGAGGAAGTAAAGTAGAGAATTAAGATATTAAAGATTATTACAATTATACATTTATTACTTCAGAGAGGAATGTACCATTCATGAAAAACAAGCTGATTATTATTGGTGCCAGTGGTCACGGAAAGGTTGTCGCTGACATCGCAATAAAAATGAATAAGTGGCAAAGCATCACATTCCTCGATGATGATGAATCTATTAACACATCTATGGGGTTAGAAGTCATCAGTAAGACTGCTGATGCTTTTACATATAAAGACGAAGCTGATTTCTTTGTTGCTATTGGAAGCAATACAACGAGGGAAAAGATTCAAGAAAATTTAATTGAGCAAGGGTTAAATGTGGTTAGTTTGATTCATCCTAGTGCAGTTATTGGTACTGATGTTGAGATTGGCATTGGATCAGTAATAATGGCCGGAGTTGTTATCAACAGCTCTACTAGAATCGGTAAGGGTTGTATCATCAACACGAGTTCTAGCCTAGATCATGACACTGCCATAGAAGATTATGTTCATATTTCTCCTGGAGTTAGGACTGCAGGAAGTGTGTCCATTGGAAAAGGTACATGGATAGGAATAGGAAGTGTTATAAGCAATAACGTAAACATCTGCAGTGGTTGCAAAGTAGGTGCAGGGGCTGTGGTGGTTAAGGATATTACTGAACCTGGGACTTATGTAGGGGTTCCGGTTAGGAGAGTAGACTGATGAGAAAAATCTTGATACTAGCCAATAATGATATTGGATTATACAAATTTAGAAAAGAATTAATCGAAGAACTGCTAGCCGATAATAATGTGTTCATATCTTTACCTAAAGGAGAGTTTATAAATAAGCTTGTTAACTTGGGCTGTGAATTCATAGATACGAATATTAGTAGACGGGGGACAAACCCAATTACTGACTTAAGATTGATGTTTGAGTATAAAAAGATACTAAACAGAGTTAAGCCAGATGTGGTTTTGTCATATACGATTAAACCGAATGTTTATGGTGGCATGATGTGTAGGCTTACAAAGACACCATACATCTCTAACATAACAGGTTTAGGAACTGCTGTAGAGAATGGTGGTGTTTTACAGAGTATCACCATATTTTTATACAAATTAGCTTTGAAAAATGCATCCTGTGTTTTCTTTCAAAATAAAGAGAATGCTGAGTTTATAAATAGCAAAGGAATCATTAAGGGAAAACAAAAGACAATTCCTGGTTCTGGTGTCAACTTAGAACATTATCAAGTTTTGAACTATCCTGATGATAACATCATTAACTTTTTATTTATTTCAAGAGTCATGAAGCAAAAAGGGATTGATCAGTATCTTGATGCTGCAAAGTACATAAGAGAAAAATATCCGAACACTCAATTTCATATTCTTGGGTTTTGTGAAGATTCTTATGAAGAAAAGTTGAAGGATATGCATGATAAAGGGGTTATTGTATACCACGGCATGCAAAGTGATGTTAGGAAGTTTCATCAGATATCACATTGCACAGTTCATCCAACATATTATCCTGAAGGGATGTCTAATGTCTTATTGGAAAGTGCAGCTTGTGGTAGACCTATCATAACAACGAATAGAAGTGGTTGTAGAGAAATTGTAGATGATGGAATTAATGGATATGTTGTAGAGCAGCAAAATAGTCAGGATCTTATTGAGAAAGTTGAGAAATTTATAGCGTTGACTTCTGAAAAAAAGAGACAAATGGGCTTGGCTGGTAGAGCTAAAGTTGAAAGAGAATTTGATAGGCAGATAGTGATTGATTCATATAAGAATGAAATTAATGCTGTGGTGGGGTGAATAAAATGGACTACAAGAAAATAATTAGAAATCAAGAAGTTAGATTTAGAATTTTAAACCTATTAAGATTCGTTCCTGATAAGACAATGATCAAACTGCAATATAGAATTAAGACAGGCAGAAAGTTAAACCTGAAAAATCCGAAAAGATATACAGAAAAATTACAATGGTACAAACTTTTCTATAGAGATCCACTGATGACAAGATGTTCTGATAAATATGAAGTGAGGTCTTATGTTGAAGAAAAGGGACTCGAAAAATATTTGACGAAACTTTATGGAGTTTACGAGGATTTGAAAGAGATTAACTTCAGTACATTGCCGAATTCATTCGCAATTAAACATACTAATGGATCTGGAGCTAACTATTTTGTCAAAGATAAAAGGTCCGAGAATATTGATGATATTAAAGCTATTATTGAAGGTTGGATGACAGCTAGAAAAGCTGATTATGGTAGGGAATGGTGCTACTATGATGTAAAACCTAGAATCATTGTTGAAGAGCTTATTGAAAGAGATGAAAATAATGATATACCCGACTATAAATTTTTTTGTTTTAATGGAAAAGTAAAGTATCTATATACGATGGTTGATTATGTGGATAATCATAAAAACGGTCGGTGCAGTTTTTTTACTCCAGAGTTTCAACAACTTCCTTATAGAAGGTCAGAGTATAAAGAGATAAATAGGCCAATACCAAAACCCGAGAAATTCGATGAAATGTTAAAAATAGCAGAAATATTATCAAAGGATTTTCCTCATGTTCGTGTGGATCTATACAATATTAAGGGGAGAATAATTTTCGGTGAACTGACATTTTATAATGCTAGTGGTTATACAGTATTCACTCCCGATGAATTTGATTCTGTATTAGGGGACAAATTTTTATTACCGATGAAGAAATCATGGAAGGGGGTATAGATGTGGCTAAGATTAGAATTTTACATGTGTTTGGAGCACTAAATTCAGGCGGAGCAGAGAGTAGGACTATGGATATTTATCGGGAAATTGATAGGAATATTGTTCAATTTGATTTCTTAGTGCATACTCATGAAAAAGGCTTTTTTGATGATGAGATTAGGGCTTTGGGTGGGAATATCTATAGAGTTCCAAGGTTTAATTTAAAAAATCTAACTTCGTATATAAGAGGTGTAGATGATTTTTTTAGAGACCATAAAGAATATAGAATAATACATGGACATATTTTAAGTACAGCATTTATTTATTTTAAAATTGCGAAAAAATATAATATTCCTGTCAGGATTGCACATTCAAGATCTGGAACCAGAGCACAATTAAATATTGTGAATATCATTAAAGAACTTACAGAAAAGCTTAGCAAATTATATGTTACTGATATGCTTGCTGTATCGAAAATTGCAGGATATAGTGCATTCGGGAAAAGAGATGTAGATTCCGGAAAAGTTGCTATAATGCCTAATGCAATTAAAGCAGATAAATATACTTTTAATAAAAATCTACGACAAGATACTAGAAAAGAACTTAATATTGAAAATTCATTTGTCGTTGGTCATATAGGGAGGTTTTCACCACAAAAGAACCATGAGTTCATTATTGATATTTTCAATGAAATAAAAAAGAAGAATGAGCATTCAAAATTAATTTTAGTAGGCGAAGGGCCATTAAGAAGTAGTGTGAAAAGCAAGGTATTGAAACTGGGATTAGAGAAAGATGTCTTATTTCTAGGTGTTAGGTCTGATGTCCCGAATTTATTGAATGCTATGGACACTCTCCTATTTCCATCAACTCATGAGGGGCTACCAGGAGTTGTTCTCGAGGCTCAAGCATCTGGATTGCCTTGTATTATTTCAGACAAAATCACATCTGAAGTAAGAATAACGGATTTAGTTGAGTACTTATCCTTGGATAAAAGTGCGGGATATTGGGCAGATGTAGTACTTGATTATTCGAGTAAGATTATTAGAAAAAATACTTATGATAAGATAGTTGAAGCTGGCTATGATACAAAAGCAGTTGCTAAATGGTATGAGAGTTATTACTCAAATTCAATTGATAGTAGTAAGTAATAAAAGGAGTCATGTATAAATGAAGAAGTTAGCAAAAGATATTTTAAGTAAGCATTTTTATGATTTGTATTTTCGGCTGAGTATAAGAGAGCAATTGCATCAGAAAGAAAAAAATAAAAATCATCTTATCAATAAATTTGGCTTTAGATCATTTGTTGAGTTGGATACTATATCACACAAGAAAAGTGATACTTTGTTTATTATGGGGAGTGGAAACTCAATAAACTATATTGATTTTTTTGAATGGAATCATATAAAAAATAATGATAGTCTTGGAATAAACTCTTGGATCATTCATGATCACATTGCAACTTTTTATATGTTTGAAATGTCAAGAGACCCAGAAACTGCAAAATTATATATAGATATCTTAGATAAAAAATGCAAGGAATTTAAAAGCACACCTTTTATCCTTAAAAGTTACAACTATAACACTTTCAATGATTATAAATTACCAGAAATCATATCTAGGAATATATATCTGCCTAATGATATTGAAATTCCAATTAGGCATATTAAGAACATGAAAAGAGCGTTTAGTTATATTGAAAATTACGATGGAAAAAATTTTGCTACTGAGCGTGATTTGCTTTGGAAATCAAGAGCGTCAATAAGCATGGCTATTTTCTTTGCTTTTTATGCAGGATATAAGAATATAGTATTATGTGGAGTAGATTTGAATAATACAAAATACTTTTATGACATCGACAGAAGTTATTATGAGCAAAAAGGTCTACGCATTGGTCAGACTGGACAATCTGGTGAAATTCATAAAACTATGAGAAGTGAACTTTCGAGAATTACTATTGATAAAGTAATCTATGAAATAGATACGTTCTTAAAGAAGAAAGGGGTGAATTTGTATGTACAGTCAAAAAAATCAGCGTTATACCCCAAGATCAAGCATTACAATTACAAAACCCACCTTTAAGAAAAAGAGTGTGATAGATATATTGTTATATTCATTATTTGCTGTCTATATTGTTTTTATTACAACACAGAGAATGTTTAATCACGTGGCTTCTAGTAGTATGCTCTATAATATCATACTCTCAGGTAGCTTAACACTAACATTAATTATTACAGTCTTGAAATATAAGATTGACTGGAAATATAGAGAACTCTTGAGCTTCATTGTTTTTTTCCTAATAGGTTCAATGATAGAAGTAATAGTTAAAGGATCTTTTGCTTTTGCAACTAGTTTCATTTTGTTAATCGGAAATATAGGTATTACATATTATTTATTTAAAGAGAAGATGAACTTACCAATAATTAAATACTTGTATTATTTCGTAGTATCATTCTTTTTGATAAGTATTTTTATGGATAAAAACCCAAAATTTTTATTGGAAAATTTAAGTAGTAATCATATTTCGGTTATTGTCTTGTATGTAACAGTTTTGTATTACATTGAAATGTTGAGAGAAAGTAAAAATTGGTCTATCATTCCGGCAATTATATTTTTTATAATAAGTGTATATGCGGGGGGGAGATCCGGAATAGTAAGTAGCGCTTTTATGGTCTCGGGATTAGTATTTTTTAATAAAAATTCTAACAAGTATGTTAAGTTTATCATAACTTTAGCATTTATAGTCTTTCTTTCTATTTTATACAATTATTCTGATTTCAGATACGAAATTTTTGAAAAGTTTTACACCAGATCAATTCAAGGAGAACCTAGAATTAATATAATAAGTTCATATTTTTCTAATTTGAGTATTAAAAGCATTATGTTTGGATATGAACCAAATTACGTCTATTCGTTTTTTCATACTGGAAATCTCCACAATTCTTTCTTAGTATTACATTACCGATATGGAATCATCGGAATAATAACTATGATATTTATTGTCAAAAAGATTTTAAAATTATTTGTTAATAGAAAGTTTTACTTGTTGGTTGTTGTGATGTCGATATTAATAAGAGCTCTAACAGATACAATTTTAATACCTTTTTATTTTGATTTTGTTTTGTTTTATTTATTATTCTACTTAGATTTCAAAACTAATAATTTAAGAAACGGCGATGAAGTATATGAGAATTAATCAGCTTCTAAAATCATCACTATTAAAAAACGCAGGCATTTATACAATTACTAACTTTATTAATGCTTTAATTCCATTCTTTCTGTTGCCAATATTAACAAGGCACATGACACCTAAGGAATATGGAATTGTTTCTATGTTTACTGTTCTTATATCTTTTGTAACTCCATTTATTGGAGTAAGTATAAATAGTGCAATTGCTAGAGCATATTATGATAACGAGAAAATTGACTTTAAGAAATATGTTGCAAATTCTCTTTATATTTTATTAGTTAGTTCTTTCGTAGTGAGTATAATATTCTTTATTTTTTCAGACAAGATTTCAAGTATTTCGTTATTCCCCCAAAAATTCTTGGGGATAGTTATTGTTTATTCATTTGCTCAATTTATAGTCAGGGTCATTCTGACTTTGTGGCAAGTTCAAGTGAAACCGATAAAATATGGGATATTCCAAATCTCCCAGACCGCATTTAATACGCTATTAAGTGTAATGTTAGTAGTCTCATTGAATATGTCCTGGTATGGCCGTGTATTTGGTCAGACAATATCGTATATTATTTTTGCAGTAATTGCTTTTGTTATTTTATATAGGAATGGCTTTGTATTTAATAAATATTCAAAAGAATACATTACACACGCTTTAGGATTTGGTATTCCTCTCATCCCTCATGCAATCGGGGGAGTATTGATGACAATGACAGACAGAATATTCATAACTAATATGGTGGGTGTGGATGCAACTGGAATATATTCGGTAGGTTATCAAATAGGAGTGATTATTAGTTTGTTATCGGAATCATTCAACAAAGCATATGTACCATGGCTGTTTGAACAACTAAAGAGGAATTTTTCCAAAAAAAAGGTGCAGATTGTTTGGCTTACATATGCTTATTTTATAATAATTCTACTTATCGCTATCGTGTTAGGTTTAGTTTCACCTTGGTTCCTTAATAAATTTGTAGGAAAAGAGTTTTCATCTTCCAGTATTTATGTAATATGGATTGCACTAGGCTATGCGTTTAAAGGCATGTATCTTATGGTAACGAATTATATATTTTATGCTACTAAAACTTCGATACTTGCATGGGTTACATTTGTAGCAGCAGTTTTAAATGTAATATTAAATTATATCTTTATAAAAGAGTTTGGAGCTATTGGGGCAGCACAAGCAACATCAATAATATATTTGATAAAATTTATCGCGACTTGGGTGTTATCAGCTAAAGTATACTCAATGCCTTGGAATATATTTAAGACAAGGGATAGTATCGAGAAATTATAACGGAGGTTGAATAGAAATGAAAATACTTATAACAGGTGCAGCCGGATTTATCGGCTTTCACCTTTCAAAGAAATTACTAGATGATTCCTATCAAATAATAGGAATTGACAACTTGAACGACTATTATGATCCAAGTCTTAAACAATCTAGGCTTGAAATCCTAGGTAAATACAACAACTTTAATTTTCATAAAGTAGATTTAAAAGACAAAGCTGAAGTGGATAATATCTTCGAAACCTACCAGCCAACTCACGTCATAAATCTAGCGGCTCAAGCTGGAGTGCGGTACTCCATTGAGAATCCCTATGCTTATGTGGATTCAAACTTAACCGGATTTATGAATATCTTAGAGGCTTGTAGAAATTATCCGGTTGAGCATCTGCTTTATGCATCTTCAAGTTCTGTCTACGGCGGCAATAAGGTAGCACCATTCTCTACAAATCATAACGTGGATCATCCGGTTTCATTATATGCGGCTACAAAGAAGTCAAATGAACTGATGGCACATACTTATAGTCACCTTTATGGTATTCCTACTACGGGACTAAGATTTTTCACGGTTTATGGTCCATACGGAAGACCTGATATGGCTTACTTTTCATTCACAAAAGACATCTTAGCCGGAAAGCCTATCAAAGTATTTAATCATGGGAAGATGGAAAGAGACTTCACTTATATTGATGACATTGTAGAGGGTATTGTGAAGCTTATCGATAAAGCTCCTACTGACAATAAAGACTGGGATGAAAGCAAGGATGATTTAAGTACAAGCTTCGCACCTTATAAAATATACAACATCGGAAACAACAACCCAGTACAGCTAATGAGATTTATCAATGCATTAGAATCTGCTCTTGGAAAAAAAGCAGAGAAAGTCTATATGGATATGCAGCCAGGAGATGTTCTTAGAACTTATGCTGACGTCAGTGATTTAGAAAGAGATATTAACTTTAAGCCATCAACAAGTATTGAGGAGGGACTTCAGAAGTTTGTGGATTGGTATGAAGAATACTATAGCATAGAAAAGTAAAGAAATGAGCTAAATGATAATGAAAGCCATATTCAAACACAAACTATTAGGTCTTCATTAAAAGGCCGTACATAAACAAGGGGGTAATCGAATCATGAAAATTACTATTGCTGGAACAGGTTATGTTGGCCTGTCCAATGCCATACTTTTAGCACAACACAATGAAGTCACAGCCCTGGATATTATCCAGGAGAAAGTGGACATGATTAACAATAAAAGGTCACCCATTGTTGATGCTGAGATTGAAGAATACTTGGCCACTAAGGATCTCAATTTAACAGCGACAACAGATAATTATATAGCTTTTAAGGATGCAGATTATGTCATTATTTCTACACCAACGAACTATGATCCTGAGAAGAACTATTTCAATACAAGAACGGTAGAGGCAGTCATAGCAAATGTATTATCGATAAATCCAGATGCTGTAATGATTATTAAGTCCACTGTACCTGTTGGATATACAGAGTCAATCAAAGAAAAATTTGATACAGAGAATGTTATCTTCTCTCCTGAATTCTTGAGGGAAGGAAAAGCACTTTATGATAACCTGTACCCATCTAGAATCGTTGTGGGTGAGCAGTCAGAAAGAGCAAAGGTCTTTGCTGAACTTCTAGCTCAAGGAGCAATCAAAAAAGACATTCCAATTCTTTATACTGATGCTACTGAAGCGGAAGCCATCAAGTTATTTGCTAATACTTACCTTGCTCTCCGTGTAGCGTACTTCAATGAACTTGATTCCTATGCTGAAGTTAGAGGACTGGATACTAAGCAAATTATTGAAGGAGTAGGACTCGACCCACGTATAGGTACTCATTACAACAACCCTTCATTTGGCTATGGTGGCTACTGCTTGCCAAAGGATACAAAGCAACTTTTGGCTAACTATCAGGACGTCCCTCAGAACGTGATGTCTGCAATAGTTGATGCTAACCGCACAAGAAAAGATCATATCGCCGACATGATCATTAAGAGACAGCCTAAAATAGTAGGAATCTACAGACTTACCATGAAGATGGATTCTGATAACTTCCGTCAGTCTGCTATTCAAGGTGTTATGAAACGTATCAAAGCTAAAGGTATCGAAGTAGTGGTATTTGAGCCGGCACTTCATGAAGAAGAGTTCTTTGGTTCAAGAGTAATCAAAGACTTTGATGAATTCAAGAAAATCTCTGATGTTATCGTGGCAAACAGATTATCAGATGAAATTAAAGATGTGGTGGACAAAGTTTATACGAGAGATTTATTTAGTAGAGATTAGAAAGGATTGAATCTGATGAAAAAAATACTCATAACAGGCGCAGATGGCTTCATTGGAAGTCACTTAACTGAAGAGTTAGTCAAGCGAGGACACAAGGTAAAAGCCTTTGCATATTATAATTCATTTAATTCTTGGGGATGGTTAGATACACTTTCTAAAGAAATAATGAAAGAAATAGAAGTATTTACTGGAGATGTAAGAGATCCAAATGGCGTAAGAGAAGCAATGAAGGGGATGGATGAAGTGTTTCATCTTGCTGCATTGATTGCTATTCCTTTCAGCTATCATTCACCAGATACGTATGTAGATACGAATATTAAAGGTACACTTAATGTACTGCAAGCGGCTAGAGATTTAGATACTTCAAGATTACTTATTACATCAACATCAGAAGTATATGGCACTGCTCAATATGTACCAATAGATGAAAAGCATCCTTACCAAGGACAATCCCCTTATTCTGCAACAAAAATTGGAGCAGATCGTTTAGCAGAGTCCTTTTACCGAAGCTTTAATATGCCAATAACAATCGTTCGTCCATTTAATACCTATGGCCCGAGACAATCAGCAAGAGCAGTTATTCCAACAATTATTACTCAACTTCTTGCTGGGAAAGAAGAAATCGAACTTGGCTCATTAACACCAACCAGAGATTTTAACTATGTAAAGGATACAGCTAATGGATTTATTGAGATTGCAAAATCGGACAAGACAATAGGTGAAGAAATTAATATTGCTACCCAACAAGAAATTTCTATCGGTCAGTTAGCTGAGGAATTGATTAGGCAAATCAATCCGAATGCAAAGATAATTTGTGATGAACAAAGACTAAGACCAGAAAAGAGTGAAGTAAATAGACTTTTAGGATCCAACGAGAAAATCATGAGATTGACCAATTGGAAGCCTAATTATACCTTTGAACAAGGCCTAGCAGAAACAATTGAATTTTTTAAGCATAACTTAGATCAGTATAAGACAGATATTTACAATATTTAATTTGGAGGTGCTAAAATGAGTCAAAAATTCATACCTCTATCCGTTCCCAACTTAAAAGGGAAAGAGCTTGAGTATGTAACACATGCAGTTGAAACAGAATGGGTATCAACGGGCGGTCCATATGTAAATGATTTTGAATTGAAAGTAGCAGAGTACGCTAAGTGCAAAGGTGCTGTTTCCTGTCAAAATGGTACATCAGGGCTTCATATCGCACTTGAAGTTTGCAAGGTTACAAAAGAAGATGAAGTCATTGTCCCAACACTGACATTTATCGCAGCAGTAAATCCAGTGAAGTATATTGGTGCAGAACCTGTTTTCATGGACTGTGATGATTCACTTACTATGGATGTTGATAAGCTAAAAGACTTCTGTGAAACAGAATGTAGTTTTTTAGATGGTAAACTCATCAATAATTCAACTAAGAAGCATATCAAAGCTTTGATTGTCGTTCATGTTTTTGGAAACATGGCGAACATGGAGGGTATCATTGAAGTTGCCAATAAGTACAATCTGAAAGTGATTGAAGATGCAACAGAAGCGATTGGTACTTATTATATTGAAGGGAAATATAAAGGTAAACACGCTGGTACTATCGGAGATATTGGTGTTTATTCTTTTAATGGAAATAAAATCATGACTACTGGCGGTGGTGGCATGATCGTGTCAGATAATGAAGAACTTTTAGGGAGGGCAAAGCATCTTACAACCCAAGCGAAAAGTGATGAGCTTTACTATACCCACGATGAAATTGGCTATAATTACCGTATGACAAACCTTCAGGCAGCCTTAGGACTTGCACAGCTGGAACAACTTGAAGATTTTATTGAGACTAAGAAGCGTAATTATGATTTCTATAAGAATGAAATCCAAGAGATACCTGGCCTTAGAGTTTTAGATTTTAAGGATAGTATTCGTCCTAATTATTGGTTTTATGCACTATATGTAGAACAAGGATACGCATTAAATAGAGATCAAATCATCAAATATTTAGCCTCTAAGAAGATCCAGGCAAGACCGATATGGGGATTGATCAGTGACCAAAAGCCTTATGGGGGAAGTCAAACTCATAAGATTGATAAAGCAAGGCAGTATTTGGACAAGGTAGTTAATATACCATGCAGCTCCAATCTTTCTAGAGAAGACGCTGCCTATGTTATTGAATGTTTAAAACAACCAGAGGTGGTGTAAATCGCCTTTGAAATGAGGTGCGGAAATGGAAGTCATAGAATTTTTAATAGACGAAGAATCAACAATGCTTGAAGCGATGCAGCAATTGGATAAAGTCGCCAAGAAAGTGCTTTTTGTTACTAGGGATGGTCATTTTGTTGCAGCCATTACAGATGGTGACATCAGAAGATGGATCCTAAAAAAAGGAAACCTGGATGCTAAAGTCAGGGAGATTGCAAACTACAATCCCAAATATCTGTTAGAGGAAGAGAAAACCAAAGCAAAAGAATTTATGAAAAAACATTCCATAGAAGCACTTCCAATACTAGATAAAGAGAGTAATATTCTTTCTGTAGTGTTATGGAATGATGAAGAAGTCGAACCACAGAGAACTTTGGAAGTTCCAGTTGTTATTATGGCAGGAGGTCTTGGTAAAAGATTATATCCATACACCAAAATACTTCCTAAACCACTCATTCCCATTGGAGAAATTCCAATTGTTGAGCATATCATCAACCGTTTCAATCGACATGGAAGCGATCAGTTTTATCTTGTTGTTAATCACAAGAAGAATATGATTAAAGCTTATTTCAATGAAATTGAAAAAGCATACAAGGTTGATTATGTAGATGAAGATAAGCCATTAGGTACAGGTGGAGGTCTGAGCCTTCTTAAGGGAAAGATCAACTCAACATTTATTTTATCTAATTGTGATATTTTGATCGAAGAAGATTATGAAAAGATATACAATTACCATAATAAGGAAAATAATTTAATCACTATGGTTTGTTCACTAAAGAACATTAAAATTCCATATGGTGTTATAGAAATCAGTGAAACAGGCGAAATAGAAAGCATGAAGGAAAAACCAGAACTATCTTTTTTCACAAATACAGGAATGTATATTGTAGAGCCTAAGATTATTGAAGAGCTAGAGGAAGATAAGCCTATTGGCTTTCCGGATATCATTGAACAATATAAGGCTAAAGGTGAGAAAATTGGTATTTATCCAATAAGTGAGAATAGTTGGATGGACATGGGTCAGATTGATGAAATGGAAGAAATGCGAAGAAGGTTAGAGAGAGATGAATAAAAGAATACTTTTAATTGGTGGCGGAGGCCATTGTAAATCAGTATTGGATAGTCTTCTTGAACTAAATGAATATGCAGAAATCGGGATTGTCGATAAGAAAGAGAATCTTGGTATGTCAGTGATGGGTGTTCCTGTAGTGGGATGTGATGATGATCTACCTGCTTTATTTAGAGATGGTTACAGGTATGCCGTTGTCACAATTGGAAGTATCGGAAATCCAACTCTTAGGATAAAACTCTTCAATATGCTCAGTGAAATTGGTTACGAAATTCCTGTCATCATTGATGATTCGGCTAAAGTCAGCAAGCATACGATAATTGAACAAGGTGTGTTTGTTGGGAAACAGAGTATAGTCAATGCTGGTGCTCTAATTCAAAAGGGAGCCATCATAAATTCTGGATCTATTGTGGAGCACGACTGTCAGATCGGTGCTTTTTCCCACATTGCTCCAGGAGCTGTTTTAGGTGGAGAAGTCGTAGTTGGAGAGCATTCTCACGTCGGCTCAAACGCTACAGTTAAACAACAAATTCACATAGGGTCAAATTCAATTATTGGTATGGGAAGTGTCGTCTTGCAAAATATTGATTCAAATACTATGGCTTACGGAAATCCATGTAGGGAGGTGAAGAAACTATGAGTGTATTTATAATTGCAGAAGCTGGCGTAAATCATAATGGAAGTTTGGAGCTGGCAAAAAAATTAGTCGATGCTGCTAAAGGTGCAGGGGCTGATTGCGTAAAGTTTCAGACTCTTGTTTCTAAGAATATCGTTTCAAAAAATGCAGTAAAAGCTGAATATCAAAAGCAACAAACTGAGCCAGAAGAATCCCAACAGGATATGCTTAAGAAGCTCGAACTCTCCTTTGATGAGTTTGTAGAACTGAATGAATACTGTAAAAGCAAAGATATTGAATTTATGTCCACTGCTTTTGATTTTGATAGCATAGATTTTTTAGATAGTTTAGGAATGGGCACTTGGAAGATTCCTTCAGGAGACATTACCAACCTACCTTATCTAATTAAGATTGCTAACCTAAATAAACCTGTGATACTTTCTACCGGTATGAGCACAATGGAAGACATAAGAAGTGCTATTAAAGCTTTAAAAGAAAATGGAGCGGCGGAACTGACAGTTCTTCATTGTACTACAGAGTACCCGACACCATTTGATGATGTAAACTTAAGAGCTATGAACACAATAAAGGAAGAATTTGGTGTCAAGGTGGGGTATTCGGATCACACTAAAGGCGTAGAGGTTCCTATTGCCGCAGTTGCTTTAGGTGCTACAGTCATAGAGAAGCATTTTACCTTAGACAGAAATATGGAAGGGCCAGATCATAAAGCGAGCTTAGAACCAAATGAGCTTAAAGCCATGGTTGACTCCATAAGACATATTGAATTGGCTCTAGGTAATGGAATGAAGCAGCCAGCTGAATCAGAGAAAAAGAACATGGCTGTTGCGCGTAAGAGTATTATTGCAAGTAAAGAAATTAAATCCGGTGAAATTTTTACGGAAGAGAACCTAACAGTAAAAAGACCAGGTGATGGTATAAGTCCTATGAGATGGTTTGATATCATAGGAAAGCCTGCGCCAAGAGATTTTGAAGAAGATGAGTTGATAGAGCTATGAAGAAAATAATCAGTATTTTAACAGCTACAAGAGCTGAATATGGTTTATTGAAACCAATAATCGCAAAACTTAATACAGTTGAGGAATTTGATGTAAGAATCGTAGCCACTGGAGCACATTTATCACCTGAATTCGGGTTGACTTATAAAGAAATTGAAAAGGATGGTTTTGTCATTGATGAGAAAATCGAGATCCTTTTAAGCTCAGATACGCCATCGTCTATTTCCAAATCGATGGGGCTTGCGATGATTAGCTTTGCTGATTATTTCGAGAAGCTAAATCCCGATTTGTTGATTGTTCTTGGCGATCGATATGAAACACTGGCTGTAGCAAGTACAGCAATGAATCAGAGAATTCCCATAGCTCATCTCTATGGGGGAGAAACCACAGAAGGTGCCATTGATGAGTCTATTCGTCATGCAATAACAAAACTAAGTTATCTTCATTTTACAAGTACAGATGAATACCGAAATAGGGTCATTCAACTAGGTGAGCATCCAGAGCGTGTATACAACGTTGGAGGTATCGGTATTGAAAACATCATAAATGAAAAATTGCTACAAAAAGTAGAATTAGAGAATGAACTTAATATCAGTTTATCAAAACCATATGCGGTGGTTACATTCCATCCAGTAACACTTGAAAATAACAGCTCTGAGAAGCAAATTGAATCACTTCTCGAAGTCTGCAAAGAATATAAGAATTTAGATTTTATCTTTACTAAAGCAAATGCAGATGCTGAAGGACGGATTATAAATCAATTTATTGATAATTATGCCAAAGAAAATGATAATATTTTCGCATTTACATCACTTGGTATGAGACGATACTTAAGTGCACTCAAGTATTGTAGCGTGGTTATTGGCAATTCATCTAGTGGATTATTAGAAGCTCCTAGCTTTGGCATCCCTACAATCAATATTGGAGACCGACAGAAGGGGAGGCTACAAGCAAGCAGTGTCATTAACTGTGAACCAACGCAGGCAAGCATAAGAGATGCTTTAGACTTATCATTAAGCGAAGAATTTTTACAGAAAGCTAAGAAAACGGTTAATCCATATGGTAATGGAGATACATCTAATAAGGTAGTTGAGGTAATAAAAGAATATGTGATTAAAAATAAAATAGACCTTAAGAAAAAGTTTTATGATTGCGAGGTGGAGTAATGGGAAATCTGGCAATCATACCTGCACGATCAGGATCTAAAGGGCTTAAGGACAAAAACATTAAGCTCTTGAGTGGCAAACCTTTGTTAGCTTATACCATTGAAGCTTCAAGAGAATCGGGTTTGTTTGATGAAATCATGGTTTCCACCGATTCACAAGAATATGCTGATATTGCAAAGCAATGGGGTGCTAATGTACCTTTCTTGAGGAGTAATGAATTATCAAATGATACTGCTTCTTCATGGGATGTAGTCAAAGAAGTTATTGAAAGATACAGGATATTAGGAACTGAATTTGATACGGTTGCTCTGTTACAGCCGACTTCGCCACTTAGAACTTCGAATGATATTGTTGAAGGATATAAGGTGCTGAAAGAAAATGCTGCAAATTTTGTTGTCGGAGTTTGCGAAATGGATCATTCACCATTATGGGCAAATACTTTACCTGAAGATCTTTCGATGGAAAACTTCATAAGACCAGAAGTGGTAAAAATGCCTAGACAAAGTATCCCGACTTACTATCGGATTAATGGTGCTTTGTATATCGTCAAAGTTGACCATCTTATAAGAACACCAGATATCTATGGAGACAGAAGCTTTGCTTCAGTTATGAACAAAGAGAATTCTATTGACATCGACGATCAAATGGATTTTACAATTGCAGAGGTATTAATTTCCGAACGTAGCAGGAAGTGAAATTAGGATCATATCAGTAAGTTTGATCAATCGTTAAGTGTCCACTTCAAAAATTACATCCGGAGCACAATATCACCACACTGTGGAACATCCAATTATTGGCGGGCTAATTTAAGTGATTTAATTTAAATAAATGGAATGATTTTTCATGGAAGCAGAAGACAATTTTCAAGAAAAACTGACCGAAAACTATTTTATGACATACAAATAAAGCCTGTGACTTCAAACTCAGGCTGACTAAATAT
>JAAZLH010000206.1 GCA_012799415.1 Candidatus Epulonipiscium sp. | reverse complement strand
TTTCATAGATTTCTTCAGGGGTTAATTTTTCTTTTCTATATTCTTTTTCAAGTTTAAATAACTTATCGCAGAATTTAAGTCCTTCTTCAGCATTTGTTTTAGATGTTTCTGCATCTTTTGGTAATGCTTTTAGGGTATCTGTAAATCCTCTTTTTGCATGGGCAAAACAGCCTACTTGGGTAACATTTTCTACTGAATTGTAACCCTGGTACCCATCTGTTTGTAAAAAACCATTAAATTCTTTTAGGAATTCTTTTGGATGTTTTTTTGTCCTGGATGGCTGATATTCATAGAGGAAAATTGGGGTTGAATGCATCCCTGTGGCATAAAGCCACATATATGATTTACTTGTTGGCTTTTTCCCTTCTTCATCTAATACTTGGAACACTGACTCATCTGCATGGAGTATCGTTTCATTTAAAAGATGATAATGCATTCTATCATATAGATGCTTTAGCCAAGTATTAGCCCCATGGATTACCCAGTTGGCTAAGTTCTGTCTGGATAAGTCTATTCCAAAGTTTTGATATCCTTTCTCTTGTCTATATAGTGGCACTGCTTCTCGATATTTACGATCCATTGTATAGGCCATTAAAGATGGGGACACAAAACTACCCGGTAGTACTGGGTTTGGCGTTTTAGATGAAATTATTGGTGTAGTTATATTTTCTTTTTCACAGTTTCTGCAGGCATAGATGTTTTTAACATGCTCTACTACTACAACTTGAGCTGGAATAACTTTTAACTCCTTGCGAATTTCCTTGCTCATTTCATGTAGTTGATTATCGCAGCTAGGGCAGACCTTTTCTTCCTCTGATAAAGTATATTCTATCCTTTCTACTGGAAGGTCTTCAAATGATTTTTTATTTAAACCTTTTTTCTTTTTACGTTTATATGTAATTTCTTCAATAGTTGGTTCTTCCTTTTCAGGACGGGATTCTTTTTCTGCCTCATTGAAGATAGATAATTGATCTGGATTAGTTTTTTCACTGGATGCACCAAATCGTCTTTCTTGATTTAAACGAAACTGCTCTTCATACCAATTTAGTTTCATGCTTAGCTCTTCAACTTGATGAGTTAAAACCTTATTTTGGTTTTGAAGGTCTTCAAATTCTTCTATATTAAATTGTGTTTTCTTTTGATTGTTTTCTATAGTTTTCATACCTTTATTATACCATTTTTATAGTAATAAAGATAGTATTAAAGGGCCTTAAAACATCTATTTTTCAATATTAGTTAAGACCCTAACAGCTACAGTTTTTAGTTGAATTACTATATAATTATTCGTTCCCGAACAGGGGAAAGAGCATCTTTTTGTTCAATAGATAAACCATCTAAAAGCCATCTGAATTCCCTTTCACTAACTGAGAGGGTTTTGGAATTTAAATTACTAGGCCATTTGAAGGTACCTTTTTCTAACCTTTTGTAATGTAGCCAAAATCCATTTACATCCCACTCTAAAATCTTGATTTTATCTTGCTTTCTATTACAGAAAACAAATAGACTTCTTGAAAAAGGATCTAATTTAAAACTTTCAGTAACAAGAATTGCTAATCCATCAATAGATTTTCTAAGGTCTGTTACTCCTATTGCTAAGTAAACACGATCAATACTACTATTTAGCATTGTGAAAGAATCCTTATTACTGATTGGAAGGTAACTTCATCAAATCCAGAGGCTACCTCAACTGTTGCTTTGCCTATGGTAATCTTTAATGGATTATTGGATTTGTTTTCTACCTTTGTTTCTACTGGTACAACGGAGGTCCATTGTATTTCTTTAGGTTTCTGGTTTGAATTTTGCTTCTTTTCTTTGTTGAATTTATTGATGTAGTACCTAAGTTTATGTACGGCAATACCCCTATCTTCAGCCCATTTAACGGCTGTTAACCCACTGGATCTATAGTCATTGATTCTATCCGTCCAGAGTTTTCTATCCTCTTCTTTCATTTGAGATAACCTCCTCATTAATATTAAAGATATTATCTCATAGAGATGGTTGGATTAAAATGTGGGCTGGAATTGACGCTTAC
>JAAZLH010000205.1 GCA_012799415.1 Candidatus Epulonipiscium sp. | reverse complement strand
CAAACCTTATTAAATAAGCATTTTTTACGTAAACATGGTGCAAATGCTTATTATGGACAGTAAAAAAGCAACTGGCATTCATTTTTCTAAATGCCAGTTGCTTTTTTATTCCTATGCCTCTATTCGATCAAATGCTTTCTGTACGATGGCTTTGAGCCATATCCATAAAATAAGGGATACTATACTATAAAAGAAAACAAAGCCAAGAACAGCTTGAAGCAGTGTAAATCTTAACATAATCGTTGCCCCAATACTCACTCCGCCAACAACAAGGACAATTAACATCTGAAAGAAAACATTAATATTTTGCTTTACCGCTTTCTGCTCACTATCCCAATCTAATTTTGGATGATATAGATCAATGATAATTCCTATCAATGCAGAGAATAATAGGGCTACCCCACCTACAATCATCACAGCAAAATAAAATATAATAGGAAAACCAAAGAAAATGGCCCCAATACCAATCAAAATAAAAATCCCCCAAAAACCAATATAGATGGCTGAAGCTATTTTGGCATTTAGCTGAATCATATAACTAATGGGTAAATATTTGCTTACAAAAATCTGTTCTCCTTCTCTTGATAGAGCAGTTGCTGCGATTCCATTGGTACCTCCAATAAATAAAACTACACCTACAGCAATAGCTAGGGCAATCCCTAGAATAGCTGGTTCCCCGTCCCATTTAATATTACTAATCTCTTGTTGATTTGTAAAAATGGGAAGAATCAAAAATAAGGGACCAAGTACATTCATCATCACACAATTTAAAAAATAGGGAGGGGTGCGTAGTAAAAGCCGTACTTCTTTTGAAAAACAAGACCAAAAAGCTGTACGCCTTAAAGTTTGTCGCTGGAATGCCTGAGCTGTAATTTTTCTTCTTCTAGCTCTGCTTTCTGATAGCCCAACAACTCCTTTAAAGTATAGCTTTTCTCCTACCCAAAAGAAGATAACATAACTCACGCAACTAATCAGGATAAAACCTAAAATCAAAAGAAAACCTTCTAAAGTAGAGGCATATAACAAACCCTTACTAGCTAATTGTAGATGTGGAAATAATCCTGAACTCATTCCCAACAAAGAGTTATTTCCCTGCATCATTAACTCTTGGATCTTTTCTGGGCTCATACCTGCATTTGTAAAGTATTGTATTCCAATATTTAACCCTAAAGCAAACACAATAGCAATGATGCCACCAACTACTTTTAATAAATCTTTATTTTTCCCCAAATTGGTAAATCTCATTAAAATGACTACCAAGATTCCAGCCAGCACCAAAGGAAGGATAGGAAGGACTAAAAAAACAAGAGAACTATATAAAAAGTAAATGATACCCATACTTGCTTTAAATCCAAAAACAAAAAGAATAGGCAGAATAATCAATCCAACAGTAAGATATTCATATAATAGTGCCACTAAGAACTTAGCTCCTATCACTTGCCCTGGGGTAAAAGGTAAAGGCAATAAGCTTTCTACATCTTTTGTAAAATAAAAGATATTAAGCAAATGAATGATACCAAAGAACAATACTAAAAAAGCTGCCCCAATGAGGCCTATTTCTAGTAGCAATCCTTCTTGCCCAATACCATGAAATCCATCGTATAAGGCAGAGATGATACCAAAAAAACCAATACCTACAGGAATAAGCCAAACACAAAACAGAATGCCTAGAAGTACTTTCCATTTCATTTTCATTTTGCTTTTCCCAATTCCATTTTTAAATAAAACCTTTGCTAATAGCCATGTTTTTTTCGCTTTTTCATTCATTTTCAGTCAACTCCAAAAACATTTTTTCTAAAGATGCATCACTTTTTGACTGCTCTCGTAACTCTTCTATATGACCACAAAAAAGAATATTACCTTTATTAATAATAGCAACACGATCACAAAGCTTTTCTGCTACTTCTAATACATGTGTGGAAAAAAAGACGGTTTTATTTTCATCTGCATGTTCTCGCATCATTTCTTTTAAAACATAAGAAGATCGTGGATCAAGTCCTGTCATCGGCTCATCTAAAATCCATACAGGGGGCTCATGGATTAAAACACCCATCACCATAATTTTTTGACGCATTCCATGAGAATAACTCTGGATTTGATCTCCTAAAGCAGATCCCATATCAAACCGAGTACTCAGTTCTTGAATTTTTTCTTGCCTTGTTTCAGAATCTACACCATAAATATCTGCCATAAAATTTAAATACTCAAGACCTTTCAATCGTAAAAATACATTTGGATCATCAGGAACAAAACCAAATTCTTTCTTTGCTTCAATCACATCTTTTTGAATATCTTTACCATTGATCAATATTTGACCCTGATCTGGCTTTAAGATTCCTGTAATCATTTTTATGGTAGTTGTCTTCCCTGCACCGTTGGGGCCTAAAAAACCAAAAATTTCACCATCTGGAATGGTTAAGTTTACATTGTTAGCGGCTAACACACCTCCAGCATAGGTTTTACTTACATTCTTTATTTCAATCATGATATCCCCTCTTTCTATAAAAATTTCTTTTCTTTTTATACTATGTTCCTTCTCTTTTATTGTATACGTAAATCTTCGTTTTGCAAGAGAGTTTGCTCATCTTATACAGTTTTTTGCTTATCTTGTCAGAACTGCATATTTAAAATATAAGCTAAGACAATGTACAAAAATAACCAATGGCATCAATGATGCCATTGGTTATTTTTAAACTTTTATCGTCTTCCATTTCCCTGAATTATGTCGTAGAAGCACTAGCAAAGATCGAAGTAATTGGTCTGCAGCCAAGGCAATCCACGCACCTTCTAATCCCCATCCCAATTTATTTATACTTAAGATAGCCATCCCTGGCCGAACCAATAGAACAGTGATAAAGATAATCATAGCCGTAGCTCTTGTATCCCCTGCTCCCCTTAATACACCTGTAAGGATAAACTGTGAGGATTGAAAAGGCAGAATAAAAGCCACCAGCATAAGTATCCTACCTCCTTGTTGTATCACCTCTGCCTCATTACTATATAAAGCAACAATGGGCTTTCCAAAAAAGAAGAATATGAATCCAAGCAGTACGGAAATAATCATCCCTATCCGACGAGAACGTTGTCCATATGCCTCTGCCATATCTGACCGTTTTTTTCCTAGACTCTGCCCCACCAGTGATGTGGCAGAAACAGAAAAAGCCTGCCCACTCATAAAAGACATGGCTTGAATATTCATACATACTTGATGAGTTGCAAAAGCTATCGTTCCAAGAGAGGCAACCGTAACAGAATAAATCATCATACCAGCTCGCATAACCAATTGTTCTATCATGGCAGGAACCCCTATATTGAAGATACTCTTTAAACTCTCCCAATCAGGTTTAAATCCATCTTGCAATCGAAGGCTTAGATACTGTTTTCCTCCTAAAATTACACTAGCAGCCATGACAAAAGCCACGCCTTGCCCAATAATAGTAGCTAATGAAGCACCGGCAATTCCCATCTCCGGAAAACCAAAATGTCCATAGATCAATACATAATTTAGAACCACATTGACTCCATTGGCAACTAAATTATATACCATGGCGGTTTTAGAATCCCCTACCCCCCGCAGGGTAGCAGTGATGGTACTGGTTAATGCCATAAATACAAATCCAATCATTTGGATTTTAAGATAAATGGTACCCGCCGCTAATGTTTCTGCATCTGCTGCTCCCATTAAACGAACCAAAGGTTCTGCATATATAAATCCAATAATAGATGATGCCAAAGAAAAAATAAAGGTTAATAATAGAGATTGCCGAAGAATATTGTTGGCTTTTTCATATTCACCAGCTCCCTTATACCTAGCTACTAATGCAGTAGCCCCTACATTCATTGATATAAACATAGCCATAAGCAAAAATTTAGGCTGGTTGGTCAGCCCAACACCTGAGATAGCCCATGATCCTAACTGCCCCACCATCATCAAATCTACCATAGATGCCAATTGGGTTAGGGTTAGTTCAATAAAAGATGGACCCGCGATCCGGACGATATCCTTATACATCATCCTAGAACTGACCTCTGGTGGTAGATGCTTACCCACTCTCTTATGGTTTTCAGGCTTCATATCTTCATCACTACCTGGTTCCACTAGGTCTAAAGCCATTTGATTCCCACAATCAGATTGTGAAAAAATATTTCTTAATTTTGTTTTCATTTCAGTACTCAATTTGATTCCATCACCCCATCCTAATATGTTTGAAGAAATTTCAAAATAAACTGTATTATAATATATATAATCTTGAATAAAGTGTAACATCTTACATTGAACTAGTATTACAAATAATCTAATGATGAAATTTCCTCATTTATTAAACAATTGCATCTATTATTATAGCATAAAACATCATGTGTTCCTACTGATCAAAGAAATCTAAATACAAAACACCCTGTTAATAAAAGAGGTAACTCTTTTATTAACAGGGTGTTCACATTTAAAAAAGTATTCTTATAAATAAATTCCTGCTCCTGGGCCTAAAGGTAAATTCAATACCATAAAAATAATCATTAAAATCATCCAAGCAAGAGCAGTAAAAATAGTATAAGGAATCATATTAGATACAATGGTTCCTACCCCTACAGATTTATCATATTTTTTTGCATAAGCAATTAGCAAAGCAAAGGTAGGGAACAAAGGACTAATTCCATTGGTAATAGAATCCCCAATTCGATATACGACTTGGGTAAAAGCTGGACTATAGCCTAAAAACATAAACATAGGAACAAAAATAGGTGCCATAATAGCCCACTTTGCCCCTGCACTTCCCAAAAACAAGTTCAGTATAGAAGTCAAAACTAAAAAAGCAATAAACAAACCAATACCTGTCAATCCTATACGCTGTAAAAACTCAGCTCCTTTGATAGAAAGAATAACTCCTAAATTACTTTTTTGGAATAATCCTAACATTTGAGAAGCTGCAAAAGCTAAAACAATATACCCTCCCATTTCACTAATAGACTGCCCCATCATAGAGACCACATCTTTATCATTTTTGATAGATTTTGTAACTAGACCATAAACAATGCCTGGGACTAAAAATATCAATGTCACCAGTGGGACAATCCCTAACATCAAAGGTGCTTCGAAGGTTAGTAAAGAACCTGTTGCAGGATCTTTTAAAAAAGCATTTTCTCCAACAGAAAGAAGAATGGAAAAAAGCCCCAAGGCCAATAAAGAAATTCCTGCCCATCGAAGTCCTTTTTTCTCCAAAGGTTGTAATTCACTATTCATATCTGTATCCACTTGGGCTGTTGCCTTATATACCCCTAAACGAGGCTCAATAATTTTATTATTCACTAGAATTAACACCGGTACCAAAATAAAAGTAGATATGAACATAAAATAATAATTCATAGCAGGGGTTCCTACGAAATTAGGGTCTACCAGCTGTGCAGCTGGAATTGTAAAACTAGCTGCAATTACATCTCCCATCTGAATCATAACGCAAGCAGTGAATCCTACTTGTACAGCCGCAAAAGCCATATACATCCCTGCCAAAGGATGACGACCTAAAGCCAAAAATATGGCGGCTGCTAAAGGTGGCAATACAATAGGCCCGGAATCTCCAGCTGCCACTGCATTCAGTCCGATAAAAACAATAATTCCAGTAACCAGACTTTTAGGGGCTCGAATCACTGTATTCTTCATAAAGCTTCCTAACAATCCACTTTTATCAGCTACACCTACCCCTAGCATCACAATAATCACCAAAGCTAAAGGTGGAAACCCTTGAAAGTTTGTAGAGATGCTTCCGATCAGCCATTGTAGACTTTCTTTTGATAATAAATTGGTTACAGCAATAGTTTCTTGGGTTCCTGGATGAATAGCCGTCACATCTAACTTAAACAAGATAAAAGAGAGGACCATGGTCAGTAGACAAATCACAGCAAATAAAGTCACTGGATCCCAAAGTTTATTTCCTTTTTCTTCAATGATATTCATCATCTTTTGCCCTATGGAAATCTTTTGATTAGACATAGATTTGTTATAGTCTATTTCTCTACTCTTTATTTTCACAAGACTTCCCCCCTTTTTTAGCTAAAATTTTCTGATGTTCCTCTTTAATTTCTTCTATCTTTTTCTCATTTAAAAATAGATATAAGCCAGTATAAGCAAAGGCTTGAATGGCCTGATGTAACTTTTTCATAGCATAAGATGAATTAGACAGAGAAACTGCAGACTGCTCGTGAGCTAAAAAAGGTTCATCTCCTTCTACATCCAACTGAACATAAGATGTAGGACATTGATAACTCACATTTCCAATATCCGTGGATCCCTTTGGTTCTACTTCCTCTTCTAATAGGTTTTCAATACCTGCCTTCGTGAGTCCTTCTTTCATAATCTCTTGCAAAGAAGGAATATTCACCATATCCAAAAAGCTATTTTCAAACTTTCCATACTCCATGGTAGTCCCTGTCATGAGGGCAGCCCCTTTTGCACAGTTCTTCACCTTTTGTGTAATTTCTTCTAAATAACTGGAACTGCTGGCTCTCATCGTTAATTTGCAAGCAGCTTGATCTGGTATAATGTTGGCTGCTGCCCCTCCATTGGAGACAATTCCATGAATTCTGGCTTCTGGTCGAATATGCTGCCGTAATGCATTGACTCCAGCAAAAGTTAATTGCACTGCATCCAATGCATTGACCCCATTATACGGATAAGCAGCTGCATGGGCAGGCTTTCCTGTAAACCGAAACTCCAGTGAATTCATAGCCATGGCTTGGGTATTTAAAATATTTTCATTCCCTAAATGACCTTGGATTACAATGTCTATATCATCAAAGGCACCTCTCTCCACCATATCTACCTTGGCCCCAAAGGTTTCTTCTGCCGGCGTACCTAAAACAACAATCTGTCCTTTGAACTCATCTTTTAGTTGAGAAAGAACAATAGCTGCCCCTACTGAACTAGCTGCAATCCAGTTGTGCCCACACCCATGGGCGGGCTCTCCTTTTTCTCCCATTCCCTTCAACGCATCATACTCAGCTAAAAAGGCAATTTTGGTTTCCTCTCTATCTCCAAATTCAGCTCGAAAAGCCGTATCTAAATCACAGTAGGGCATAGTAATTTCAAAACCATACTGACTGAGTACATCCGTTAGATATTTTACACTAATATATTCTTCCCCCCCTAATTCTGGATGCCGGAAAATAAAATCGTTAATGGCTTCAAATTCTTGTTGAAGACTCTGTTCTATCTGCTCTATTTTTGAAAATAAATCATTCATATTGCTCCCCTTCTGCTTTTCCACTTTATCAAGGTAATGTGATAACTAGATATACTGTTTATCATACTACAAAAAAATTTTTTTTCAAGTCTTAGTGTGGAAATAGCTTTTTTCAAATAAAACAATCAAAACAGGCCCTATAAAATTGCTTTATAAGGCCTGTTTTTAACTCTATTCTCTGTGTCTTATCCGATTTTTAATAAATAATTCTAACTAAACTTGCTTACCTTCTTATATCCATATTGATCTTTCCATCTTTTATTTCAATAATTCGATCTGCTTTTTCTGCAATTTTTTTATCATGGGTAATAACGATAAAAGTAGTTTGATAGTCTTGATTGATTTTTCGTAACAACTGATAAACTGTTTCCGTCGTTTCAGAATCCAAGTTCCCTGTAGGCTCATCTCCCAATACAATTTTGGGATTATTAATTAAAGCCCTCGCAATGGCTGCTCTTTGCTGTTGGCCTCCAGAGATATCCGTAGCTTTATTATTTCTCACTTTTGTTAAACCAACAATCTCCATAAGATCACTGGCTCTTTCCATGGCTTCTTTATCAACTTTACCATGCTTAATCCTATAAGGCATTAACACATTTTCAAGAACAGTGAACTCAGGTAATAAGTAATGAAACTGAAAGATAAATCCAATGGTTTCATTTCTAAGTTCAGCCAATTGATCCTTTTTTAAATCTATAGTATGGATTCCATCAATAAAAACTTGACCACTGCTAGGCTTATCTAATGTACCTATGATATTCATCAAGGTTGATTTACCACTGCCTGAAGCGCCAATGATGGAGTTAAAAGAAGACTCCTCAAAACTGAGACTTACATCAAATAACACTTGGGTTTTTATTTTTTCTCCATAGATTTTATTGATATTTTTCAGTTCTAATATATTAGCCATTTTTGATCACCTCCATTGGATTTAACTTAGAAGATTTTCTAGCCGGTATGGAAGCTGCTATGGTGGCTGATGCTATGGCAACCATAACAGAAATAGCAATAAATTGAGAGTCTAAATAAAAAGGAACTAAGGGGGTACCATCAGGATTTTTAACAACATTAGAAAACAAATAGGTTAATCCCACACCTACAAAAGTTCCAATAAAAGACCCAATAACTCCTAGGAGCAAACCTTGAAATAAAAAAATCAAACTGGCTGAGCGATCTTTGATACCCATGGCCTTTAATATGCCCAATTGTTTTGACTTTTGTACTACGGATATAGCCAGAACAGAAGTAATTCCTAATAAGACTGCTAATAAAACAAATACTTGAATCATATAGCTAGAAGCAGATTGACCTGCCAAACCAGATAACAATTCTTCATTTTGTGATTTCCAATTGGTAATCTCTAAATCCTTCCTATTTAGACTGGCAAACATCTCCTCAGCAATTATATCCGCTTGAAACACATCTTTTACTTGCGTTTCTATAGATGACAATTGATTTTCTTTGTCAAATATGGTTTCTGATGTAGGTAAGGTTGTAATAACCCAAGATTTGTTTAAACTGGCTACTTTCAAATCATAAACCCCTACCACTATCAGGTCTACTGTTTTCCTATCTGGAGTCGCCAGTAAAATAGTCTCCCCTATAGATAGACCCAGTTCTTCCACTAGGTTTTTTCCTAATGCTACTTCCATCTTTTCACTTGGAAGTTTCCCTTCTATGAGTTTTTTATCAAACTGATAGATTTGATTCCCTTGTTCAAATTCAAATCCCCTGACAAGTACAGGGTAGGACTCTTCATCATAAAATAGGAAGCCTGAAGAATCTAAGGATTTAGATACAGCAGTAAACCTCTCGTCCCTTTTTATTGCCTGGAATAACGTTTCATCATTTTTAAAATATTTTTCTTTACCACTGGGAACTAAGGTTACCTGAGAGGAACTGCCTATAGTGGTGTTGATTAAACTTATTTGTAATCCATCGATTAAAGATCCAATGAAAATTTGAACAGACACACCTATGGTGATTCCTAAGATAATTAAAAAGGTTTGTCCTTTATTATCCTTTAAAAATCGAGTAGCAATCAAAAATGCTAATTTAAATTGGATCCACCTCCCCTGGTTAGATTCACAATATCATCAAAGGAATTGAGAAGGAAATCTCCCCCTATTTGCTGATAAGAATCTGGGTTTGCGACAAAAGCTTGTCCACCTAGCAGAAATATAATTTTATCACCAAATCTATTTTTTATATAATCAATGGTGGTCTTAGCTGAAATTAGATTGTAATAATTCGTTACACTTATGGATATATAAGTAGGCTGAATGACTTCCACTGCTTTCAGAATGGTTTTTTCTGGCGTATTGGCACCAATAAAAGTAGTATCATAGCCTGCTATGGTAAATAAATCTGAAATCATTCTTGCACCCAACTCATGATCTTCAAATCTGGGACACATGACAATGACTTTTTCTTCTCTCCCCCTACCCCTTTCCCCCTTTTCTTTTATTACAAAAGGATATGTATTTTCTACTATGGTGCGAATGATTCCACTTCTTACATGTTCTTTCCAGATCAAATCCTCTTCTTCGATATATTCTTCTACAATATGATTTAATGCAGGTGCTAAGACAGATTGATATAAATCGATAACACCAATGCGCTGATTCTTCAGTGCATCAATACAAAGATTCAATGACTTTTCTTTATCTTCATTTTTTAAATATTCTAACAGTTTTTCGTATAACTCCCTCATCACCAAGCCCCCTTCATTCAAAATTTGTGTCTTTTTTTGTCGTATGGCCTATACTAATTCTATTTTTATTATAGCATCCTATGGTTTTTTGTCTATCAATCTTTTTTCATTACCTATAAAGTTTTAAATATTCACTCTAGGGGCATAGAAAAGGTCCTATAACATAAATTGATAGGACCTTCTGATTGTCATCTATAGACTTTTCCACTGGCTCTTATTCTACTCCCAATGCTTTAAATACTGCATCTTCAGCTGAACTATAAAATATTAAATTAAATGATCCGACTAATTCAGGGGGAACTGTTCCTAAATCAGGTGCAGATGTTAGTGGTAGCAATATTTTCTTGGCACCGCTATCTTGACATACTTGTAATGTGTTTGCTAATTCTTCCACCTTGATTAACGTGCCACCAATACTTACATCCCCTAAAATAGCCGCACTAGTAATGACAGGTTTACCTAAAGCCACAGAGGATATAGCGATGATAGTGGGTAATGATAAACTAGTCGTCATTCCAATTCCATTTAAGTCCTGGATATGTACAAGGTAATCCTTCGTCGTTGTACTAATGCTCCCACTTATACTCTTACTATTTGCCTTTAGATATTTATAAGCATTGTCTACCGCTTCTCTGGCTTGGGAATTAGAGCCTATCCCTGTTCTTTCAAACTTTCCATTCCCTGTTGTCATTTGAGTCTCCATCTTATATACACCTAACATACCTGAGGAACCTCTAGACACACTATAGAGATGTCCAGGCTTACCAATACCCTCTGGTATTAAGCTCCCTCCACTTTCTTCTGGAACAGGCACATATTCTTCTTGAAAAGTATCCTGATCGATATAAGAAAAGTTCACATCATAGAACTCCATGCCACCGATTTTCTTCAGCTGCTCCTTCACTCTTCTTCTCATTTCCAATGCAAATCGTAAGATCTTTTCAATATCATCTTTCGTATATTCACCATGAGGAAAGATGATTTTCACCATTCCAGATATGGTCTTTTTAACTGCAATGGTATCCCTTTGATTTAATTGATTCCCTAATTTAAAGTACCTCTCATGAGCATCTCCATAGGTTGTTTTTCTAAGTTCTTTCATTACTTCTGCATAATAATCTGTAATAAAACCATAGTCATCCGTAAAAAAATCCGGTCTATATTTGGGGATCTCCCACCCAGGCAAATAACAATGCATCCGATCTAAAAAAGCAGTATCCATTCCCATGGCCTCAGGAAAAGGCTCAAATAGATGTGACGTTTTTAACAACACATCAACAGATTGATTGATATTCCCAACAAATGCAAAAGATGCCATGGCGTTCTTTTCTTCTTTCCCACGAGCAAAAGAACCTGATGCCATATAATCTTTCATAATCTGTACGCCATCTTTGTCTTTAAAGGTAATGCCTGCTACTTCATCAAAAGCGACACAATCCCACATACCTACAAGGCCTACTTGCCTTGTACTCATGTTATAAAAAAGATTGGCAACGGTGGTTTGCCCCCCTGAAACCAAGATGGAATTCGGGGAAATTTCTTTATAGACATGGGACTTTCCCGTCCCTCTTGGCCCCAATTCACAAAAATTATAATTATTTTCCACCAGAGGTACAAGTCTAGCTAAATGTAACCACTTTTCCCTCTCAGTCAGCTTATCTGGTTCCATTCCTGTACTTCTTAAAATTACATCGATCCATTCTTCAGTGGTAAATTGTGATCTTGCTTTTTTAAACTCATCCATATCGATACCTGGCATTTGAACAGGAGTTAACTTATTGATAATAAAAGGATTTCTATTTCTATCCCCTTCATCATAAAAATATTCCATTTGAACAATACACCATATACCACCAGATAAAAGTCTTTCATAATCTGATGGATAAGTATCCGATATAGGGACGCCCCGAAGACCTAAATTAGAGAATTCTGCCTCATAAATATCTGTTTTATAATTTAGTTTAACAGATACTTTATCAATGACTGTATAACTGCCAATCTCCCTGAGCTTGGAGATAATCTTCTGTGCTTCATCTGGTCTAACATAGTTTCTAGCTAAAATATCCTTTACATTTTGGACCCCTTTTTCAATTACATCTAGATCCTGAGAAGAACAATACATACCAAGCAAGTATTCCAGTACATAAACAGGAACATTGGCCCCTTCTTTAATTCCTTTCGTTAAATCCTTTCTCACAATTTTTCCTGCAAAATGAGTTAAAAGCTTATTGAGTAATTCACCTCTATCAAATAAATGAGCCATTGAACTTCCCCCTATAAATCAAATCCAAAATTACCTGCAAAAGCGATATCCATCATCACTTCATGGCGCAAGGCTTCCATGCCAGTTTCTGTATCCGTAGCAACGAGATAATATCTTTGATCCCGTCTATACTTTTGATCTTTTAAATTAAATTTTAATTTAAAAATCCGTTTGGCAGACTCTTTTTCTTTGCTATTGGCTAGATGAATTTCTTCGTTAGATATAATCTCACCTAATTCATCAACAAAAGATATTTTATACGTTGTCGGATTGACTACATCACTAATAGGTTCCTGTTGAATAAAATCTAGGTTGATGAGTAAACTCGTGATTTTAGGCAATATGCTAATGAGTGATACCTTTACATTTTCACTTTCTCTATATCCTCTAATGGTTTTCACTTCAACAACAGGGACTAATATTTCCTGAGGGGAACTGCCACCATGAACATAATTTTGTCCTCCTCCAGCTACTTTAAATATATTTGAAGTCATTGGAACCGTAATGGTTCTCGTATCATAAGAGCCAAGGGCATCAGATACAAAGAATTTTTTTGTTCCCACCACTTCATAAGCTTGATCTGATAAGATAAATCGATTATTAACTTGATCTTCCTTTGTGAAGAACCGATCTATTTTATCTGGCTCAGCAGTTTTATTCCTTTTATAAATAAATCCATGGTCCGCCGTTACGATATACCTAGTTCTAGAAACACCATCTGTTAGCCGTACAATTAACTCCTCGATCTCCTCGATTGCTTCATTACAAGCCATAAATACCTCATCTTCTGAATTCAACCCTTCTGCTCTAGCATCGATTTGATCATGGTAAATATAAACCACAGGCTTACCAACAAAGAAATTACGCAATTCTTCTTTTTTATATTTTTTTAACTCACCGTAATTAATACTTCCAGCATCAGGAAGGGTGGCTTTTAATATTTTATCTCTTTCAACTAAATTGGTACAAGGCTTTCCATCTACATAAACATCAAATTTCTCATCTATGGTCAGCTCTTTATGAGGCAGTAAAGATGCCATACCGAGCCTTGTATAGGAAGGAAGAATACCTATTTGTGGTTCAATCTCTACCCTATCAAATTTTTTATCCCTCTTCATCCTCTTTACCATCTCTTTGGCCACTTCATAGCGAAACGCATCTGAAATAATAACGACTAACATTTCTTTGCTCCCAGATACAAAATTCTTATAAAAATCTCTTTGAAATTTATATTTGCCCTTTACTCCTTCATAGGAAAATTTACTGTTGAACTCTTTAATCATTATGTCAAGATATCGATTGGCATAAATATTCTCCACCAATTCTTGTAAATCATCAAAAATATGGGGATCCTTCACCTTATCTAAATAGTAGTAAAACTTTCTGTAATGAGTATCGATTCTATAATCTTCTTTATCATATTTTTCTATCATAGAAATCAGATCAGGTGCTGGCTGATAATTAACTTGAGAGATAATATAAAATCCATGTCGTAAGAGACGATATTCATAAAAATAGTCTTTCCCAAAATGCTTTTGTTCCCTAAACTTGCAAATCTCTGGAATATCCATATCCTTGATCCTGGCATTTAGATTCTCATCTAATAGACGAGCAATGATCCACTGAATCATTCTCTCATCTACAAATGTAAATAGATCTAAATCGACAATTTCTTCTACTGGACAATCCATAAGCCAACTTTCCCCATTTATCTGCATAAACACTTTCTCAGATAAAAGGTCAAAATCATGACGATATAAAACACTATTCATCATTTGATCCATAAAAGCCATGACTGTGCCTGATTTACTTAACAAGTATTTTTCCATGGAGGAAGGGATTTCTCCATGGATTTCTTTTTCTGCATAGGTGAGAAAAAGACTGATGGTGAATTTTTCAAGGGTCGGTTCTTCATCTATAAAAGAAAAACTATGGCTAATATATTTCCAAAAAGCCTCCTCTAATCCATATTTTTTAAAATCCATCATATACTCGTTATGGCTTAACTCACCGTTGGTTAAGACAATACGAACGACTTCTTCAAAATTCACCACTTTAGATTTAGCCAACACACTGAGTAAAGCAATTTCTATGATACTTTCTTCATTATAATCATCTACTTCTAACTCATAGAACCTGTTCTTTCTTTCTTTGGCATCAAAAACCTTACTATATTTTTGTAATACTAGTTTCCCTTTTTCATCTATGCCCAGATCTACTGCCATCAAAGATATTTTGTCAGCAGAAAACTCCCTAGAATACTTTATTGTATCTGCTAAATGATTATTCCTAGAACTAGGTTTAGGAAAAGGAGCATAGATAAGGTAATTGGTCGTGGTGTCTTCTCGTTCTAACAATACTTTTGTTTGAAATAAATTTCTAGAAGTTAAATAATGAATCTTGGCATTTGCTAACGCTAGGTTTTTTATATCCTCTACAAACTCTCCATGATCATCATACCAAAAAATAAGCTTACGATGATCCCCGGTGAATTCTGAGTTCAATTTATCTTCAATTTGTTTTAAATCTAATTCTGCCATTACCATTTTCCCTTCTATCGAATCTTTGCTAGTATCTGTAAGGTGTTGCCTTTTTCATCCCTTTGTATTTTATCATAATTGTCTTTCACTCCATCATCTAAATCAATAGGGATTCTTGCAAGGGCCAAATGGGCAATTTTTTCATCATAGTCCTTACATTCCTTTAATTGTTTCGTTATCTTTGTCAGGCGTCTTTCTGACTGAGCGACTTCCCTTGGGCTTTTATTCTCTGCGATATCGTATTTTAAATGATCTACCACTCTCTCATAGGCCTTTTGCATGGCGTGAAGATAGTCAATGCGCACTTTCCCTGTAGTATCTTCATTGTATCGATGCATATAGACCAATGCCTTAAACCCATTATCTCTTCCGCTATCATATAACCAGTATATAGGGCGCTTTTGATAAGTCCTAACATGATCATTGAAGAAATCCTTTAGGAAATAATTTCGTATAATTTCTTTCGGTGTACCTCTCCCACCTAATGCACCTGCAATAAATGTCAGATTTTCATCCAAAACTTCTTCTCCATAGGAAACTTTTACAAATTCTATGAATCTATTTACTATATCATCTTCAAAGTATTCCTCATCTGTAATTAAAATGATATTGTCCTTCACAGGCATGAAACTACTATATTTATTATCATCCCATTCCCCACCTGCATAAGCTAAACCTTCAACATCTAGGGAATAGCGACCAAACATGCAGCCTACTCCATAGGAGATAAAGGATTTAATAACATCTTCCTTCGTTAAGATATATCGATTCCCTTTTATATCATCATAGATTTCGTCTTTAGTATCAAATATTTTAGTAATAGTTATATCTCTATCGCTAACTTCTGGAGTTAGTTCATCTTCCAGGCCATAGGTTTTAATGAAGATGCGGTTTAGTTCTTCCTCGTTAGCTTTTAGTTGATTAAAATTATTGTTAGCAACATTTTTCCATCTATTATAGGTGCTTTCTATGGTTATACTTGGTAATCTTGTATCCAAATCAGAATACATAAAATTAAATTCTTTCTTTAGTAATGGATGAATTTTGAAATCCCATGAGGTTTCAAAAGCATCCCAGTCAGTTTTTGATAGATCAATATTTTCTTTACTTAATAAATTTATTTCTTCTTTCCTGCCATCAATAATTATTATAGGTAAAGATTTAACATCCTTAATCTGATAATTAAGCGTCGGGTTAACAATTTGCAAAAACTCGAAAGCAATTTTAGTAGATAAAAATCCAAGAATATAATATATGTCTTTTTCAGGAAACATTGAAGATCCTGCTACATCAAATATAAAACCAGTCGGAGAATATCTAACCCCAAATTTAGAAGAACTAATAAATGTCCAAGTTATAGATTTCTTAAAATAAAATTCTCTACTTTTCAATCTTACCCAAGTCCCTTGAGGCAATTTGGATGTAAACTCCTTCATCTCACAACCATCATTTTCATAATTTACTACATATTCATTGTTTCCATACCACTTTCTATATGAACCACCTTTATTATAAGGAAACCACTTTTTTTTGCTCTCTTTAGCATCAATAAGATTTTTGCAACCATATCCTGTTTTCAAGTTGCTTATTTCATACCATAATCTTAGAAACCTACCATTAGCTGCAGTTGTCATTCCTTGCTTAACATCATATATGCCACCAATTAAATTATATTCGAAACATTTTAAAACACTTTCACTCGCCCAATAAGCTATAGGCATTCCCGGTATCTTTTCAAAATTATCTTGAGCAGTTATGCTATATCTATTATCTTTCTTAGGAAATATAGTAGGCTTATCATCATTAGATAAATCTTCGTATTTTACCATATGATACGTTCCTAAGTATTGATCAATATAACCTTTTTTAAATATAGTGACAGCTGTACCAAATGCTATACGCATAACCATATTATTCATATGCATTAATTGCACAATCATATTATTGCGCAGTAGTTTATCCCTAAACTTCTCATAACTAGATAAAAACATCCATGATTCCATTGTAACTAATGATGATATTCCATTTCCTTTAAGCATATCATGACTTTTCTCTATAAACACCGCAAATAAATCAGCCTTACTTTCAGGATATTTTTTATTTACATACTTTTTTAATTTTGGGTTCATATCCCTACTTGTTAGATATGGAGGATTTGTTACTACAGCATCATATTTTTGTGCCAATACTTCAGCAATATCTAGAATTTCTAGTATCTTCTCTTGAGTATATTCGAGCCCAACTGAGTCAAGAGAAATTTGTGTCTTTGGTTTACCACTCAAAATAAACTCCTTTAAAGATGCAAAATCATAATTATGTGATACTTCTAATATAGAACCATATTCTTTAGCATCTTTAAAAATGTGGAGTATTTCCACAATTTCTTCTTTTGCCTGATCCCAAGCTTTTTTATCTGAAATATGATTACCTAAATAATCTAAATGGCTTTGATTTATCTTATTGCTTTCAGGTATAGCATGCAAGTTACAATTTATTTCTTCATTTAAAATTCTTCTGTTGTATTGTCTTCCTTTCATCAAACAAGCAAAATAGGATAGTTGATAAGCTCTTTTATCTATATCAAGACCATATAAATTCTTTTCAATAATTAATTTAGTGGCTTCTCTAGCGGTATATCCTTGGCTTTCATACAATTGCATAAAAACTTCAAAGGCATAGACTCCTATATGAAAGCTCCCCATGGCAGGATCTATAAAACGAATATCTTCTAGCTGAGTGTTTTTTCTATCTTTACGTATTTCTATTAGTTGTTCTTTTACCTCAAGGCTTTGTTCTGCTTCTGGAATATAGTATTTCCAATTAAATTCTTCAGCTATTTCTTTTTCACTTCGCACATCCCCACTAGAGAGTAATTTCTCTATCCAAAGCCTACCTAGCGAGTTTTCTACCATATATCTAACAATCCAGTCAGGAGTGAAAAGTTGTGTTTTGGCTGGAATTTTTTCTTTGCTAACCGTCTTGCCTTTTTTAACTTCTATATCAACATTTGCTTTAGGCTCCGTATTATAATACTGATACATCCAACCTATAATCTCTACCTGCCCACTACCATTCTCTGATTCTATATCGAAATATTCTTCTGGTATATCATGAACTAGCTTGTAGAGGACGCCATCTTCATCAATATAGGAGATTGTCAATAATAGTTCCGCATAATCATCTGTTTCTTCAAATAACTGGGGTAGATTTTTGTTTAGGGCATTGCATTGCTTGATAAAAAGGAAATGAAACATCTTCTCCATGGCTATGGCACGACCATCTATTTTCCAGCTGGACAACTGTTCTAATTCTTCATCTGTAAATTTTAAGCTTGTATCTTCATAGTGAGTTACAAATTCTGGCTCATTGACTCCTTCCCTACCAGAGGAGAGAACTCGCATTTTATCCGGTAAATAGTCATTGACTTCCATAAAACGAATGGCAATCAGTCGATTGAACCAGGTATAGGCTACTTCTTCTATTAAGCTGTTGTAAGCAGTAGCATAGTCCCCACTTTCTTTTCTCTTATTTAATTCTTTAATCAATTCTTCATACTGTTTTACTTCTTTGCCATAAATTTTATAGGGTTCTATCGCCTGAATATCAAAAACCAACATATCTGAAGTAGATTCAGGAAGGGGATCTTGAATCCCCTTTTCTGTAATACCAATCATGGCTCCTTTGTTTTTTATCTCTTGCATTAACTTCTTCCTTGCATCAATGGCAAAATTTCTTAATATTGTCTTATCCATTATATCCCCCTCTAAAACTCAATATTTAAGATGGTACCTTCCTCAATTTCTTTTTCTAAGCTTTCTTTTAAGCTTTGTAAATATTTTTCTACATCTTCCTTTGTTTCTATTTGCCAAGAATTCGAAGGGTTGATATCCTTTATGCTTACGTTGCGTTGTCTTTTTACTGGATTCATGGTAACTGGTTTTGTCCCTACTGGCTCAATGGACCTTGTTTCTATCTGTTTCGCTCTCCGCTCTTGCTCTGCTGTAATTTCATTTAAAAACCGAATTTTTAATTTGTCTGCTTCTATTCTAAATCCATTGACCTGAGCTACATTTTTGCAGGATTCTGCCTTTTCCATTAAGTTCTGAAAGACTTGCGTAAATTTGCTAGAAAATAATTCTTTTAACCCCGATTGTTCTAAAACTTCCATCACTCTTTTTTCTGCTTCATTGATTTCTATTTTTACAGGTGCTAATTCTTTGTCTAATATTTCACCGTAAATATTTAAAAACCTATTATTTAGTTCAGGCAATTCCTTAATATTGTTATAAGGTGAGGACATTTTGAAAATGGCTTCCATCCTTTTTACAACAGATTCTATTTCTTCATTGAGAACATAGGATCGACTTTCTTCAAATACATCAATATAACTTTGGGTCTTATCCCATATCCCCTGTTGTTCTCCTTCAAAAAAAGCTTTTATTGGAGAGTAGTCTTCTGCAAAATCCAAATAATCTTCTTCCTGTTTTCTTACATATTGAAATATATCTATGGCTTTGTCCATGGATAGGGTCCTTTGGATTAATTGAATTCCCTCATCAATCCTATCTTTTCCAGGATAGTTACGATTCTTGTACTTGTCTAGAGTATATATTAATTCATCTTTCATATCCTTGACAGATTTATTAAAATGCATCACCATGGCATCTGTGTCTTCTGTCATAATGGTTTTTTTAAATGTTTCTTTCGCCACATTTTTTAAGCTTCTTACCAAATTCTCTGATATGATTTCTTTTTCTTCGATTAAAAGTTTCTCTACATAGGCTCGTTTTGTAATGTAATCAATGATCTTTTCTGGGGTTTCGGTTAATAGGGAAACCCCATGTCCATTTAACGTAAATCCGATAAATCCATCTTTAAAACATTTTGCCACAATCCATTGGATATCTACTTCTAAAAAACCATAGGGTGCCTTGGTAAATCGATTGTGTATTTCTTTTAATGAAATTTTTGTGTGATTTCTAGTCCGGATCCGTATATAATCCAATACTTCTCGAATGGCATTTTCATTATGTGAAGTCCCTTCCTCTAACATGATCTGGCTAGAAGGATTTTTCCTAAATAAATTTCTTATATCGCTTTCTATCATAGGTTGAGTAATATAATTTAACTTATGATAAACCGTAGCTACTAAGCGGTCTAATGCCTCTGTTAGGTTATATTTAAAGTCCGTAGTACTGAATTCTAATACATCGCCATTGAGATAAAACTTGGCGGACTTTAAAGATTCTTGTAAGAATAATTTTGCTCGATCTTGGTGCTCTCTCATTTCCCTTCGTTTTATGGCTCTTATTTCTTCAATTTTGGGAAGATGACTGGACAATGAAGAGGATAAAAACTTCTCAATTTTCATGGATAGACGTAATTCATGTAAAAACTCTGCATCATTAGGTAAGTCTACGTAAACATCTTTCCCCGTACCACTTAATATCCGTAAATTGCTATCCTGTCCATTAAATTCTGAGTTGGGCGTAATAATTTTCACTCCAAAGTCAAATGCTTGATTTGTCCGATAGGGTCTATTATCAACTTCTCGATTAAAAGATAAGTTATTTCTATTTTGATAGTCTGGGACTCTTACTTTATCTTCTGGATAGATAACATCAAAAATTAATTCTGATACTTTCTTGATTACATTGGTTGTTTCTATCTCTTCTCTTTCTATAAGCCGATTGGTTTCCTGTTCTTCATTGGTTAAGAATATGTAGAGATCTCCATTTTTTTGAACCAACATCTCCCTTATTAAAATATCTAGGGCTTCTTCTACCTTCTCTTTTAATTCCCTTCTATCTTCATCGATATGTGATACCATCAAAGTCGTAATATTGTCCAAGTTGGATTCTATTGTATCAACATATTTAATCATAAATAGAGCCTTTAAAACATTCACATTAAAATTTTCCTCTTCTTTGGTTGGATTGATCTGATTATTGTCCAATGCCCTAGAAATGACCACGGAATGGCTATGATCTAGAAACTTGTTTAAAGCATCATAAAATATATTAAATGGCACTATGGTGCCATCTTCCTGATTCATGATTTTTTCTGCACTTTCTTTAAATAGTGCCAACATGGATCTCTCTCCCTCTGAGAGATGTTTCCCACTGGCACCATGCTGCCGAATCGAAGTGAGTACATTGGCTAAAAGATTAAATTGATAGGGTATAAAGGGGTATACCTGACAAAAATCCTTCTTCCCTTCATAGAGTTTTTTTTCAGCTCCATCATTAAAGATAATTAGGTTTTTAATGATGGTTTCTTTGTTTTCATAGAGTACAGCTAGTGTTTCATTGGCTGTTTCTGTTTTTTCTAATATTCTAAGCTTAATAACTTCATCTACATTGGCAGACGTTAAGCTTAATCTTGTATCAAATCGTCCTTGTATTTTTGAAAAATCATCACCAATTACTTTTGTAATGGAGTCAATGTCTTGCTGAGATGTGACAATAATCCATACTTTTCCTTGACATAGTGTTCCTAGATCTTCTGTTAGGGTCTGTAGATTTAGCATTAAGTCAGAATTGCTTCCAATATATTGACCCATTTCATCAACTAAAAAAACAATATGGTGATTGTCTTCTTTTGATTGTAAATATTCATTGACCATTTGGGCAAATCCATCGATACTGCTTTCATAGGGTTGGATTGTGCTCCTTGCCCAATCATTTGCGGTTTCTAAAGCCATATAGTCCATGGCCACTAAGGATTTAACCACTCGATCTTTAAAAAAATTAAATTTATGACGTGATAAAACCCAGTCATCCCCTGTGATGGCTTTATACTGATCTTTAAAAACTTCATATAACCCTTCTTCATCTAATTGCCTTTCTAAATCAGCTACATGAGGGTTTGTACTATATCCTAGTTTCTCATTAAATACTTTTAAAAACACATTTAATATGGTCTCTTTATCCTTTCTGCCAGATGTTTCACTTTTTGAATCAATATTAAATAAGATCGCATCTGTAGGAATAGAGGTGGCCAATTTCATATCTGCTATGGTCATGGAATTTTTGATTTTATTTTCATCTAAAAAGTAATCTAGTGCTGCTTTTCCATCTACCATACGATTCTCTAATAAATAGGATAATATTTTTAGAAAGTGAGATTTACCACTGCCGAAAAACCCAGAAATCCAAACCCCCATTTTATCCGTATTTCCATTGATTCCTTTTCGATAGCTAGCAAAGAAATCTCTAAAATGCCTTTGCAATTCATTGGTTACTACATATTCTTTTAATTCTTGCTCTACCACATCAGTATCATCTTGCCCAACTTTAACGACTCCCCTGATATCTCTGTCAATCTCTTTTTTAAACATCTCTTGAATTAACATCATATCCCTCCATTATCTAACCAGCGGAAATGCTCGGTAATAGTGATCATCCTTAAATTCAGAAAACAACACTAATGTCTGTCCGTCATATTTTCCTGGATAAAATAACACGACTGGAACCCTGTCAAAGACCTGATGTAATTTATTTAAAATGTCATGGGAACGAACGAAAGGAAATATTTTACCCACTCCAGTAATAAAAACCACTGCATGTTCTGGTGTGTTTTCTTCTATATAATGGGTGAAGAAGTTTTGTTCTTGGTCCACTTGGAGTAGATCTACGATAGAAACAATTAGGTGTTCCAAACCATCTTCTTCTTCCATTTGAATACAGGCTGATAAAAGGCCTTCTTCTTCTATATAATCAAGCATTAAATCATATAAATCATAGATTGCTAATTCATAACCTGTAATATTAAAGTTGTTTTTCTCTTTTAAATAGTTAATATGTTCCCGTACTCTTAATTCGTCTGACGGGGAATAATCGAAGACATAATATCCTACTTCATTTCCTGTTCCTTTATTTTTTCTAAAATCTTCCTTGCTTATTTCTATTTCTATCTGGCCTAAACGTTCTTCTAATGTCTTCATTCAATAACCCCCGTTAATGCCTTTAAGTAAGGATATAAAAGTGAACTTTTCATCTCGTCTTCTAGTTGAAGATCCATCACTGGTTTATGATAGATGAGAGCATCCTTCTCTTCTACAATTAGATTCGCTTCCTTTAAATAAGTCTTGTAAGCTGTGCCTAATCTTTTTTTAGTCTGTTCTGTATATCCTGCTACCTTTTCACTTTGTTCAGATTTGTTTTTGAAAAAGATACGAATGCGACTGTCTTCAAAGTGTTTTGTACCTAGAATCATATCTTCTCTATAAACTTCATACATATATTCAAAAAATAACCGATCCGTCATCATAATGCCCAATAAATTGACTAGCTTTTGATCTGAAACAGTGAAATGAAAAAACATTTCTAGTATCCCCTTAGGAAGGGCTTGTACCCGCTTCATCACTTCTCCAATCATTTTTTTCCCATAGGATGTAGAAGGAGCTAATAAAATATTTTCTTCTTCTTGAAGGTCTTTGATTTCTCCTGCCGTCTTTCCTTCTTGCAATAATTCAGCGTATTTTTTAAACTCTTGAAACCAAAATCCTTTGCTAACGGCGCCTGCACTATATTGTAATGTATCCATAATCCCTACTTCTTCCTCATCTTTGTTTTTTGACTTCCCTAACTATCAGTAATTTGCATAACTTCTTATAACTTACATTCATGCACTGCACTCTCCCATTTAGCAATATATCTACTTAAACCTTATTATAGTATATAATATTTTTTTCGACTTCTCAAATTTATTTGGAATTCAGCTGATAAAAATGACTGTGATTATTAACATTAAATAAAAATCTCCTTACGTTAAAATAAGAAGATTTTTTAATCTTTTTTTATTTTTCTTAGCCTATAAACTTTTAACTTCTTCTATACTTTATTTTAGTGCCTATAGCCCTTTTATTAGATATTCTCGTAGCTATATTCATAATAGGAGTGTATAAGTCTATTGATTGTGCTGGTGTAGATAGGCTTACAATTAAAGAATACCTAATTTTTGAGTTGTATTTCCCAAGTCCTACTCTCTCCTTCCACCAACCTCCTCCTGGATAAATTGCTAAATACCGATTTTCAGCTAAATTCGCAGCTGTATCTTCCCATATATCTGAATGTATAGAACCAACATTTCGATTGTTCACACCCAAAAACCATCTTCCACTAGTGTTCCCTGTCGTTTTAGTCTCATGATATTCTTCATTACGCATTTTTTTATTAATTCTCAATAAAAACTTTTCTTTATCTTCATTTGTATTATTGACATCAAAATATAATCTACATCCTGGATATCTATATTTATCTTCCCAACCTATTTCACCTGGTGAGGGATCTACAAAATAAGATAAGGTAACACGCATTTTTACTGGGGTTTCACCTAGTTCAATTAATACATCCTTTGGCCATGGTATTTCATGCAGTGACATTTCATTGATAGTTACTGTAGATCCCTTTTTCTTAAAAGGCTGTATTTCATCCTCAACTACTAAATTTACAGAATTTCGAGCACTATACAATGCCTTTTCTAAATTAGGAACCCCATATCCAACAAGACGAAGTATTTCTCTTCTTTCTAATTTAGAAGTTTCCTCAAGTTTTTTCCCTTTAAAAATCTGCCTAATCATTGGCTGGGTCCACTCTGCCGAATGAACCATCAATGCTCTTATGGTCTCTGCCCATATATCAGGATAGGACTCAACTATTTTAGCTGCTATATAAGCTGCTTGTGCTGTGGCAGGGCTAGTCATTGCCATAGTAGTAAAATAATCCCCATTATGATGATAATTATTATTTGTAGTAAGTAAACTTAAGTGGTCTAATAATGAATATTTTATATCCCTGGACTTTTCATTGTATCCTAAATTTCCACCTTCCAAAACTATATCAGGTTTTATTGGCCATTTATCACTCCACATAAGGGAAGATGAATTAAATGGGGAATAGGAGCCTGGTTCCACTAATGGTTTATAGTTATCAATATAACTATCCCCTGTTAAGGATGCCTTTTCGGTATAAGCTCCAATAGTTAATGCATTCCAAGATTGGGCAGGGTCTTCAACCGAATGCAAAGCTACTGCTGTCTCGTAATCATCCACCTCTTCTATATCTACTACATAAGTATTTCCTGCTGAAATAATAATCAATCTAGGTGATGATTGCTCTACCCCATAATTACCTAGGACCAAGTTATCTATGGCCGCAGACCATGATGTAGGCTTCCCATCACCTTTGAACTTTGTTTTATCTTTTTCATCAGCATCCATATCAAATCCAGCAGTAATAGCCATGGTCACTATTCTCTTATCATTTGGATTAGTAATTTCAGCAAGAGAGATTGCCTCTGATGTAATTGCTCCATATAATTGAGGATCATTTTTAATCTTATCATCAATGATCCTGACAGATTCTAATTTGTGATTGATTTCTAAATAGCCATTGGATTCTAGCAATTCTTCAAGGTCAAAGTACGCTGCAATTCCAGCCATGCCTGTCCCATGACCATCTCTACTAATATCTTGAACAATTCCATCATCAAAAATTGTATGCATATCCTTATCGTCTAATACTGGCTGGATGAGTGGATGCCCATTTCTAACTCCTTTATCTAATAAACAAATAGAAACTTTTGATTTTTCATTAAATTTGACTCTATCAAGTAAATCTTCTATCCATTCATTTTGTTCAAATCTATCATTATCTTCAGTATAAAAACTTGAAGGGGTCGAAGCTTTTCTAAATTCTGCTATATGTTCACTATTTAACAATACATTTGTTAAAATTTCTCTGTTTCCTTTGATTCCTACAACTACCCTCTCTGGAAACTCAATATAATCACCAGAATAATTTATATGTAATTCTTTACACAATTGGAAAAATTCACTCACTATTTCTTCATGAGTCTCTTTTTTATAAACAGATAACCATACTTCACAACCTTCTAATCTATCAATAGGTATCTTTCTTTTATCAGTCCATAAAGCATCTACAACAGCGGTGTTTATGGTTTCTATTGATTCTATGACATCCTTATTTTTTTCTTTTTCTTTATAACCATTTATCTTCTGAAGGAAAAATTTTTTCTTATTTGAAGGGACAAACACTGTAGCATATTTTGTCCCTTCAATCTCTCTTACATTACATAGCCTTACATTCTGATTGGCATTTTCTAAGCTCTTGGTCACTAATTCATACTCTTTTTTCCCCCTAAACTCAAGGTATATGCCATCTCTATTAAAAATAGAGGTTACGTTTTGATTTTCTTTTTCACCTAATTTCCAAGATTCCTCAAATTGTCTTTGGAGGTAATCCGCATGATTATACCTGTTTCTAGGAGGGATCTTTCTCTCCCCCCCACCTCCTGTTACAGGTGTAAATGGATAAGACTCCTTTGATTGCACAACTTTTATATTTTTTAACCTACTCATTAGTTAACCTCCTTATACTGCGTCAGACGTTTTCTATCTTCTAAAAATGTAAGAAGGATTGATTCATTTACAACGGTATCATTCAGCAAAGCTTCTTTTAATGATTCATCACAGGCTGTAACTATATCAGCATGGTTCAAACCTTGCGCTTCTTCTAATACTCTGTCAGACAATATATCTCTTGTTGCAAATTCATTTAAATTTAATTTTAATAAATTACTTACCTGCTCTTTATCAGGAAGTCTGTATTCTAGCACATCATCAAATCTTCTAAATAGTGCTTTATCTAACATTTTAGGATTATTGGTAGCAGCTATTATAATGCTTGCCGAATCATCTTGTTCAATATATTGTAAAAACGAATTTAAAATTCTTCGCATTTCACCTACATCATTATCATAGGTTCTATCCGATCCAATTGCATCAAATTCATCAAATAAATATACTCCGGGATACTCTTTGATCTGTTCAAAAACCTTTTTTAATTTCGCACTGGTTTCTCCCATATACTTGGAGATTAAATGTTCAATTTGTATGGTGTAAAGTGGTAAGCTTAATTCGTAAGCTATGACCGATGCTGTCATCGTCTTACCTGTTCCTGTGTCACCTTCTAGCAATAATTTCGATCTGTTTTTTAATCCATTTTTGAGTAAAATATCCCTTTTTTTATATTCTTCTAATACTCTCTTTATCCTTTTTTTTAGTTCTGAACTTACAACAAGTTGGTTAATACTTGTATTTGCATAGCTAAGCTCTAATGCCTCATCATTTTTGTTGAATTTTAGTATGTTTGTTTTTTGTACAGGAGAGTTTTTAACTATATCTTTTATCTCTCTAGCACTTGTTGTATGCCCAACTTTTGCCTCATGAGCTGCAATTTGCAAAGAAATAACTTTGAACTTCTCATGATCACCTTCGAAGTGAGCTTGTAACAAAGCTTTCACTTGAGCTATTGTAGCCATATAAAACTCTCCTTTCTTAAATTAGAATATAAATTATTAAAAAAGATGGCACGCTCCTTAAACGCACCATCTTTTGCCTTCTCTAGGGTTAGGAACACAACTCCTAATTATATTTAGCCATACTACATTATACTTCAGTACTCTGACCGTAGTCAATATATTTTTATCATTATGATAAATCACAACCATACATGTTTTGATTTTTAAATTTTAACTTTCAACTACTTTACTGTAGTAATTCCTTTAAAATCATTTTTTAGCACTTTGATCATTTTATTTAAAATCCCTTACTCATCTAATAACCTTTGTCTCAATATACTCATTTGTACATCATTCTCAAAAGAAGATTTTGCAATGTTTCTCAATATTTCTCTATCTGCCTCTGGGATTTCTTCCATTCCTTTGTATTTGTACTGCAACTTATGCTCTAGGGAAGCCCAGAAATCCATGGACAATGTACGGATTTGAATTTCTGCTGGAACCCAAACAACAGAATCAGATAAAATCAATTTCGACTCTACTATTACGTGTAAGCTTTGATACCCACTGGGTTTCGGATTTTTAATATAATCTTTAATTTCTAATATATGCAAATCTTCCCTAGTCTTTAAATGCTCTAGCATCATATATACGTCTTCGATAAAACTTGTTACAACCCGAATCCCTGCAATATCTCGGATTCCTTCTCTAATGGCCTCTTGATTAAAGGATATCCCCCTTTTTTCCATCTTCTTCAACAAAGATATAGGACTTTTAAATCGAGTTTTAATATTTTCAATGGGTGAATAGCCGTGAAGGGCTTGCCATTCTAAATCTAAAATAGTAAAATCACTTTCTACCTCTCGCAAAACCATCTCATATCGTTTGAAAAAAGGTATCCATTCATTTTTAAGTGATGCGATTTGAGCAAAATACTTGTCATATTCCTGTAACACTGAACTCTCTCCTTTTAAATTGAGAATATATAATTAGTCATCTATTGTATCCTTGTAGAAAATTTATTTGTCTTCCCATTTT
>JAAZLH010000204.1 GCA_012799415.1 Candidatus Epulonipiscium sp. | reverse complement strand
CTTAATTGAGTAATGATTTTTAAATAGGAATTTTGATATTAATTATCATCAATGGGATATTGGAGGAATTCATTATGAAGTTTTTCAAGCGTTTTAGATCAGTATACTATAGATTGATTTTATCTTATGTAATTTTAATTTTGTGTGCGACGATGCTTACTTCTTTCATACTCTTCCGATATTTTTCTTCTAACTTCAATAGACAAATTGAAAAAGTAAATCAAAAAATGTTACATCAATTAAGTAATTCTATTTCTTACCATATTGTAGATCGAGTTGAAGGTGTAGCACAGGAAATAACAATAGAGCACGCTAAAAACTCGGATCTTTTATATCTTTTTAATTATCCTTTAGAAGGAAACCATATTAAGATTTCATTAGTCTATCGATATTTACAAAATATTGTTGTCATGTATCCAGATGTCATTGATTCTATTCAGGTTTATTATAAAGAGAAAGAGATGCTGATTTCATCAAAAATGGGGATTGTATTTCTACAAGATAAGCCAGAGAGGGCTCAGATGTATTTGGATTGGCTTCCAGAAGTAGAAAGCCAATCTGAGAATATGATTTGGATTGATACAAGGCCTATTTCTACAGATTACCAATCGGAATATAAAGATATTATAACTTTAGTAAAAGGGCACCCCTACTCCTATCAAGGAATGAAGGCAAAAGGTTATGTAACTATCAATGTAAAACAGGAAGCATTTTATTCAATAATTCAACAAGAAGAGGAGTCTTTAGGAGAAGTAATTTTGATCAATTCAAAGGGACATATTTTATCTCATAGTTCCAAAGAAAAACTATATCAGCCTTTGGATACGGAAGATTACATTCGGAATATTTTAGATTCAGGAGAGGGGCAAGGAAACTTTATACAAGAAGTAAATGGAATTAAGTCTATGATATCTTTTGTGACAGTAGAGGGTAAAACATGGAAGATGATCAACATTACTCCAATTGATGAGTTTTATAAGCAATCAGAGCCCATTGCACAGATGATTTGGGGAATTAGTATTATTGTCATTTTGTTAGGTATTGTATATTCTAGGGTCTCTTCTATGAAAATATATAAACCTCTTCAATCAATTGTAGAACGTAGAAAAAACCTATCTTTAGGATTACTAGGAGAAAAAGAATCTATTCAAAATGAATATCAAATTATTAATCAATTTATCGATGATCTATCTATTAAAGTAGATCAATTAGAAACAACACTACAATATAATTTGCCTCTCATTAAATATAATTTGGTTCATAGTCTTTTTTATAACCATATTACAAGTACAGAGGTTTTAGCAGAACGATTGAGAATTTTAGGACACCATTTTAAACATCCTTATTTTTATTGTGTTGTTTTTCAACTTCAAGAAGAGCAAATGTTTCATATGACAGAAGAAAATAGCCAGTTTATGAAATATAATATAATCGAATATATTGAGAGCATGAATACTCAGGACACTTTTCATATGGCAATTCCTTTATCAGAATATCAGACAGGGGTAATCATAAATACTAGCCATAAGTATGATAATAAAGTGGTTGATCAAGGGATGAAAGTGATTACATATCTTTTTTCAAATTTTATGGTAACAGGTGTTCTTGCTATAAGTCGAATTATTTCGGATCCTTTACAGATTCACATAGCTTTTAAGGAAGTTGTTCATATATTAGAATATCAATATTTTATGCCAACTTGTCAAGTTTTACGAGTAGAGGATGCAATAGAAACAAAAAATCTTGATGAAGAAATACCGGAATGGATTTATGAAAAATTTTTAGAGGGTCTTAATCTACAAAAAATAGATCAAATTGAGGAGGTTTTGACAGCTTTTCAAGAACAATGTAAGCTTAGAGTCTATCATATAGAATATTGTCATCAGCAAGTATTACGGGTTATGAATATTTTTTCTCAATATATGAAAGGTTTAAATTATAATACGAAAGAAATTTTAGGAGTAGATTTAAATGAACAGTTAAAACAAATTAACAATATTATACAATTTAAAGAGTGGATACTGTTACTAAGCACAAAAACCTTTCAATATATTCAGGAGAAGAGTGCAAGTCATACATCAGACTCTATCCAATGGGTAGAAGGGTACATTAAAGACAATTTGCATGCAGATTTATCATTACAGTATGTAGCAGATATGATTTCTTTAACACCTCATTATTTTAGCAAACTATTTAAAGATGAAACAGGGGTTAACTTTATTGATTTTATAACAGAAGAACGAATGAAAAAAGCTAGGGAACTTTTAACAACCACCAACATGAATATTGATCAAATAGCAGAAAAAGTAGGGTTTACTAGTTCTTCTTATTTTATTCGGCGATTTAAAAGACAGTATGGGTTAACGCCAGGTCAATATAAACAGCAAATTGTAGAAAAAAATAGATCATTAGAGGAATAAGAAATATAAAAACTCTTCTTTGGATATATCAATCATACCAAAGAAGAGCTTTTATAGAAGTTTTAGGGTTGTTGTGGTGGGGTGTAACACCATAATTCATTGTTATTAGCAAAATAGATTTGATCTTCATCATCTACAGTTAAGAGAATAGCATTTTCTTTCCTTAAGATCTTTGTTTCTTTTGTTTTTGGATCTAGTTGGAAGAGTTGTCCTCCTATGGTGCCATAAATAAGTCCGTTTTTAGCAAAGGTGAAAAATGCATCCCGGAATACAAAGGGCCTACTTTGATAATCAACAGGAAAGAGTTTTTCTGAATATAAAATTTGCCTGCTTTCTAAGTCAAAAATAAATAAATTTCCTTCAGCAAATCCCCATATGGTTCCATCAGGGGCTAATTGTAAAGCCGTAATGGCTTTTTTATTTTGTACAGGAACAAAGTCAAAAACAACTTGTCTTTTTTTCATATCAAAAACAAATAATTTTGCTTCTGCTTCTGTGGGAATAGCGCCAATCCCCCCCCAAATGGAAGTACCGCCAATTAGGAACCCATTTGTATAGGTTAAAGAAGCAATGCTATGATTTGGAAGTAAATGATGATAAACATCCCAGGTTTCAGAATGAGGATCATAGATAGTTAGAGCTCCACCTAATGTTCCGTAATCAGGGAAGGTCCCCATGGCAAGCAAGCCTTGATCTTCTAATCCGATCATCGCAAAGGGGCGATCTTGTTTATATTCCATTAAATCAAAGACTCTTTTTGGATTTCCCTTCGAAGCATCCCAAGGCAATTGGGTATTATATTCATATAAAATGGCATTACGATAAACACCAAAATAGATACAAGAGCCTAGGGTAGCCATTCCTTCTGTTTGATGAATATCATGATATTCTTCAGAAGTTTGGGTTTTGGGATTGTATTTAGCAACGCCTCCTACTAAATATCCTCCCGAATAGATATTTCCATCAGGACCTTTTAAAATGGATTGAATTGGACAATTTTGTTTTGGCAATGTAGGGTGGTATAATTGAAGTTCCTTGGTTAACAGATGGTATTCAAAAACAGATCCATTTCCTAAAAAGCCTACGAGATAGTCATCAATAAATGTGGTTTCAATCCAGGAAGCAGGCAATTTCATATCCAAAGATTGATGGATTTTATTATTAAGATCATAATAATGTAAAAAGCCACGGGATGTATAATAGATTTTTTTGGTTTTAGGGTCCATAGGGGAGATGCTTCGGCTATTCACATTTAATAATTCATATACCATTTTGGATGAGGCTAAATCAATAATGGCTACTTCATTTCCTGTATCCATTTTAACAAAAAGATGATCTCCTTGGATATCCAGATAATAAGCGAATTGTTTTTTTGAATATTGGGGGGGCAAACATTCTGTAGTTTGGCCGGTAGCACAATCATATCGTATTAAATGGGCATGGGAGCCAATACCAAGATAAAGATGATCACGCTTAAAGTCATAAACTAAACTCCGAATATAATGTTCCGATTCAACTACATTGGATTTTACAATTTCACAATGATCCTTATCTGGATCATAAACAAATAAAGTACATTGATCATAGGTTCCTCCATAAATTTTCCCGTTTGGCCCAGGGCAAAGATCCCATATATGAGATTGATTCGGTACAGGCTGACCTAAATCCCGAAGGATTTCTGTATTTGGACAATATTCATAGAGATGCCCATCCATATTGGTTCCTACGTATACTTTGCCTGTTGTAGATATAGCAAGAGCCCAAGCTCCTACTACTCCTGGCATAGGAATATTTTTTAGTTGTTCGCCCGTTTTCCAGTTAAAAGATACAAAATGTGCAGGAGGACCCGAAACAACTGTATATAAAATATGAGGGTTTACAGAGTCAAAAACCCCATCTAAAACTGTCGTATGAGTCAATTGGGTTCCTAAGTTTTTAAATCTTGGTTCCGTCATCATCATGATTCCCTTCTTTCTGAAAAGATTATTTAGTTTTCTACATAGTAAAGGCCTACATTTACACCATAGCTTGTTTACAGGTTATTTACAATGACAATTTTTTAAGATAGTAGAGAGAAATTAAACAAGTTAATGGCTTTTATTTATAAAAGTAGTATTCTTTTGTTATAAGCTAGGAAAAGTATATTTCCATAAATCCTTTCCATGAGCAAAATAAATATTACCTGCATCATCCATTGCAGATAAGATAGAAAGCTCCTCTCGCAAGATTTTCGTTGTCATAGACGTAGGATCAAGCTCAAAAAATTGATAGCCGATAGTACCATAAATAAGTCCGTTTTTTGCAAATTCAAAGGCAGCATCTCTAAAAACAAATGGGCGATGACTATAATCAATATCAAAAAGCTCTTTTTTAAATATGACTTTTCGTTCCATGGGATCAAAAATAAATAAGGCGCCTTCAGCAAACCCCCATATCATGCCATCAGGTCCTATTTTAACAGAAGTAATGGCTTTTTTATTAGGAATGGGAACAAATTCAAAAGCAACTTTTCGAGTCTCTAGATCAAACATAAAAAGCTTGGCCTCTTTTTCAATTGGTTGGGAGCCGATTCCACCCCAAATGGAGGTACCACCAATGAGATAGTCATTTTGATAAACCAAAGAGGCAATACTTTGATGTGGAATTAGGTGTTCATAAATATCAAAAGAATTTAAGTCAGGATTATAAATCGTTAAAGCACCACCTAATGTTCCGTAGTCTGGAAAAGTTCCAATAGCAAGTAAGTTTTTTTCTTCAATGCCCACCATAGCAAAAGGACGGTCTTGGTGATAAGGACTTAATTGAAAAAGTTTTTTAGGATTAGGCTCATTATCTTCCATATTCCAAGGTAAATAAGGGTTATACTCATAAATAATAGCATCTCGATAGATACCTAAATACATTTGATTTCCTAAAACAGTCATTCCTTCTGCTTGATCAACACCTTTGAACTGCTCAGAGATTCCAGTGGACGGATTGTATCTAGCCATTCCTCCCACTAAATAACCGCCAATATAAATATTACCGTCAGGACCTTTTATAATAGATTGAATAGGGCATTCTTGCTTAGGAAGATCAGGGTAGGTAATTTGATATTGACCTGTAGTAGGATGATATTGAAAAAGCCCTCCGCCGGTTAAAAGGGCCATTAACTTTCCTTCAACAAATTGGGCTCTAGCCCAACGAGCGGGAACAGGGATATCAAGAGATTCATGGCAGTTTTTATGAAAATCGTACCGATGTAAAATCCGGTCAGAGGAGTAATAAATATAGCGTTTTTCAGCATCAAGGGGAGAGATATTGTAACTATCCATTGGAGGTAGTTCATAAACAATTTCACCACAAGAAAGATCTATAACAGCTACTTCATTTCCACTATCTAGTTTGACAAAAAGGTGATCTCTTTGGACATCCACATAATAAGCAAATTGTTTATGTTTATATCGCTTGGGAAGCCATTCAATAGTTTCCCCTGTAGCACAGTTATAAGTAACAAGATGAGCATGAGAACCAATTCCCAAATATAATTGGTTGCGCTTTTTATCATAGGCGATATTTCTAAGGTAGTTTTCATTTTCTACAACTGGTGATTTTAATATTTCACAAAGATCTTTAATAGGATCATAAAGAAATAAGGTACAGTCTCCATAGGTTCCACCATAAATCTTTCCTTCTGGACCTTTACAAAGGGTCCATATATGGGTTTGATTTGGGACAGGCTCGCCTAAGTCCCGTAAAACTTTACTATTAGGACAATATTGATAAAGATGTCCGTTTGAATACGTCCCAATATATACTTTACCTTCTGTACACATGGTTATAGCCCATGCTCCTTCTACTTCTGGCATAGGAATTGATTGTACAACCATTTCTGAATGCCAGTTAAAAACTACAAATTGGGCAGGAGGTCCTGAGACTACAGTATAAAGAATATGAGGACGAAGAGGATCGAAAGCTCCATCAAGAACAGTGGGGTGAGTAATTTGAGTCCCTATTTTTGTAAAATTAGAGTTACGTAACATCATCAATACCTTCTTTCCTAGCATAATATTTGTGAGAATTTTCTTTATCATAACCTTTTTAGGACCCATTTTCAATGATAATTTAAGTAATCGTTGTTTATAGATAGAAAAATTTATTCCGTTTTTTAGGTCTGGTTTCTATAAAAAACAATGAAAATCACCTTTCAGATAAGGTTTTTTATGATATAAAACCTATATTAAATTAGGAGATAAGTAATTGATTGAAAAAGAACAAATCTCAATTCTTGCTTAAGAGGTCCTAGTTTAGACAACCATAGGTACTTACTATAGAATATTTACATTTATAAGGTTGTATATCTCCAAAAAGATAAGTATAATAAAAGAAAATATGATAGGAGGTGAACTATGAAACAAAAGATTGGAGTTATTGGACCCATAGATTTAACAGCAGAGATCATAGAAGTAGGTCAAAAATATCCTCAACTTTCTTTTACATCTTACTCCTATGAAAATGAACAAGAAGCTTTAGGATTGGCACGTAAAGCCATAAGAAATAAAATGGAAACATTATTATTTACGGGACCTATTCCATATCAAATTGTAAAACAGGCTCAAATTTCAGATATCCCAATGCGATATGTTTCTTATTCAGGTACAGGGTTCTATAAAGTGTTGATAGAATATTTTAAAGATCATTCAGGTCCTCATAAGCCTCTAAACTTTAGTATTGATACGTTATCCTATTCAGCGGTAGTAGAAAGCTTGAAAGAATGTTCAATTAACTATGGCACCATCTATGCTCAAGATTATGAGGTGGAAGAACAACCTGCATTTTTAGTAGATTTCCATTTAAAGCTTTATAAGGAAAATAAAATTGATTTTGCTATAACTAGCTTAACTTCTGCATATCAAAAATTAAAAGAGATGAATGTGCCTGTATATCGTATTACACCTACACAATCCTCTATTAAAGAAGCATTACGGTTTGCTATATTGCAGGGAGATAGTTTGCGTTTTCAAAAGGCACAGCTTTGTGTCGGTATCGTTGAAATAACGAACTGGAACCAGATGGATCAATATTCTCCTTCGGAATATGAACAGCAAAGAATGTTGCTTGGCTTTACACAACAATTTGTTGATTTTTGTGAAGAAATCAAGGCGTCCATGAAAATAGAAAAAGAAAACAGATTTACCTTTTATACAAATAAGGGGAGCATTGAAGAAGTGACTCAAGGATACAAAAGTATGCCCCTGCTTGAAAATATTAAAGAAAAGTTTCCTTTTCATGTAGGGATTGGCTTAGGGTATGGATATTCTGCCAATGAAGCACAAAAAAATGGAGAAGAAGCGCTAAAGTATGCAGTTTATCATGGGCATAATCAATGCTTTGTCATTTTAGAAGATGGGAAAGTAATTGGCCCCTTAGATGAAGAACGGAAATTAGAGTATTATCCTAAAACAGAAAATGCAGAGTTAATCGCGCGGATGCAAGATTCTAATATTAGTATTGGAAGTATTAATAGGGTAAGTGCAGTAATGGATAAAAGAGGGAGAGATACCATTACTGTCAATCAGTTAGCAGAAGAACTAAATATTACTCTAAGAAGTGCAAGAAGAATATTAAGCCGATTAGTAGAAAGTAATTTAATGGAGGTAGTAGGAGAGGAGCAACCAGCAGGACCAGGACGACCACGTCAGGTGTTTAAATTTATCTAAGGATAAATAATCCAAAGATCCTAACTTTGTTACTCCTGAAAAATGAAAAGTATAACATATGACCTATTTTTTATAAACTAGATTTCCATTAACAACAGTTAGAATTGCATTAAAGTTTATATCAAAAACGGCGATATCAGCATCTTTTCCAATCTCTAAAGAGCCTTTCTTATTGTCTAACCCAATGGTTTTTGCAGGATTAAGAGAAGCCATTTGAATGACTTCAGGGATTGAACAGTTGGTATGCTTTTGAAAGTTTTTTAATCCTTGGTTAAGCAACAAACTACTTCCTGATAGCGTACCATCTGGCAATCGAATTTGCCCATCCTTAGTTTCAATCCATCGATCACCTTTTTGATATTTACCGTCAGGTAGTCCAGCAGGGGGAACACAATCAGTGACAAGAACTAGATTTTCTATCCCTTTCGTTTTAAGGAGTAAGGGATATAGCCCGGGATGAACATGAATGGTATCTGCGATGAGTTCACATTTTACATTATCAGATGTCAAAACAGCTCCTACAACGCCTGGTTTGCGGTGATGAAGGCTAGTCATAGCATTAAAAAAATGTGTAGCATGGGAAACACCAGCTTCTATACCAAGCAACGCCTCTTCATAAGTAGCATTTGTATGCCCCATGGATACTGTAATATTTGTTTTAGAACAAACTTGCTGAATGAAGGATAATGCTCCGGGAACTTCAGGTGCGATTGTAATCATATAAACCATATCTGTATAAGATTTTAACCATTCAAAGGATGGTGGAACAATGAACTTTGGATCTTGAGCACCAGGTACAAGGGGGCTTAGAAAGGGGCCTTCTAGATGAGCGCCTAGTATTTCGGCACCTTCTGTATTTTTATTTTTCAATTTTCGAATCGTATTAAGAGCGGATTCGATAGAAGGCAAAGGTGCTGTATTGGTGGTTGCTAAAAGAGAGGTAACCCCATTTTTAGTTATTTTTTGAGCAAGGGAAATTAGCTCCTGAGGGTCAGAGCTCATGACATCGTAGCCTTGATAACCATGAAAATGGATATCCATAAGGCCAGGAGAAATTAAATTTCCTTCTACATCTATTTTATTTAAGTGGGCATATGCATCATTACTTAATTGATGTTGATCAATAATTTCACGAATTTTAGCATCAAAGACAAGGGCTTTACCTTCTAAAATTTGATCTTTATATAGAATTGAGCCATTATAAAGACAATTCATTATTTTCTCCTCCTTAGATAAGTTGACATTATTTGTTTAGTCTATATAAAGTATATCGGAAAAAATTGAAAAGAACAACAAAATGAATGGAATAAAGTGAAGAGGGGATCTTTATGATGATGTTTGCATTGAATCCTAGAGCAATAGAACCTTCACAGTTCTATGCATTATATGACTCCACAAGCTTGTTCATGAAGCACCTTGGCGGGTGGTAAAAGCTAAACTTTTGTGTCTACACTATTGATATAGATTGAGCTAAATTCAAGTATTAATTACAATAAAATATATAAGATAAATTAGTCTCGAAAGGAAAATGAGAATGATAAAAATATCTTCTTGTATAACTTTTTTTGGGAATTGCAAAATGGCTATTGATTTTTATAGTCAAATTTTTGATGTAGTAGACTACAATATAATAACCTATGGTGATATGCCAACAGTATTTGGCACTGATTTGCCTGATAAATGTAAGGAACTGATTTATCGGTCGGAGCTTAATATTAAAAGTGATGGAAGGATTTTTACATTAATATTGAGTGACTCACCTGTACTTTTGTTTGATACAGGTATGAACGAGAACCCTAATAATAGAGATAATATTTCATATGAAATTTGGAGTAATGATAAGGTGTGGATTGAGAAGATTTATACTGAATTTTTAAAAGAGGGAAAGAGAAATATACCTTTGCAGAGGAAAGATGAATATGAATTGTCTGGAAGTGTAATGGATAAATTTGGTGTATGCTGGATTTTGAATTATTCAGAACAATGAGGTG
>JAAZLH010000203.1 GCA_012799415.1 Candidatus Epulonipiscium sp. | reverse complement strand
TTTTTTCTGCAATTATATTTGCAAAATTATTAAATAGGGTGTATTATAATAAACAACAGCTAAGAAGTGGCAAAGTAACTTAGAAGTTTTTTACAGAAAGCTAGCGGCTGATGAAAGCTAGCAAAAATAACTAGGCGAAAAATCCCCACTTTGCTGCAGGGCCCAAATAAGTAAGTCTTGCCGTAAACCCACGTTACAGGGTTATTCATTATGAATATGAGTGCATCATATGATGAAGAAGAGTGGTACCGCGTAAGATTACATATCTTCCGTCTCTTGCAATACTTTTGCAAGCAGACGGATTTTTTTATACTTAAAAAAGGAGAAATTATGCTAAGAAATTTAAAGAAAAAAAGGGCGAAATCATCGGTTGTTTCGATAGCCCTAATGTTGTTTGCCTCCCATGCTGGAGGAGGCTTTGCTAGTGGTAACCAAGTTAACACCTGGTTTGTAGGCTTAGGGAGTATGGGTATTTTATCATCTATCATAGCAGTCCTAATCTTATGTTTTATGCTAAGACAAGCCTTTATCATGTATAACAGGGAGGGTCACGAATCTTATAAGGATTTTTTCAAGTCCCTATACAGTCCCTTTGATAAACTATACCTAGTTTTTGAATTGTTTTTTAATATCATGGTCGTAATGGTTATTGCAACTACAATATCTGGTGCATCCAACGCCCTCTTAGACTTTGTTGGTATAAATTATAGGCTAGCATCAATTTTAGTTAGCCTTCTTATCTTAATTTTATCAATCTTTGGGGCAGATCTTGTGAGACGCTTATCTGCTGTAATGGGGATCATAATCCTTATATCAAGCCTTTCAATATACCTAATAGGAATTCCTATGGGTGATAATATATTTGAACTTATAAGCTATGACCTGGCTGTCCATGGCTACAAAAATTTAGGACCAGCCGTTGTAAATGGTTTTGTATATGCAGGTTTTCAGTGCGTGCAAATCCCTGCCATGCTTGCCGTATCATCTAGCCTAAAAACTAAGGATGAAGCAAGTAGGTCTATGGCCCTATCCTTTGCGATAAATGCCCTAGCCCTAGGCCTATCAGTTGTAATGCTTCTTTCATGGAGGTCTTATTATATGTCAGTTGATTTCGGAACTACCCTGCCTACTCTAACTGCTACAAAGGCCATGGGATATAAATGGATGAGTATATTTTATGCCCTTAGCCTAATCTTATGCCTAATCTCATCTGGTGTTTCGATAATTTTCGGCTTTGTTTCAAGGTTTGAAAATACCGAAATCTTATGTGATATAGGGTCAGTAAAGGTAAGGAGGTTTTTGATAGCAGCCTTTATCATCGCTGTTTCAACTCTGATATCCTTCTTTGGCCTTACAAACATAATTAAATATGGCTATGGGTATTGCGGTTATATAGCTATAATATTTATAATTATACCAATTATAGTCATAGGAGAATATAGGAATAGAAAAGTAGATACTAATAATTATGCTGTAGAATTTGCATATGTAGAAAAGAAAGAGAGTGAAGAAAATGAAATATAAATTTATTGAAAGAGATAAACTAAAAGAAAAACCCCAAGGAGAACTTGGTTTTGGAAAGTATTATACAGACTACATGTTTGAGATGACTTATACTGAGGACGAAGGTTGGCATGATAAAAAAATAAGACCCTACGGTCCTATCGAAGTAGACCCTTCCGTGATGGTCCTCCACTATGCTCAAGAAACCTTTGAAGGGCTTAAGGCCTATAAAAATGATGGCAAGGTATATCTTTTTAGGCCTGAAATGAACGCAAAAAGATTTCAAAGTTCCAACGAGAGGATGTGCATGCCTAAGATTGATACGGAAGAATTTATAAATATCATCGAAGAGCTGGTAAATTTAGAAAGGGACTGGATTCCTGATAGCGAAGGAGCATCTCTTTATATTAGACCCTTTATGTTTGCAAGCGAGAAAAATATAGGAGTTAAGGTAGCTAATAAGTATACCTTCCTAGTCAGCCTCTCCCCTGTTGGTCAATACTATAAGGAAGGGATTAATCCTGTAAAAATCTATGTAGAAGATAAGTATATTAGGGCAGCCCAGGGAGGAACTGGCTTTGTAAAATGTGGTGGTAACTATGCAGCAAGCCTGATTGCCCAGCAAAGGGCTGAAGAAATGGGCTATACCCAGGTCCTTTGGCTTGATGGTAAGGAAAGAAAGTATGTAGAAGAAGTCGGCTCTATGAATGCTATGTTTCTTATAGATGATACTATCTATACAGCCCCCATAGATGGGACTGTCCTTCCTGGTGTTACCAGGGATTCTGTAATAAAACTCCTTGATGAATTTGATGTAAAGTTAAAAGAAGAGCACTTCACCATTGACTTTTTAATAGATATGATCGAGGAGGGAAGGCTTAAAGAAGCCTTTGGTACAGGTACAGCAGCAGTTATTTCTCCAATTGGAGAGCTTGGCTATAAGGGAAATTCTTATATCATAAACGAATTTAAAACAGGAGACTTGACTAAAAAATTATATGATAGGCTTACTGGTATCCAATACGGAAGACTAGAAGATAAGTACGGATGGAGAAGAGAGGTAAAAAATGACCACTGTTAGGTTAACAAACTATAGTTTAGATAGGTACGGCTACAAGGATTTACCAAGAGTGTGCGCAGACTATGGATTTAAAAAAGTAGTCCTTGTTGGTGGAAAAAAAGCCCTAGGGGCAAGTGAAGACCTTATAAGAAAGGCTCTTGAGGGGACTGATATACAAATCCTAGCCTCCCTGGTATATGGGACAGACTCTACCATGGACAATGTCTATAGGCTAAAAGCTATGAAGGAAGTAGAAGATGCTGATGTAATCTTTGCCGTTGGAGGTGGCAAGGCCATAGACACATCAAAAGTCCTTGGAGTTGAGGCAAATAAAAAAGTCTTCACCTTCCCTACCATATGTTCAAACTGTTCAGCAGCAACTGCCATTGCTGTGGTTTATAACAACAACGGATCCTTCTCGCACTACGATACCAGGATGGTAGCTCCCTATCATATGTTTATTGCAACAGATGTAATTGCCAAAGCCCCGGACTTATATATGTGGGCAGGGGTTGGAGACGGTTTATCTAAAGAGGCTGAGGTAAAATTTGCCACAGAGGGGCTAAGCCTTGATACCACAGCAAGCCTCGGCCTTGCCATAGCCAAGTCTTGCGAAAAACCATTTTTAGACTACGGTAAAAAGGCTATAGAAGATTGTAAAAATAAAGAGGCTAGTGAAGCCATAGAAAGAATTGCAACAGATGTTTTAATATCTACAGGCTATGTTTCAAACCTTACAAACAGTGATAATTACTACTACAACTCTTCTTTAGCCCATGCCTTCTATAATGCAACAACCTCAATAAGCAGAGAGGGAAATTTTGAACATGGGGCAATTGTTGCTTTTGGGGTTATGGTCCTCCATGCCTATAGGGAAGATGAAGATGAGCTTAGAAAAATAGGAGAATTTAACAAGTCTGTAAGGCTTCCTACTAGGTTAAGTCATATAAACTTAGACGAGTCTCATCTAGATAAAATTACGGAAAAAGCGCAAGAAACAACAGAATGGCAAAAATCAGAAAAGACGCTTTCCGCTAATAAATTCAGGGAAGCTATTCTAAAAGCTGATGAGTTTGGCCAAACTTTATAAAGATATCTGCGGGCAGGCTTATAATAAATCTATGTAAGACTATTAATACTGACAAGATAAGGCCTGCCGCCCCGCCCTTAACAATCGCCATTAGGTCTATACCTGCCCCTATGGAGAAAGCTAAAAAATCATAATATAAACTTAAGTTCCTGCTAAATTTACAAAAGCTCCTATCAATATTTGCTAGGATAATCCCTACTATAATAGGATAAAAACTTAAATCGGAACCACATCAATAGTCGTGCCTCTACTTTTTTAAAAAATTACCTACCATATATTATCCTAATATAAAAGGGCAGCCTAAGCTGCCCAAGGCAAGCCAAGGGGCAAAACTTGCCGAATTTTCCTGTAAGACAGGCCT
>JAAZLH010000202.1 GCA_012799415.1 Candidatus Epulonipiscium sp. | reverse complement strand
TTTCTAGCATTATTTGCATAAGGTATTAGTTCATCTATGCCAATTAGTTTTAATTCTTCTGTTGTTTTCAATATTTCACTCACCTTTCCTTAAAAATGGGCATAAAAAAACTCCCAGTTTCCTGAGAATCGATTAATAAAATGAAAGTCGCCAAAATGACAACTCTCACTTTACTTTATAATCTTAGCCATCCTAACTAAGACCACTTTGTAATTCTATTATATCTTTAAATAACTCCTATTTCAACAATTATGAATATTTTTTCTATACCCCCCTATGAAATTTTGCGAATTCTTGCACGAGGGGGCCGCCCCGTTCCTGGGATAGAGGGTTTTAAAATCTTCACCCCGCCCTAGGGGTCAATAAGTATAAATCTTCCTTGGCAGTCTTTCTATCGTGGCAAGACTTACACAGGGATTGTAAATTGTTAATGTCATAAAATAAGTCTTCGTTACCTTTATGAGGTTTTATATGGTCTACTGCTACGATTATATTTTCTATCCATTCCCTTTGATGTACCTTGCAGTAGTTCCCCTCTGTTAGCTCTGGATAGCCTGGGTACTTACAGGGCTTATTTGGTTTCCTTAGCATCCTCTTTCACCTCTTTATCTTTAGAACATGCAATACACCATATTAAGTGAAAGCCATGTTCCCCAGACGCATTTCCTACATTTATTTATTCATTTGTTTCATCTCCTAAAATTGAGCATAAAAAAAGCCCTAAAGCTAAATGCTCTAGAGCTTGGTTTAAATGAAATGTCTCACCCTGATCCGCATTATTATACCAGGGAGCCCACTCGTGACTCCCCATATTTGACATTTATACCACTTTAGGTATTCATCCTAAAGTATCTTTGTATACTCATTATATACATCTTTATTCTTTTTTGTCTAGAGATTATTCTAAAGATGTTCACTTTTTACCTTATCGCAAATTTCGACAAAAGTCGGGTGGTACCCGGTACCTTTGCGTAGAAAAATCTCTTTCAAGGGTAATATTCTATTTTTACATTTATTAATCTATAGTTAACTTTTCAGCAAATGAAAAGGGTATAAGACAATTACTGTTAGTACATCTATACGCTTCTTCTTCATGCATTTTATACACAATTTCATCTGTACTTAAGTTCACAAATTGCTGAATTACATCATCCAATGTTTCAATCTCTGATTGAGTTAATTCTTTAATCTCAAATTCAGCAGCAGGCTTAAATCTATATCCCACATTTTCTCCATACCACAAAGTGTCGTACTTTACACCTTCCAACAATACTATTTGATCATATCCTTCTGGTACAGCTCCCATTTGAAGAGCACCATATGCTAACCCACTAATAGATGTACCTTTTCTCTTATAATGAAGATTATCAGAATACCAAAGCATCTTCATTAATTTTACCTTATGAAGACTTACTACTTTTGAAGCTAGATAATTTATCATCTCCACAACTTTTCTTAAATTAAGCTCCGATCTACCTGTTAAATTCTCATCATCTAAATCTGCATAAATAGCTTGAATTGAGTCGATCAAATATTGATTTCGTTTTTTCTTATATTACTCACTTGCTTCATGATAATATTTAACAAAAGCTTTATTTGATATACGTTCTTTAGCTCTTTTTAACATTTCTAAAAACCATTTAGGATCATAATCACTTTTTCTCAATACATCATCATGCGCACGGTCCTGTACCTGATGGTTTTCATATCTAGTTATAATTGCTCGACCCCAATCGAGAATTTCCGAGAAATCCTTTTGACTTACATCATATTTTTTCCTAATTTCAATGATTTCTCCAGAAGTCAATAAGCCTACTTTTTCTCTATAGGAATCTTTCATGGCTAGACTATTTGCCTTAATCATTTCTTCTGTTTCAAGATACTCATCCGCATTAGAACAATATTCATAGGTAGCTGTAAAAGAAACTTCTTCATCCTTAAAAAACTCAGTTTCCATTACCTCTACTGTATCAACTTCATGCTCTTCCATGCAAATTAAGCATAATCTTTTTTCACTTTTTATTTTATTCATCATTTTCACCTGTCCAATAAAGAAACCCACCAAGTAGCTTGATGATTTGTATCTGCTTACTCAGTGGGTTATTATATTAAAAATATTACAGCTTTGCATATTCGTCCACAAAACTAGTATGATTGCTTACTTTTTAAATTAATTTTAGTTTTAAAACATACCTAAAATACTTGGTTCCCAATTATCACATACCTTTGATTCATCAATTATTTCGTCACCATAACCATAAGGTCCATCCTTTGTTCCCCCTGCACAAACCATTTTATCTCCCACAGGCATGCAAAACTCGCAAGTACTGCAACATTTTTCATCATACGGTACTTCTGCATCCAATTCTTTTTCTGTTTCTTTCTCAGCACATTTCCTACATTTATCGTACCAAAACTTCTTATAGTTTTTCTTGCACACCGGACATAAATCAGCTTGATTTTTATCATAATTAAATGCACATCTTTTACACCATGTTTTTGCATCTTCAAAGCTTTGGTATCTAATACTATCCTTGATATAATTTAATAATGCTTCCCGTTCTATTTCCAATCCATATATATCCATAACTGCTTCTTTTCGTTTTTTAACATATAACTGTTGTCTAATACTTGAAAAGCTAACTTCATAAGGCTTAAAACCTTTTATAGGATTATTTAAGTCATCAATAAAAGTCGGCCAGGCTACTTCTAGCGGCACATCAAATTCATGTTTACACTTTGTACATATAAATCTCGGGGTTTTGATCTTTCTCTCTCTATAACTATATCCGCAAATTGGACAAATGCTTTTAGATGTTTGCTTAAATTTCTTAACATAATTCTGAATATCTTCCATTGATACCAATTTTTCAATTGGAGTTTCTGATGTAAAAATCTCTCTATATTTAATTATTGCATCATATTTATATTCTCCATATTTTCTAGGATGCCAAAAATGTTGTACTATTAAATTTTCTGTCCTTCCACACTGTTCACACTTAGATTGCAAAAATTTTTCTTTACGTTCAGCCCAATCTTTTTCATGCCATGCTCTTTTCCCAGTAAACAACTTTTCTTTTGCTACTTCTAGAGAAATATTATTTTCTTCAATTTTATGATATAAGATTTTCAGTTCATCAAGTGTCATATTATCTTATCCTCCTTTCAAACCAGCAATAATTCTAACTATCTTGTTAATAATAGTATAAGATAATTGTAATAATTTTTCAAATAAAATAATATGATACAATCTATTTTAAATAAAACAACATTATTATTTCCTTATAATCGCATCATATCCTTCTGCCTTTAATTTTCTCTGTAATTTCTCTGCATTAGCTTTTTCTAAAAAAGCTCCTACTTGTACTCTGTAATATCTATCTTCACTTTCCTTCTTTCCCTTACCAATATCCATCTTAGAAACCAACCCCAATACTTTCACTAACGCCTGTATATAACCATTGGCAATCCTATGTTTATGATCAATCATCCACTTTGTTATGTACCACCAAAAACATCCATTCCAGACTGATAACTCGTGGTACGATTGGAAGGAATCGGACAGATTACATTTAGTTCTTCTACCATTTGTTGGGCTAACTCTTTACTTAAAGTACTCTTCGGATGATAA
>JAAZLH010000201.1 GCA_012799415.1 Candidatus Epulonipiscium sp. | reverse complement strand
TATCCTGATCAAGTTTGAAAAACTTCTCAGACAAATACGCTTTAGAAAATTGCTTAAAAACATATGTTCTGCATTCGACCAATTTTTTATTTTCATTATTGTCTCGCTTATGTCTCAATCTTTTGGTGGCCATTGCAATAGATTTTGAAGGTGATTGTAGTAATATAGTTCTAACTTTGCTATTCAGGGTGCTAAATACTTTTCTGTGTTTATTTAATATCAATGTATCCGCAAGGTAGTTGAGATCATTGAGAACTTTTTGTAGTGCGTAATTTTGAAGTTTGTTTCCATAATTGTGGTATCCGTGTAATGTTACAATCCCCACTTTTTTAGTTGTATTTCGCATAACAAGTCATCCCAATCATTATTGTTTTTGTTTTTTAATTTAGTCGAGTAAACTTTACCATGTGATATAAATCCATACCTTGCTGCATATATTACTACAATATTTGAAGCGGAAGTTACCCAAATGTATCTGATTAAAAAGGGGTTCATGGAGAGCATTTCCTTCTAGAAAAGCATATATCTTCTCAGCCTCACTCTATCCGTCATTCACTTATTCGTTCTTTAATTCTTTTATAAACTCGTTTGCTAAAGATTCGTAACTCAAACTGCTTGCAGTAACAAGTGCATTATTAATAAGTCTTTCCCTTTCACATGAACTCAGATTCATCGCCTTCTTCAAAACTGATTGTAAATCTTGGGTATCACTAGGCCTACATAAAAAGCCATTTTCGTTATCAACTATAACACCGTCGATCCCTTCTCCTTTTGAGCCAATCGTAATGCATCCCTTAGCCATTGCCTCTATATATACTAACCCGAAAGTTTCGGGAGAGCTAACCAATGCAAAAATGTCTGATTGTTCCATCAAACACAATACTTCTTCCCTGGTTTTAGCCCCCTCGAAATAAACGCAATCTTCTGCCTTCAAACTGTTTACCTGTTTCTTTAGCCTCGTTCGCTCCGGACCGTCTCCAATAATCTTCAGTATGTAACCATCTTTATTCTTTATTCTCACAAAGGCGTCAATTAATACATCCACCTTTTTTAATTTTGTCAAACTCGAAGCGACAACAATGGTTTTATTAGAACTAATGATCTTATGGTCAATTTTATCCTGGCTCATAATATCACTTTTGTTTATTCCAAATAGACTAGTAAAGTAATCGGTCTCGTTTTTGTTCCCATCATACAAGTCTGTAAACCTCTGTCGAATGGCTTCAGATCTAAACACAATTTTACTGACTCTATCGTCGATCTTCATGTACTTTCTATAGCCACTTCTATTTGACAAGTACTTTATATCTGTATTGTGTAAACTGGCTATTAACACACTACCATACTTGTTGGCGATAATTTCTCCGATATAAATAGATGGATTGATATTATCGCAGATTATTACATCAGGACCTTCATTTTGTCCAAAAGTTTCCATAAATTCTTCTGCCACGCTTCTTATAGCGTAATTACCATAGTCGATTTTAGGAATTTTCAATATTGGGGCACGAAAAACCTTCACATCATCTAGGGTAAACTGGTCCTTAATACTAAATCGATGCATTATTTCACTTCCTATAAAAGCACTTAGTATGCGTGGATAGTATGGCCATGGTCTTATTACTCGAATATCATGGTCTCTAGTCCACTCTCTAGCGACATAGTGAACCGCATATGTAGCATCCAATTTAGACTGCTCTAAATACCCTGGATATAGTGGTGTAATCAACAATATTTTCAATAGTCCTCCTCCTTGTATCACTTAATCATGGCATCGGCACTACTTCCAAAACGGGATATACGGCATGTGTCCCCTGCCCGAGCCAACCATTTCCAATATAAATAATAATATGTATAAAGTTGTTATAACTATGATCAGGACACGCGCTCTTGCACTCCTGTCTTTTGCTAATAATCCAAACATTATAGTCTCAAATATATTGAAATACCATCCTATCCGAGCCAAATTAGCGATATAATATCCTGGGAAGGACACCACTAATCCAAGAAAGTAGATGTTGAACACCCTAGCACGAAAGTCAGAGTTCGGCAGGCTGCTTTTTTGAATAGACATCCAAACAAATATCCCTATAATAATCTTTATCCATATCATAAGTCCGCCACTTAGTTCCCCAACAAAATGTCGGAGCTGTAGAAAATATCCACCATACTGACTTAACAAATTAGTCCTACTATCAAGTATAACAATCCCACCAACTAAAAGTGGACCTAAAAAAAACAATAATATAAACATCAATTTTTGTCTTCTATATTTCAATTTGCTTGACAACATATCTAATATTGGTAATATCAATGCAAAAATTGATGTATTGTGAAATAGACTTGCTATAATCACAGTAACCACATATTTAAAGTAGTTGAGAGAAAAAAGATATTTTGAACCAAAAAATATGATGGATACTGCTAACCATTGCCTGAGCCCACTGAATGTCATTATGTAGTAGGTAGTCGTATAAATAAAAATCGCATAGCTGAATGAAATTTGTGACCTTAACATCCACAATCGCTTAACTATCAAACCATTAATTATTAATGCGATTACTACAAGAACGAATTGAGGATCCTTGATAAAAAAAGAGATAAATAAAACTAGAATGTCAAAACCTGGCTCGAGAAGGCGTCTAATTGAGCCCATGTTTTGCACATAAAAAATATTGCTCAAGTACTGTGCAGTATCTGTCCCCACGCTCGATCCCCTAAGGCTGGAAAATAGTGTTAGAATCAGTACTAGAAACAAGAGTGATGTCTTTCCAGCTCTGGTATTAGGTGTAAGAGAAGCTCTATAGGCCATTAATGTTGCGACCATGACCACACCACAATACAGAAACGCAGAAGAAGGATACTGTGCGATATAATTGATAATACTCACCTCCGTGTCAGGTCGGTATGATTTACAGAACATAACTAGCGTTGCATAAAACTTAAGTCCAGTTGTCGACTCTTATTAAAAGATTCGAGCTACCTCCAAGGAAACATTCCTGACCAGTGATTCTATCAAAAAAGCCCTTTCTTTTTTTGACTTCGATTTTCCTTCAACAATTTTTTATAGGCCGTTTAACAACCAGTGCAAGAATCATCGAAATACTCTGCTTTGTTCACACATAATTCGTTTTGCTTTAAAGATGAGTATTACGGACCCAATTGAGCCACCGGTCCGGCCATGACTGAGCCACCATTCCAGAAGACACTGATCCACCGTTCCGATTCATAGTGAGCCACTTCGATGCGTCCTTTATAATGTATTTGTACATCAGCTTGCTGGTGTAAATACATTTAGAGGAGGTCATGAAAATGACCGATTATCGGGAAATCCTACGACTGAAAAGTCTAGGATTTAGTGAACGGAACATTGCGAGAAATTGCTCTTGTTCCCGAAACACAGTCTCAAATGTGCTTAAGAGGGCCAGGGAACTAGACATCGCTTGGCCACTCGGGCCGGAAGTTACAAACTTCGTCCTTAACGAAAAGTTCTATCCCAAAGAGACAGCAAATGTCAGCGATAGGCAAATGCCTGATTTTGCTTACATCCGTAAGGAATTGCTGAAGAATGGGGTGAACAAAAAGCTACTTTGGACCGAGTATCTCGAAGACTGTCGCCTTAACAACACTGAGCCACTGATGTATTCCCAGTTCTGCCACTACATTCGCGAGGATGAGCAGAAGCGTCGAGCAACCATGCATATAGAGCGTAAGCCCGGAGAACAGATCGAGGTAGACTGGGCGGGTGATCCAGCCCACATCATTGACCCTGACACGGGTGAAATTACTAAGGCTTCTGTGTTTGTAGGCGTCATGAGTTACAGTCAGTACGCGTACGTTGAAGCGTTCATCAACGAGAAGCAACAGGCCTGGATAACAGCGCATGTAAACATGTATCAGTTCTTTGGCGGTGTCGCCAGGATCTTGGTCCCAGATAATCTCAAGACTGGGGTCGTAAGACCCAGTGATTGGCACAATCCTCAGCTAAATCAGGTTTATCAAGAAATGGCTGAGCATTATGGAACGGCAATTATTCCGGCAAGGGTGAAAAAACCGCAGGATAAGCCCAATGTCGAAGGCTCAGTTGGTGGTATATCTACTTGGATTACGGCAGCCTTGCGCAATGAACAGTTTTTTTCACTGTCCGAACTAAACCAGTCGATTCGAGAAAAGTTAAAAGAGTTCAATAGCAAGCCTTTTCAAAAGAAAGAGGGTAGTCGGATAGGCCTCTTTCAAGACGAAGAGCTACCGCTATTAGCTCCATTACCCACTACCCCCTACGAGATGGCTCAGTGGAAACAAGCCACTGTCCAATTCAATTATCACATAGTGGATCAAATTTATGTTGACGATCACACATAAATTCGTGCTTTGCGCTAAACTAAAGTTCTAACAAAGACTACAGATCAAAACCATAGCTCTTTTTAGAAATTTTACGATAAAATAAGTGGCTGAGATATCTAATTACATCAATGTAACCAACACACCCATCGGCCACCATACTTAGTGCCTTTTTCATGTCTTTTCTACCCACTAATCTATACCTAAACAACTGGAGATTTATCATGGTATCAAAATACTCTTTTTCTTTTTTAGATAATTCTGCAATATTATTGCTGAAAGAGTTTGTATAATGAGCAGTTATTTTTTCCATGTCAAAGGATCTTTTTTCATTAGATGGATGCCTATGATATATCAAGCCCATTTCATCAACATATGCTAACTTGTATTTTCTCAACAGCCTAACAAGAAATTCTAAGTCTTGGTTCCGGCGGAACGTCTCATCAAATCCATTAATATCTTCAAAGACTT
>JAAZLH010000023.1 GCA_012799415.1 Candidatus Epulonipiscium sp. | reverse complement strand
TTTTTGTTTTCTTCGATCATCATTTGAATTTTGTCACGAATGGGGCTGTCTTTTACCACGTAAAATAAATCACCTGGTATTCCCATATGAAGCTGATTAATATCTTTCGTTTCTTTTAATAATTGTGGGTCATCCCCATATGGAATTGCATATCCGTCTACTACCTTAAAATGTCGATCTTCAATTCCATTATTTAAAATAATTTGCATTTCCCTATCATTGAGTTGATCTAAAAACCGAAGGATTTTCTTAAGTTCTCCTTCCGTTTTCGCTCCTGATTTAGTAATTGCATGGAACCCTAGATAACCTGAAGTGTGCAAATTTCGAAGTCCTTTAGGGCCTTCAACAGCTCCAATAACATCATATTGGGAACCTCGTTGATTCTGATTTGATTCTTCTTGTAATCTTTGAGCATGATCAAGAACGTCTACCACTACACCTGCTTGCCCTTTTTTTACATCTTCCATCCACATACTTGAATCCAAAACTGCAAAATCTTGAGTTACTAAATTTTCTTCGTATAAAGCTCTAAAAAACTGTAGCGCTTCTCTATATTCATTAGTTTTATGGGCTGGAACAAGACGTCCTTTTGAATCTTCCCCCCATTGATTTGGCGCACCAAACCAAGTGGACATAATATCCCAAGGGCCTGAATATTTACTCATAGCTAAGCCATAAGTATCCATTTTTCCGTTACCGTCTGGATCTTCATAGGTAAAAGCCTTTAACATCTGATAAAAATCTTCAATGGTCTTTATTTCCCCAAGTCTAAGGTTCTCTGCCCAATCTTTCCGATAGGTAATCCCATTTCGACCTATAGGCCTACTACGATAAACTCCATATATCTTCCCATCAATAGCTGTGTTCTGCAAGACAATAGGATCTGCTTGAGATAAATTAGGGTATTCTTTCAGATAGGATTCTAGTTCCCAAAAAAGGCCTGCCCGTGTTGCTTGTATAATACTGGCCCTTTTTTTATCTACAGTAATAATTGTAGGAAGTTCCCTAGAAGCCAAAGTAATATTCAATTTATCTTCATAGGTTGAATTAGGAACCCAAATAAAATCAATCTTTGTGTTTGTGTACTCTTCTATTTTCTTTTTTACCAAACTATCTGGTGGTAAAGGTTCACCTGAATGAGTGATGGACATAATACTGAGGGAGAAAGGCTCTTCATTTATATCAAACTCTGGATCTTTTCCACAAGCCGTTACAAAACTTAAGGTTATTAACAAGACCAAAATATTGACCACTCTTTGTCTTTCTCTTTTCATTCCTGCTCCCCCTATCATACATTATTTTTTCTATATTCTTTTCTATATTGCCCCGGTGTTATTCCTTCTAACTTTTTAAAATATCGAATAAAGTTCTGAGAATTATTATATTTCATTTTTTCTGAGATTTCTAATATAGACAAGTCTGTCTCTTCTAACCACTGTTTCGCCACTTGTAAACGATATTGGGCAACATATTCACTAAAACTAGTATCTAATTCTTTCCTCATAATCTTCCAAATATAACTAGGGTGATAATTCAATCTAGAAGCACATTCTTCTAAAGTCAAATCTGCAGCATATTCTTCTTGAATAATACTAAGAACATCATCTAAAATCTGCTTATGAGTATTTTCACTTCTTTCTTCCCGTATAGTAATAATTGGGTATATAATTTCTGCTTTAAACCATTGTTTCATATCTTCTGCATTTGTAAGTTGATTCACTTCTTCAAAAATATTACTTTTATTCTCAAATAAGCGATTGATAGATTCCCCTGAGTCTTGTAAAACTCCAATTACTTCTATTAGAAGCCTAGTGAAGCACACCTGATATTCATTAAAGTTCAGTTGTTCTTTTACAATTTGATCTACTAATTGATCTAATAATTGCCCTGCCCTTTCCCTATCTTCCATGTTAATGGCATGGATCAAATCATTTGCCATTGTTTTAGGGTATGCTTGTCTAATATACTGTCCTGGCTGAACTTCATGAAAAAATAAAATAACTTCTTCGCCTAATCCAATTCGGCAACGAAGGGCTTCTAAGCTTTCTTTGTACGCAATCTGAGTATCTAAAAGTTCTTCAAAGGGCCGGCTAATCCCAATACTTACAATCGTATTTAATCTTTTTTTAATCATTGTTTGAATCTTTTTAGCAGAATCATACATACTATGATTCACATTTTCTTCTTCTACTTCATCACTTTTTACTAAGATTGTTTGAACCTGTTTTGTAAAAATAGGTTTTAAAAATATTTGATTTCCTAACACTTCTTCCATGATTCTGTTAATCCCTAACATAATCATATCCTGTGGATCGACTACTTCTCCCTCTTGATGTATACTATCCACTTCTATTGATATAATAGATATTTTTTTCCACTCTTTTGTTTCCCCTAAAGATTTCATTTTTTCTTGAATCTCTTCAACTTGTATTTCTCCCTGTATCAATCGAATTAAAAACAATTCTTCCACTTGTTGCAATTGCAACTTAATTTGTTTTTCCATGGCATGTCGGCTTGTAATTAGTGTATTGATCCCCTCTCCTATATATTTCATTTCATCTTCAATATTTACATTCGTAGTAATGGAGATCTCATTTTTAACACTATTGTAGATATTTCTTACTGGTTTATAAATCATCTTATTGCTACCAAGAGCTGATATACCTAAAGATAGGCCCATAAGGCCTACACATAATAAAAAAGTCACCCATGCAATCGCTCTTGAATCCTCTTGAATCTGATAAATAGAATAAATAGAAAAATAGGTCCATCCATTATAAGGAGATGTGGTATAATTGATACCTACTTTTTCACCATCTATCTTTGCTGTAAAAAAACTATTATTATCTTTTTCCCATTGTGCATCTTTTAGAAAAGATTCTGCAAAATCATGTCCTATTATAGAGTCATCATCATCATATAAAACCCTATTATTTTCATCTATAATTAAAAATCTTTCTACGGTTTCCTTAGAATGAATCATTTTATTAAATTGATACTGTGACAGACTAACAATAACACCTGCTTTAGGCTGTTCTTGATTAAAAGGAAAACGAATGACCATGGCAATTTTTCCAAAGTCCATATAGTTTCTTGAAGCATCTTGATTTTCTTGTGGATCGATATAAGTCCAGTAAATATTTTCTGGTCCATTAATAAGATCTAAGAGCTGTTGTTGATTCCCCAGCTCATCTAATCTCCCTACACTTTCATTGCTAATAAACCAGCCTCCTTCTGGGTGAATCAGATAGGCATTTTTTACCGTAGTATGGATATTCATTAAGCCTTGTAATTCTTCTTGCGTCTTTAAAATAGAATCAATATCCCTATAATTTAATTCCTTATCAATCATATTTGTAGTTTCTTGTGAATAAGCAAAAAGTGTATAATAATTGTGAATAAACTTTAAGTTTTCTTCTACTGCCATTTGAGTTTGATGAAGCACTTGTAAATTACTTTCATTTACTTTTTCTTGAATCATTTTTGAAGATTTCCAGGTGGAAAATATACCTAGCACCAGTACAGGTAAAGTACTGAGTAATACATAAAAAGCAATAACCTTTCTGAAGTATGTAGAATTTCTAGTTTTCATATAAACCCCCATCTATTACTCTATTTTAAGTACAAAAGTATAATAATAATATTATTTTTTCTTAAAAAGACTATATATTTTATTCAAAACATATAGTCTTTCTAAACTTATCTTAACTTTTTCAAACAGAGTAGTCAATGGATAATCTTTTTTCCTACAGAGATTAGCCTATTTTACTGCTTCATAAGCCGCATTAAATTCATTTACTATTTCTTGCCCACCTTGCGCATACCATTGATCTATAATGGCTTTAAAACCAGCTTCATCAATATAGTCTACAATAAATTGTACTCTTGCATCACTAATCAATTGATCTAATTGTGAACCTTTTTCAGCATAAGTATTAGAAGTTAAAGGTTCTGCTGGATTTGCAACTGCATAATTCATATTCTCTCTTTGAACTTCAAGAGCATGTTTTTGAATTGGCTTTTGCTCTAGTGGATATAATTTATCAACTACATTCGTCATAAATTGATTTAAGCCTTCTCGTGGATCGGGATCAAATTTAATGGTTACAACTTCTTTTTTATCATTAAAATTATAGTGGACTCCCTCAACCCCGAAATTCAGTAAATTTTGCCCTTCTTCTGTATTTAGAATATCTAAGAAGTTTAAAGCATCTTTCATATCTTCTTCTTTAGGTGCTCCATTTTTAGAAATAGCTACAAACCCTGCATGGCCTGATGTAGGAAGAACTCTTTTACCTTTTGGCCCTTCTACCATTCCCATTACCCATACATTGTCTTCTATTCCTTTTTCATCTATAAAATAATTTTGAAAACGATTTGCCTGGTCGCTAACATCAATATATACTCCTGATTTACTATTTTTAAAATCAGTTTGCCAGTCTGATGTCTCTAAAGCAGCAAAATCTTTATTGATAAGACCTTCTTCATAAAGTTTTTTTGCAAATTTCATAGATTCCATATAAGCCTCTGTAACAAATTCAGGCTCTAGTTTCCCATCTGCTCCAACACCCCATTTATTATGTCCTCCAAAAGCAACATTTAACTGATCAATAGGTCCAAACCACTTACACCAAGTCATACCGTAAGTATCATCTTTCCCATTTTGATCTGGATCGTTATACGTAAAAGCATATAGCATATCATATAGATCGTCCATGGTCTTTGGTTCTTGCATTCCTACATTTTCTAGCCAATCCTTTCGATAGGATATACCATTTCTTCCTAAAGGTCTTGCTCTATAGATACCATATATCCGACCATCAATAGAAATATTGTTCATAACAATATCATTGGCTTCCGCTAGATTTGGATAATTTTTATACTCATCTGTAATATCCCAAAAGGCACCTGCACGGGCATTATTAATAACGCTAGCTGTTTTACCAGTTAATGTAACTAGTGCTGGCAAGTTACCTGCTGCCATTCTGGTGTTAATTTGATCTTCATAACTTGAATTTAATAGATAATCAATTTTAACATCATAACCTGTTAACTCTTCTAATGCAAGAACAGTGGGCTCTGTCTTTTCTGCTGGTGTACCTGTAAAAGTAATCGACAAAATACTAATTTCTTTTTTCTTTTCTGGTTCTTTTGTTTCACTTGTTTTGCCAGAACTATTTGAAGTACTAGAAGTAGTAGAACTATTGGTGTCTTTGTTTGAGCCTTTTGAATCTGCCTTATTACCACATGCTGTAAGGGTAGATATCACTAAGGCTAAGGCACATATCATGCTTAAGAACTTCAATCTTTTTTTCATTTTCATCTTCCTTTCATTTTTTTAATATATTATAAATTTAAAATTTATAATCTTATCCTTTGATAGCACCTACCATAACACCCTTTGTAAAGTGTTTCTGTACAAAAGGATAAACAAGTAAAATAGGTACTGTACCAAAAACAATCACAGCATTTCTAACACTTTCTGCTGGAGGCCTTACATACTCTTGGTCAAAACTAGCCCCATCTATATTTCCAGAAGCCAAAAGTACAATTTGTCGTAACATAATTTGTAATGGCCATTTTTTATTGGTGCTAATATAAAGTAAAGAAGCTCTATAATCATTCCAATATCCTACGGCATAAAACAAAGAGAAAGTAGCAACGACTGGCATAGATAAGGGCAGTACAATTCTTAGAAATGTACCAATGGTACTACAACCATCAACCCGAGCCGAATCCTCTAATTCCTGAGGTATTTCTTGAAAGAAGTTTTTAACAATAATTAAATTCCATGTACTTAATGCCCCGGGTAGTATTAACGCAAGATAGCTATCTAATAAATTTAAACTTTTGATCACTAAAAAGGATGGGATCATCCCGCCACCAAAGACTAAAGTAAAAGTAATTAAAGAAAGTAGTACTTTTCTCCCTGCAAGATTTTTTTTCGAAAGAGGATAGGCCATGGTCAGAGTAAAAAACATAGCCGTTGCTGTTCCTACCAAAGTTACAAATAGAGAAATTAGAAAAGCTCTTGGTAAGGCCTGAGAAGAAAAAATATATTTATACGCTTCAAACTGAAAAGTCGATGGTATAATAAAGAAAGGTTTTTCTACAATTTCTGCTTCTGTGGCAAAAGAACAGCCTATTACATATAAAAATGGAAGTATTGTAGTAATTGCAAATGCTGCCAAAAAAGCAATATTAAATACATCAAAAATTCTTGATAACCAAGTATCATTACGTTTCATCTATATCACCACTTTCTATCTGTTTTTAGAAGATTCCCGAATCTCCTACTCGCTTGGCTAGTGTGTTAGCTGAGAAAATTAAAATAATTCCTATTAACGATTTAAATAACCCAACAGCAGTAGAATAACTAAAAGCACCTCTTGTAATCCCCATAATATACACATAGGTATCAAAAACTTCTGAAACACTTCGGTTTAAAGAGTTACTCATAAGAAATATTTGATCAAAACCATTATCTAAAACACTTCCCATTCTTAAAACTAATAAAATAACAATGGTACTTCGAATGGATGGTAAGGTAATATGCCATAATTGCCTAAATCTACCTGCTCCGTCTACAATGGCCGCTTCATACTGCTCCACATCAACCCCAGCCATAGCTGCTAGGAAAATAATTGTTCCCCAACCTGTTTCTTTCCAAATGGTTTGCCCTATAATCATAGATCTAAAGCTTTCAACTCCTGTTAAAAAAGGAATCTCACTTCCACCCATTGATAAGATAACTCTATTTACCACTCCTGTAGAGTTAAATAATGTAAATGTTAAACTAGCTACGATAACCCATGATAAAAAGTGAGGAACATAAATTAAAGTTTGAATGGTTTTTTTATACCATTGTTTTCTAACCTCATTTAGCATAACTGCTAAAATAATAGGTGCTGGAAAAGAGAAAGCAATACTATAAAAAGATATAGATAATGTATTTACAAATAATCTCCCAAAGTCAGGGTTTGAGAAAAAATCCCGGAAATGTTTTAACCCTACCCAAGGGCTGTTTAGAAAACCAAGATAAGGGTTATAATCTTGGAAAGAAATTAGGATCCCCCACATAGGTGCATATTTAAATATAATAAAATGCAATATTCCAGGAACCAAAAGAATATATAACCATATATCTTTTTTGATCATCTTCATAATAGATTGTTTCTTTACTTTCGCTGTTTTGTTTTTAGTTATTTTTTGCTTCACTTTAATTGTTTCATTTTGAATAGACAATATTAAACCTCCTTTTCTTTTTACTTTGCATCAAGTCATTTGCTTTTCTTAATACATTCTCATTGTATGATTGAACTATATAAATTTCAACAATCAGACACTAGACAGTTCCTTGTTTTATCAGGCTTTTATACAAATAATCATTTTATAGACTGTAGATACTTTGTCATTATTATGATTATTATTATTGGACCAAGTAATAAAATTAGGTTTAAAATAATAAAAAAGCCCCTTCATAAAAGGAGCTTACTTCCATTTATCCTGTCCTGGATAGGGACAAGATTTATTTTTTCTCTTCGCACGCATACGTACAAAACACCCGCAATATTTACAAGTACTCTCATAGTATAGGGCTAAACAATCTTTACAGGCTTGCAATCTTTTTTTATATTCGTCATCCTCCACACAATCATCTAATGGAATCGTTTTCACATACTCGTCCATTTGTTTGTTTATTTCTTCAAAGGACTGCCTAACAGTAGCTGAACAGCCTTTACACTCCTTCTTATTATCCATAGTATTTCTCCTAGTTACTTAAATCTCTTCTCTACTATTTTTTATCCAATCAAAATTTTTCTCATATAGCAGAGTCTTTTTTTATATAGCCCGGGGTATTATGCATTTTAGCCAATACTATACTTCTTTATTATAATATAAAATTCTTAAAAGGGAAAGAAAAAAAAGCCTCTAGTGGCTTTTTTATCTTGCTTGGCGCATTTCTCTAAGAAGCGAATCAATCCAACGGCTAGCTTCTGACTTTGTCAGATCTTCTATATCCCGATCCAGCTGTCTTTTCTGCATTCTTAACAAGTTTTTTAGATAGTTTTTTTGCTTTATTGTAATAGGCTCCAACTTTTTGGGTTCCCAGTTTATTGGCTGCGGATTAAAGATTTCTGGATCCTGATGAAAGAATTGTTCTTTTAATTTTAAAAATACTTCATAAGTTACCCTTGCATCATCCAAGGCACGATGAGCATGAAGGTGATCAATCGAATAATATTCACAAATAGCACCTAAACTTCGACTTGGTAAATGTTTAAGAAAATTACGAGCAATTTTTAATGTATCAAAAGCTTTTTTCTCAAAAGTATACTGATGGCGTAAGACATTATATTTTATAAATTTGTAATCAAATAATATATTATGTCCAAGTATGTAGTCACTCTCACAAAATACTAAAAACTCTGGTAGCACTTCGTGAATATGTGGTTGTTCATAAACCATTTCATTCGTTATGCCTGTTATTTCTGTGATATGGCTTGGAATCGCCATTTGTGGATGAACTAACTGCTGATATTCTGATACAATTTGCCCTTTTTTTACCTTAATAGCGCCAATCTCTATAATTTGATCTCTTTCTGGATTACAACCCGTTGTTTCTAGGTCAAAAACTACAAACTGATCAAATAAATATGGTTCATACAATATTTTCATCTCCTAAATAAAATCCTCTAACGTTAATTCCTTTTGTTTTTTTGTAAAAATCTCATCTGCATATTCATCGATAAGATGATCTAAACGTTCTAATAAAGGAATAAGTTCAGGTACTCCCTGTTCTTGAAAATAAGCTGCTAATCCACTCTCTTCCATTCTTCCTTCTAGCTCATAATCTGCCTCTTGTTCTTCTAATATATTTTCTATATGTGTTGGGTCAAAAATAGAAACCGCATTCAACATTAGCTGCTTTAAAAAAACTCGATTACAGATAAGATAGTAAGCCATTTGTACAAAGCTTAGATCTAGAAATATATCTTTTGTAGTGTTATAAGTTAATTGGTATAAAAAATTTAAAATACTATCATGTTCAACTTTTTCTTGCTGAAAAGCTCGATAAATAGCAACCATAGCGACTCCCCAATTGAGATAATATTCATTGATCATAGGGGCATATTTATGCTGATCTTTCACAAGTTTATCATAATTGCTTGTGGCTTGTTCTATTATACGTTTTAAGGCCGTTTCGTCTAAAAATTGTAACATCTGCTCTTCTGCTGCTTCTAAAACACAGATGAATCGTTCCATTTAATCCCCTACTTCCTTCTCATTCATTCCCTTTATCTCTGCTTAGAGTTAGCATGATAATGTTTTTCTACCCTAAGTATACATCAGACAGTCTTTCATATACAAGGTTTCAATATTACAATATGATTACAGCTTTGTTCACACCTTGTTCAAAATATAGCACCTTATACAACTATGGTTTTCTTCCTTGTAACTATTGAACATAAAATTTTTTTTATTTCTTTTTTTACATCTAATCCCTGTACAAAGTCAGCATATATTATTATAATTTTCATTTAAAAGGTTCAACTAAAAATTTTATCCAATTGGTATAATATGAGGTTTTTTTGTACTAGGGTGCTCTATAATATGAACGTCAATACCATATACTTCTCTAATATTTTGTTTTGTCAGCACTTTAGCAGGCTCATCCATCATAACAATGGATCCTTCATGAAGTAAAATAAGAATATCGCTATATTGAGCCGCAATATTTAAATCATGTAAAACAGCAATTACCGTTGTCTTTTTTTGTTGATTTAATCCTCTAACTACTTTCATTAATTCATGCTGATACTGCAAATCCAAATGAGAAATAGGCTCATCTAATAAAAGTATTGGTGTTTGCTGAGCAATAGCTCGAGCCACAATCACCCTTTGCCTTTCCCCCCCACTTAATGTATCAATATTTTGATGACGTAGGGACCATGTATTAGTCATTTCCATTGCCTCTTTTACAATTTTGAAATCTTCTTTTCCTTCCTCTTCAAATCTCCCTAAGTAAGGTGTCCTTCCCATCATAACGATATCCATAGCTTCAAAAGAAAAATCAATTTCTGTATTTTGTGGAACTATGGCCATCTTTTTTGCTATTTTTCTATGGGATAGGCGAGTTAAATCTTCTTTATCTAAAAAAACAGCATCTTGGGGTGTATATAGTAAACGATTTATGTTTTTTAATAAAGTTGTTTTACCAGATCCATTTGGCCCAATAATACTATAAAATTTCCCCTCTTGAACCTGTATATTTACTCGATCTAGAATTTGCTCTTTTCCAAAATACCAATTTAAGTTTTTAATTATTACTGGAAACCTTTTCATCCTAACACCTGCTTTTTATGTTGATAAAGTAAATAAATAAAATAAGGGGCACCTAGTAGGGCTGTCACTACTCCCACTGGAACTTCCATAGGGGGTACTATAACACGAGCCAACGTATCACATAGGATCATAAAAATGCCTCCTATAAGAGCGGAAAAAGGAAGTAAATTCCGATGATCAGGTCCTACAACCATCCGAACTGCATGTGGAATAATAAGTCCAACAAATCCAATAATGCCACTAGCAGATACGGTAGCTGCAACCATCAAAGATGCAATAATTAGAAGTATTTTTTTTGTCCTTTCTACATCAATGCCCAAGCTTTTTGCACTCTCATCTCCTAATAACATACCATTTAATTCTCTAGAAAACAAAAAAATCATAACGCTACCAAATAATATCAAAGGAGCTACAAAATAAACTTGTTCCCAACGTGCTGCTGCTAAACTGCCCATAGTCCAAAAAACAATTTGTTCCATCTGATTTAAATTAAAAGTAATAATAGCCGAAATCATAGCTGAAAGAAAAAAGCTTAAGGCAATTCCTGCTAATAGCAAAGTAACCGTAGGTACCTTATGACCTACTTTTGCAATATAATAAACAATCCAAGTCGTCGTTAAGGCTCCAATAAAAGCTAGCACCCCTACTATATTTTGCCCCATAAAACTTCCCGTTAGACCACTAACAATAGCTATTACTGCTCCTAATGCAGCACCTGAAGACACTCCAAGTACATGAGGATCTGCCATAGGATTTTTAAACAATCCTTGAAAAGTGGCTCCTACAATAGAAAGGCCCATGCCTACAAATAATGCTAATATAATACGTGGCAAACGAATTTTCCATATAATTGTAACATGAGAAGGTGGATAATCTGCTATAGAAATTAGTCTCCTTATTCCTGGAATCTTGCCTAGAATAATATGAACACTATCTAGAAATGAAATTTTTGCTGCCCCTAAAGTGCTTACAAAAAATATAAGAAACCCTAAGCCTAGTACTAATATAAAAAATAATCCTTTATAGTAAGATCTTTTATTTATCTTATCCACCTTTTTTCCTCCTATTTCATACAGATTAAAACTATCTCTTTATTTACTGAAATGCTAATACTTATATAAATATATGTCTTGTAAAATTTAGTTTTCAGCCTATCAATTTATAAGCCCCTAAATAGCACAACTTTGTATTCAAAAGAAATTAAAGTTCCCTTTGAGCTGGGCCTTAATTGATATTGGCTAAGCAAGATAAAACATAGCCCTTATTTTTATGAAAAAATAAGGGCTCATAAACCAAATGTATTCTACCTACTTCATTATTTAAAAAGATCAGGATGTATTATTTTTGCAAGGCCTTCTAATCCTTCAGCTAAACGAGGTCCCTGTCGATCTAATAAGTTATTATCAATTTCATATAGGCGTCCTTCTTTAACAGCTGTTAGATCTTTATAACCATTGGATGTTTCAATCCCAGATTTGGCATCAAAATATTGGGAACATATAACTATATCTGGATCTTGTTCAACTAGTTTTTCGATACTATAACTCCAGCCTTCTGCTTCCTTAGCTGCATTGGTTCCCCCTGCCATCTCAATCATTTGACTAATAAAAGTATCTCCACCAGCAGTATAATCTCCATACTCTCCAAAAGCAACAACGTAATAAACTACTGGCTGGTTTTGATCTTTTACTTTATCCATAACAAACTGTATTTTATCTTTCATGCCTTGTATCACATTTTCTGCTACTACTTCTTGATTTGTTACCTTACCAATCATTCCAATCATCTGATAAACCTCTTCGAAATTATTTCCATCATATAAGATAATAACTGGAATACCTACTGCCTCTAATTGTTCTAGAGATTCTTGTTTAAAATGGGTAGCTGCAAGCACAAGATCTGGCTCTAACTCTACAATTTTTTCTATACTTGGTTCTGATATAGTTCCAATGCTATCTATATTAGTTACCTCCATTGGAAAATCACAATATTCTGTTCTCCCTACCAAACGTTCTCCTGCACCTATAGCAAAAATTGTCTCTGTAATACTAGGTGCAATAGAAATAATACGTTTTGGTTCTTGCTCAATTACAATTTCTCGCTCAAAGGAATCTTTTATAGTAAGTGGATACGTCGTATCTACTTCTTTCCCTTCTTTATTATCTTCTTTAGCCTCTTGTTGATCTGCATTGATTTTGGCATCTGTTTTAGTCGTTTCTGGTTGATTTGATGCTGGACCTTGTTTGGCACATCCGCCTATAATCAACATAAAAACAAGTAAAGTAATGATATATTTATTTATTTGTTGTATCCGTTTCATTTTCCTTCTCCTTTTCCTTCTCTCATGTAAATATTCCCAATAAGTAAAGCGTAAACAACCCACTTTTTCGAGTAAATTAGAAAAGTAGCAACTCTTTCAAAAGAGCATTGACTTTTCTAGTTCAAAATAAAAAACCACACGCCAGTGTGGTTTGAACAAAAATAGGCTTTAACATATAAAAAGCCTAGGTTCAAACCCTCCCTCCGAAGGTAAAAACAATCTTGGTATAAGGCAGGTTTCCTGGCTGACGATTCATCTGGTTCTCCAACCTTCTCGGTTTCCCAATGGTTTTTTGGAGCCATCCTCATTAACAGTAGCGGGGGCTGCAGTGGATTTTCACCACTTTCCCTATTATCCCTTATTACAGAGCACCTTATATTGCTATATGTAGTTTTTATCCTTTATTTTTATATTTCTTTTTTATTATATCATTTCTAAATTATTTTGCAACTGAAAACTAATTTCATCTAAAAATCTTATATACCTAGCATATGAATAAAAAAGATCTCCATAGGCTTTCTATGAAAATCTTTTTTATCATCTAATGTTTAGAGTAAAACTCAACAACTCTAGAGTCAACAACTTCAATTGGTACTTCTTCTCGTACAGGCATACGTAGTAAAGTACCCATTAGCGTATTTTTATCTTTGCTCAAATAAGGTAAATATAAATCTTTACTTAAAAATCGATCTCTAAATACTGTTTTCTCTAAGGATGAGGATTTAAGTTGGATCTCATCACCTACTTGTACTGCATAAGAAGGACGATCTACTCTTTTTTCATTAACAAGTATATGACCATGTACAACCATTTGCCTTGCTTCTCGTAAGGTAGATCCAAATCCTAAACGATATACTATATTATCCAATCGACATTCTAATTGCTGCACCAAGAAATCACCCGGATTTCCTTTTGATCTAAATGCCCGATCTACATATCTACGGAATTGCTTTTCTAAAACGCCATAATAAGCTTTTAGCTTTTGTTTTTCTAATAACTGTAATCCATATTCTGATATATTTCTATGATCCTCTACGCCTCTTTTTAAGGCCTTGGGATGCCCATATACATCCACGCCTAAACGTCTTGCTACTTTAAATCGCGGACCCATAGGTCTTGCCACATAAATTCCTCCTTATCATTATATTATTCTATTTGATTTTCCGTGCCAGGCCGCTGTACTTTAGTATAGCATAACGATAATGTTTTGTAAATGATATTATTTGTCATTTAGGTGTTTTTATCTTTTTTGATTCGTTTCTTTTGTAATTCTTGAATTTTGCTTTCATATCCTTGATCTGTCGGCTCATAATAAACACGATCTATTAACTCATCTGGCAAATACTGTTGAGAAATATAATGTCCAGGGTAATCATGAGGATATAAATATCCTTGCCCATGGCCTAATTTTCTTGCACCACCATAATGAGCATCTCTTAAATGAGTAGGAACCCCCTGTATCCTTACTTCCCTTACATCTTGCAATGCTGCATCAATGGATATACAAGCTCGATTGCTTTTTGGTGCTGTTGCAACATAGGACACTGCTTGAGCTAATATAATTCGCCCCTCTGGCATACCAATAAAATCAACTGCTTGAGCAGCTGCAAGGGCTACCTGTAAAGCTTGAGGATCTGCATTACCTACATCTTCTGATGCTGCAATCACAATACGACGCGCAATAAAACGTGGGTCTTCTCCTGCTTCCAGCATCCGGGCAAGATAATAAATAGCCGCATCAGGATCTGAGCCTCTCATGCTTTTAATAAAAGCAGATATGGTGTCATAGTGATAATCTCCTGTTTTGTCATATTGTATAGCTCTTTTTTGTATACATTCTTCTGCTACTGCTAATGTAATTTCAATTTTCCCTTCTGTATTTCTTTCTGTAGTTAAAACTCCTAGTTCCAATGCATTTAATGCGGCTCGTGCATCCCCATTTGAAACATCAGCTAAAAAATCTGCTGCTGTTTCATGGAGGTCTACCTTATATGTTCCTAATCCTCTTTCTGTATCCTCGATACATCGATATAACAAGTTTTTAATATCCTCTTTTTCTAAAGGTTTTAAGTGAAAAATCCTAGAACGAGATACAAGGGCACTATTAACTTCAAAATAAGGGTTTTCTGTAGTAGCACCAATTAAAATAACTGTGCCCTCTTCTACAGCTGGAAGCAAAGCATCTTGCTGAGCTTTATTAAAACGATGAATCTCATCAATAAATAAAATAGTTTTCCGCCCTGTCATCCCTTGGTTCATTTTAGCCTCTTCAATGACGGCTACAATTTCCTTTTTCCCAGCCACTACTGCATTAATTTGTCTAAAATGAGCCGATGTTGTTTCAGCAATAATTTTAGCTAATGTTGTCTTGCCTGTACCTGGTGGCCCATAAAAAACAAGAGAACTAAGTTGATCTGCTAAGATAGCTCTATATAATAATTTGTCTTTTCCAATAATATGCCTTTGGCCTACAAATTCATCTAATGTCTTAGGACGCATTCGTGCTGCTAAAGGAGAGTCTTTTTTTGTGTTCTTTTGCCTTGCATATTCAAATATATCCATTTTTCATCCGCCTTCCTTATATTTCTCTTTCTTTAAATTAAATTTATGGTATACTATATAAAATAATACAGCAATTACTGAGCATATGCCTAAAAGGAGTTGTCAACATTGAATCCAATTCGAAATACTATTACACAAGAAATGCAGTTTTTTGGAAATACCAATCCATTGGACTTGATCCAAGAATTTGGAAGTCCCCTTTATGTATATAATGAAACAATTTTAAGAAAAAGGTGTCAAGAGCTTAAAAATTTAGTAACCTATCCACATTTCGCCGTAAATTATTCTGTAAAAGCCAACGGAAATCTAACCTTATTAAAGATTATCTGTGAAGAAGGATTAAACGCTGATGCCATGTCACCAGGAGAAATTTTTATAGAAAAAAAGGCTGGCTTTACATCTGATCAAATCCTTTATATTAGCAATAACGTATCAGCAGAAGAAATGCGTTACGCTATTGATCAAGGTGTAACTATAAGTGTAGATTCGCTATCTCAATTAGAACTTTTTGGTCAAATACATCCTGGCGGAGAAATCTGCGTACGTTTTAACTCAGGTATTGGCGCTGGGCATCATGAAAAAGTAGTAACTGGGGGAGAACATACAAAGTTTGGTATAAATACAGAATATATCCCTGAAGTAAAGAAAATCATTGAAAAGTACAAATTACAACTAATTGGGATTAACCAGCACATTGGATCTCTATTTATGGAACCTGAACCATATCTTGAAGGAGTTCATTCTGTTCTTGCCATTGCCAAGGAATTTGATAATCTTAAATTTGTCGATCTTGGAGGAGGTTTTGGTATCCCCTATCATAAGTATGAAGGTGAAGAAAGATTAGATCTACAAAAATTAGGTCAAAAACTAGATGAAATTTTGCATAATTGGGTAAAATCCTATGGCAAAGAAATTCTCTTTAAAATTGAACCTGGCCGATATATCGTAGCTGAATGTGGCCTTCTTCTAGGCACTGTACATAGCATTAAACAAAATGCTCACACCAAGTATGTAGGAACAGATCTTGGCTTTAATGTATTAATTCGCCCTACTCTGTATGATGCTCATCATGATATTGAGATCTATCGATCCTCTAACCAATTCTCTCTTACAGAGGAACAGGTAACTATCGTAGGTAATATTTGTGAAAGTGGGGATATTATTGCAAATGATCGTCTATTACCTACCCTATATGAAAAAGATATATTAGGTGTATTGGATACAGGAGCCTATGGTTATTGTATGAGCTCTAACTATAATAACCGCCTTCGACCTGCCGAAGTTTTAATTCAAAGTAATGGACAAGCTCGGCTTATCCGCCGTCGGGATACCTTAGAAGATTTGATAAGAAATTTTGAAGTATAAAATATGATATCAATAAGTAGGCTTTAATTTAAAGCCTACTTATTTTTGTATTTCTAGAGCATCTTCTAATTTGTTTTCTATATATTGATATGCATCATGTATCCCTTGATTATAAAAATGTAGAGCTATTAGGCAAATAAATCTTCTTCTGCACTCTTAAATACCATATTCATAGATATAAATTAATCTCTCCTTCTATCATATCATAAAATAAATCCATAAAAGTGATATTTATAACTAATTAAACTATAATTTTTATCTCTATGTAAAAAAATTACTTATCTAATAAGAAAAGTGCAAGGAATGCAGATTTTCAAGATAAGTAATTTTTAAAACCTTTAACCTATAATCATACTATCTGGCAGGTAAATAGATGTACCTACTCTATATCTTCAGTAATATTTACAATCCATTTT
>JAAZLH010000022.1 GCA_012799415.1 Candidatus Epulonipiscium sp. | reverse complement strand
TTATATCATGGAGGGCGTTCAGGAAGAACAGCAATTCAGTTTATTAACTCTATTTCAAACAAATGAAGTAGATTTTTTGTGCTTTTCCTAGTTAGTTTGAAAAGATGAATTTGTACACTTTTTTTGATTGAACAGGAAAAAACTAAGGTTTACATGTGATGGATACTATATTATAATGATATGATATAGAATGATTCAGTATTTAAAAATTAAATCTTCGAGGAATGGGTGAGTATATGCCAGATAAAATTTATCGAGAACTAATTGAAAAAATAAAATCTTACCATCCCTCTGATGATTTTGCCATGATTGAAAAGGCTTATCGTTTTGCGAAAGAGGCCCATGCAAATCAAGCGAGAAAGTCGGGGGAGCCTTATATTGTGCATCCTTTGGCTGTTGCGCATATTTTGGCAGACTTGGAATTAGATATGGAAACTATTACAGCGGGTATTCTACATGATATTATAGAAGATACAGAATATACACCGGGCCAAATAACAGAAATGTTTAATGAGGAAGTTACCTTACTAGTAGATGGAGTTACAAAGTTAGGAAGGATTCCTTACTCAACAGACAAAGAGGAGATACAAGCAGAAAACTATCGTAAGATGTTTTTAGCGATGGCAAAAGATATAAGGGTTATTTTAATTAAATTAGCAGATCGCTTACACAACATGCGAACATTACGTTATATGACGACAGAAAAACAAAAAGAAATAGCAAAGGAAACTTTAGATTTATATGCGCCCTTGGCTCATCGTTTAGGGATTTCTAAAATTAGAGTAGAATTAGAAGATTTATCCCTACGCTATTTAGATCCAGATGCATATTATGACCTTGTTGATAAAATTGCTAGAAAACGTAGTGAACGCTTTGAATTTGTTGAACGAATTATTCAAAATGTAGAGACTAAATTAAAAGAGGCAGATATTCATGCGACAGTAGAAGGAAGGCCTAAACATTTTTTTAGTATCTACAAAAAAATGATTAACCAAAATAAAACATTAGATCAAATTTATGATCTTTTTGCTGTTCGTGCCATTGTGGATTCTGTAAAAGACTGTTACGGTGTACTAGGTATTATCCATGAAATGTATAAACCGATTCCAGGGCGTTTTAAAGATTATATTGCTATGCCAAAAAGCAATATGTACCAGTCACTTCATACTACATTGATTGGGCCTGAAGGAGAGCCTTTTGAGATCCAAATTCGGACATGGGAAATGCACCGAACTGCAGAATATGGGATTGCAGCCCACTGGAAATACAAAGATAGCACAAGCGGAAGCAAGATTGAGGAAAATGAAGAGAAAAAACTTACATGGTTACGTCAAATTTTAGAATGGCAACGGGATTTATCGGATAACAAAGAATTTATGAAGGCCATAAAAGTAGACTTAGATATTTTCAATGACCAAGTGTATGCATTTACACCACGAGGAGATGTCATTAATCTGGCAAAGGGTTCTACTCCTATAGATTTCGCTTATTATATCCATAGTGCGGTGGGAAATAAAATGGTAGGTGCGCGAGTAAATGGACGTATCGTCACCTTTGACTATGTGATAAAAAATGGAGATCGGGTGGAAATTTTAACTTCTCAGAATTCTAAGGGGCCAAGCCGGGATTGGCTAAATATTGTAAAAAGTGCTCAAGCAAGAAATAAAATTAATCAATGGTTCAAAAAAGAATATAAAGAAGATAATATAACTAGAGGAAAAGAACTTTTAGATAAAAATGCTAAAGGCAAAGGATTAAATCTAAATGAATTGCTAAGGCCAGAGTGGATGAAAATTGTTCTAAGAAAATATGGGTTTCATGATTGGGATGCTATTTGTGCTGCCGTAGGACATGGAGGGTTAAAAGAGGGACAAGTCATCCGCCGTTTACAAGAAGAGTATGATAAACAACAGAAAAAAACCATGACAGATGAAGAATTGTTGAAAAAAGTACAGCAAGAAACGCCGAAACGACGTCCAGAAAAAAAATCAAAAACAGGTATTATTGTTAAAGATGTAGAAGATGTTGCTGTTCGGTTTTCAAAATGTTGTAATCCTGTACCAGGTGATGAGATTATTGGATTTATTACTCGGGGACGTGGCGTTTCTATTCATCGTACGGATTGCGTGAATATGATCCATTTATCTGAGGAAGAGCGCCACCGATTAATTGAATCAGAGTGGTATGTAGAAGATAATAAAGATTTCTATTATCAAACAGAGATTCAGGTAATTGGTCATGATCGATTAGGACTTTTAATTGATATTTCTAAGGTTCTTACAGATCAAAAAATAGCAGTAAAATCTTTAAATGCAAGAACAACCAAAGAAGGAGATGCGTTTTTTAATATTACGATAGAAATTCATGGAAAACAACAGTTAGAAGAATTAACAAAAAAAATACAAAATATTTCAGGTGTAGATGAAATTATTAGGCCTCATAGTTAGGAGAGACAAAAATGAGAGCAGTGGTACAAAGAGTTCAGAAAGGACAAGTCATGGTAGCGGGAGAGTCCATTGGTGCCATTTCCCAAGGACTTGTTATTCTATTAGGGTTTCAGCCTTTAGATGATGAGAAGTCTACGGAGTACATGTTAGAGAAGATTTTTCATCTTCGAATTTTTGAAGATACGGAAGGAAAAATGAATCAATCTTTGGTAGATATTCAGGGGGAGCTTCTTATAATTCCTAATTTCACCTTATATGGAGATTGTAGAAAGGGGCGGCGACCCAGTTTTTCTAAATCAGCCTCTCCCTCTCAGGCAGAGGAAATGTTTAATGAGTTTATAAAAAGAGCCCATGAAAAAGGGAAAGAGTTTGATATCCTGATTCAACAAGGAAAATTTCAGGCAGATATGCAAGTTGAGATTGTCAATGATGGGCCTGTGACCTTGATTATCGATAGTGAGAAAATGATATAGGTAAGTAGGGAGGAAAAAAATTGATTATTCATCAGTTGCCGGTAGGGCCATTAGAAGCAAATTGTTATATTGTTGGGGATGAAAAAACGAAAGAAGCTATTATTATTGATCCAGGGCACCCAGATCCAGTTATTCTAGAAAAATTGAAAAACGAAGGTTGGAATCTTCAAGGAATATGGTTAACTCATGGTCATTTTGATCATATATCAGGAATTGCTTTGTTAAAGCAAGAATTTAATATCCCTGTTTGGGTTCATCGAATAGAAAATGAATATTTAGAAGATCCAGACCTTAATTTATCAGCAAATTTTTTATCACAGCCTATTCATTATACAGGAGATTATTTTTTAGAAGAAGGAATGACGGTGTCTGTTGGTTCTTATACATTTCAAGCATTACACATTCCGGGTCATAGTGCAGGAAGTATCTGTTATTATGAGCCCAATGAAAAGATATTGTTTTCAGGTGATGTCTTGTTTCGAGGATCTATTGGTAGATCTGATCTACCTAAAGGAGATTTCGTTAGTTTGATGACCAATATCAAAGAAAAGTTATTAGTTTTGCCTGAAGAAACCAAAGTTTATTCAGGGCATGGTCCATCCACTACCATTGGATATGAAAAAAATTATAATTCCTATTTATCTGATGATTGGGGCTAAGAGGAGTGTAAAATGATTCAAGTTACTTTAGTTGGGCATGAATTTCAATATGAAATTGAGCATTTATTGAGAGCCTTTTTCCCACAAGCAAGATTTAATTTTAGTACCGTTACTTCAGCAGACCAAGATATGCAGGTTATAAGCATGTGGAAAGATGATCGCTTTTATGCAAAGGTAGAAGTGGAAGATCAAACATATGTTAAAGAACATAAAGAACACATTACAATCACCAAAGAAATGGACAGACGAAAAATAGCAAAGCGTCTATTAAAAAAGGTTTTGTATGAAGCATTGGTGGCTTATACAAAAAAGCCTTTGCCATGGGGGATCTTAACGGGAATTCGACCTACTAAGATTGTACAAGAAGCTTTAGAAGAAGGCAGATCGGAAAAGGATATTACAAAAGAGTTATTAGAAACGTTTCATATTCAACAAGATAAAATTGATTTAATGCTTGCAGTAGCCAAAGCTGAAAAACAGATATTAGATAAAAATAAAGTAGGTGAAATCAGTATCTATATTGGTATTCCTTTTTGCCCAACTCGCTGTGTTTACTGCTCATTCACTTCTTATCCAATTCTACAGTGGAAGGATCAAGTGGACAAATATATAGATGCATTGATCAAAGAAATTAAGGCTTTTCATGATTTTTATGAGCAGACTCCTATACGAAGTGTATATATTGGAGGAGGAACACCTACATCCTTAGATGAAACTCAGTTACAGCGTTTATTAGATGCCGTCAATATGTATATCCCTATGGAGAGTGTAGAAGAATGGACTATAGAGGCGGGACGGCCTGATACGATTACATTGGAGAAATTGCAAATGATGAAGGAAGCTGGGGTAGGAAGAATTTCTATCAATCCTCAGACGATGCAGAATAAAACATTGGAAGTGATCGGTAGACAACATACAGTTGATGATATTATTCAAGCTTTTTATATGGCAAAGGAAGTAGGTTTTCATTGTATTAACATGGATCTTATTGTTGGTTTGCCTGGAGAAAATATAGATGATGTAAAAGAAACTTGGAATCAGCTTTCTTTGCTAAAGCCGGATAATATTACGATTCATACAATGGCTATTAAGCGCGCCTCCTATCTCCATAGAAATCAAGAAAAATATCATATGATGGATACTAATGAAGTTGAAGAAATTCTTGCTTTTATAGAAGAACAAGCAAAATTTATGGGACTAGAACCTTATTATTTATATAGACAAAAGAACATGGTGGGCAATTTTGAAAATGTAGGATATGCACTTTTAGGTAAGGAGTGCATTTATAATGTTGAGATTATGGAAGAAAAGCAGACGATTTTAGCTTTTGGTGCTGGAGCAGCTACTAAAATAGTGGATTTATCAACGAATGCGATTCAGCGAATTGAAAATGTAAAAGATGTACAACATTATATTGAACGGACGGAAGAAATGATTCAGCGGAAGAATAGTGTAAAAAATAGAATTTTTCAAGTGAACCGGAAAAATTAGGCCCATTGTAAGCAGAACGAATTTTTCCAACTCAAAAAAGAGAGACTTGACAAGGGGCTCATTCATGTCTACAATAAGACAATAAGAATATAGAAAAGACAATGATAAGGAAGAGTACATTTATATTCTCTTTCCCAGAGAAAGAAACCATGGCTGAGAGTTTCTCAAAGAGGAAGAATGGAAAGACCCCTTGGAGTCAATTTCTGAAATGATTATGATTTGAGTAGGAAAGTTCGGTTTGTCACCGTTAGATGACAAAAAAGTGGATTTTATGATTTGTCCTGCTGTAGGTTTTGGGTATAACTACAGATTGAAGGAAAGGAACAGACATAATAATTCAAGCAGGGTGGCACCGCGGGAAATGTCTCGTCCCTGACAGATCAATGTCAAGGATAGGGGCTTTTTTTTATATCAATAATGGAGTTCAAATATGAACAGGAGGGAAATATATGCTTACAAAAGCACCCAGAGGAACGAAAGATCTATTTGGCAATGAAGTTTTAGAATGGCGTAGAGTAGAGCAAAAAATTTTAGACGTATGCAAGGATTTTGGATTTCAAGAAATTCGTACGCCTATCTTTGAGCATACAGATTTATTTCAAAGAGGTGTTGGTGAAACGACAGATATTGTACAAAAAGAAATGTATACTTTTGAGGATAAGGGAGGGCGGTCTATCACCTTAAAACCAGAAGGGACAGCAGGCGTAGCTAGGGCTTATATTGAACATAATATGCAAGCAGAAGCCCAACCTACGAAATTATTTTATTTAATCCCTGCTTTTCGATATGAGCGTCCCCAAGCAGGGCGAATGAGGCAATTTCATCAGTTTGGCATTGAGATGTTTGGTTCCTCGGAAGCGACAGCTGATGCAGAAGTAATTTCATTGGCTTCCATTCTCTTAAAACGTTTAGGTATCATTAATGTGGAGTTGCATATCAATAGCTTAGGTGGGCCGGAATGTAGGAAGAAGTATAATGAAGTATTAAAAGCATATTTGAATGAACATTTAGCAGAATTTTGTTCAACATGCCAAGAACGTTATGAAAAAAATCCTCTTCGGGTATTGGATTGTAAAACAGAAAAATGTCAGGCATTAGTCAGTCAAGCCCCTTCTATTTTAGATACATTAGGAGAAGAGTGCAAAAATCATTTTGAACAATTGCAATCATTGCTTACGGAAATGAATATTCCTTTTGTTGTAGATCCAAATATCGTCCGAGGGCTGGATTATTATACAAGAACCGTGTTTGAGTTTATCTCCAATGATATTGGCTCTCAAGGAACCGTGTGCGGAGGAGGAAGATATGATAAGCTCGTAGAAGAGTGTGGTGGAAAACCAACTCCAGCTGTTGGATTTGCAATTGGATTAGAACGTTTATTAATGGTGATGGAAGCAGAGCAAGGGGCTTATATCCACGAACCTAAACGAGATTTATTCATTGGGGCCATTGGTGATACAGCCATAAAAACTGCCCACGCTTTGGTTTATGAGTTACGCAAGGTAGGTATTTCTGCCGAAGGAGACCATTTAAATCGCAGTGTACGAGCACAGATGAAATATGCCAATAAGATAGGCGCTACGTACTCAATGATTTTAGGAGAAGAAGAGTTGCAAACAGGAAAAGCTACTTTGAAGAATATGATTAATGGAGAACAAGAAGATCTTACATTGGAACAACTGGTTATGGTAATGCAAGAAAAGGTAAAATGAATGGAGGATTTATCATGGGAGAAAGTATGGCAGGATTAAAAAGAACCCATCGATGTACAGAGGTGACAGAGGGACATTTAGGGCAAGAAGTCATTGTGATGGGATGGGTTCAAAAAAGACGTGATTTAGGAAAATTAATTTTTGTGGATTTACGAGATCGTACTGGGCTTTTACAAATTGTATTTGATAGCCAAACCATAGATGCGGTACTCTTTTCAAAAGCAGAAAAAATTAGAAATGAATTTGTTTTAGCTGTTACGGGAATTGTTGCTTCTAGAGGAGCTGAAGGGATCAATCCTAATATGAAAACAGGGATGCTAGAGATTCATGTTAGTGACTTTAGAATTTTATCAGAAGCAGAGACTCCCCCCTTTGAAATAGTGGAAAATAGCACAGTGAAAGATGAGCTACGGTTAAAACATCGTTATCTGGATCTTAGAAGACCTGATTTACAAAGAAAATTGATGATAAGACATCAAGTAACAGCCTTAACAAGAGAAGTTTTAAATCAAGAAGGTTTTTTAGAGATAGAAACACCTATGTTAACCAAAAGTACTCCAGAAGGTGCAAGAGATTATTTGGTGCCAAGTCGAATTCATCCAGATCATTTCTATGCTTTACCTCAATCACCCCAACTGTTTAAGCAATTGTTAATGGCTTCTGGATTTGACCGTTATTATCAAATTGTAAAATGCTTCCGTGATGAAGACCTTCGGGCTGACCGTCAACCAGAATTTACTCAGATTGATATGGAACTTTCCTTTGTAGATATTGAAGATGTAATGGAAGTAAACGAAAGGTTGCTAGTAAAATTGTTTAAAGAAGTGATGGATGTGGATATTTCATTGCCTATTCCACGCATGACCTACCAAGAAGCTATGGATCGTTTTGGATCTGACAAGCCTGATATTCGTTTTGGTATGGAACTTGTTAATCTTTCTAATCTTGTGAAAGAAAGTGAATTTGGTGTTTTCAGAACTGCTGTTGAAAATGGGGGCAGTGTACGAGCGATTAACGCTACTGGCTGTGGCAATTTCCCAAGAAGACAAATCGATCGCTTAGGAGATTTAGCAAAAGAGTACGGAGGAAAAGGCTTGGCCTGGTTAGTTATTGAAGAAGATGGTAGCTACCGATCTCCTATTGCAAAATTCTTTAGTGAAGAATTATTAGATCGAATTGTAGAAACGATGAATGGAAAAGCAGGAGACTTACTTCTATTTTGTGCAGATCAAGACGATGTGGTTTATGATGTCCTTGGGCACATACGCCTTGAGCTTGCTGAACAATTACAACTAGTGAAAGCAGATGATTACCAATTCTTATGGGTGACAGAGTTCCCCTTATTAGAGTGGGCGGAAGAACAACAAAGATATGTTGCAAAGCATCATCCATTTACTATGCCTATGGAAGAAGATCTTCATTTATTGGAAAGTGAACCACAACGAGTGAGAGCGAAAGCCTATGATATGGTATTAAATGGAGTTGAAATAGGCGGAGGAAGTATTCGTATTCATCAAAGAGATATACAAGAAAAAATGTTCAAAGTATTAGGATTTACAGAAGAGGAAGCCTATGAAAGATTTGGATTTTTGTTAAATGCATTCCAATATGGAACACCACCTCATGGCGGCTTGGCTTATGGATTAGATCGAATTGTAATGCTTATGACAGGTTCTGATAGTATTCGGGATGTTATTGCATTTCCTAAAGTTAAAGATGCAAGTTGCTTGATGACGGAAGCACCTGGAGAAGTAGATTTAAAACAATTAGAGGAATTGCATATTCAGCTTAAAAACTAAAGTGTTCCATAATGTGGGGATCAGACTTTTTGCAAAAAAAAGAGTATATAAAAGTAGATGGTATTAAAATTGTATGGAGTAGCAAAGGGGAATTTCCATGAAAGACAATCGAAATCGATCTTTAATAGGGGTTATTTTGGTTTTAGTAGGAATTAGTTTACTCAGTAATCGTATACTGGGGGTCAAATTTCTGCCTTTACCAGAAATGATGTGTTTTTTTGCGGGAGGAGCACTGTTGCTACTCTATCATACCAAAAGAAAAGCTTGGGCATTAGCTAGTGGTAGTTTACTAATTTTATTCGGGGTCCTAAGGTTTTTTTCTAATGGGCCCTTACATCCCAATATTTTAGGAAGCTTTTTATTTCTAACTCCGGGAATGGTTTTTATGATTTTATATAGGCAAACCAAGAGCCTAGGTTTTTTAATTCCTGCTTCAATTCTTTTAGGATTTGGTGGTTTTATTTTAAGTACTTTACTCCCTCTTTCTCCTTCAATACAAGGAAGTTTATTCTTCCTTTTGATGGGATTATCTTTTATGAGTATTCATTTTTTAGGGAAAAACTTAATTGGTAGATGGCCCCTATTTTTGGGATTACTTTTATTTGGTCTTGGAGGGTTCATTTTACTTATTTCTACACTACGTGTAGCAATGAAATTTTTTCCTTTTCTTATTCCTATGGTTTTAGTTGGGCTAGGCATTTGGATGCTAAAGCAGAATAAGAATAAATAATATACAGCTTATCCTCAGTTTATTGATAGATATTATAGACAAGGCGGAATGATAGATGGCACATGCTTTTTCAAGAACAGAACTTTTATTAGGGCAAGAAGCTATGGAACGATTATATAAAAGTAAAGTAGCTATTTTTGGCATTGGTGGTGTAGGGAGCTTTATAGCAGAAGGGCTAGTTCGTTCAGGAATTGGCCATTTTATTCTAGTTGACCATGATGTCATTGATGTAACGAATATTAACCGACAAATTCATGCAAACACCATAACAATTGGGCAACCAAAAGTAGAGGCTATGAAAGAAAGAATGCTACAAATTAATCCTAAGGTAGAAGTAGAAACTTATCAAACCTTTTTTTTACCAGAAGATAAAACCATTCCGTGGGATGGCTTAGATTATGTTATAGATGCTATTGATACTGTAACTGGAAAAATTGCCTTGATAGAAAAGGCATTAGAGATAAAAACATCTATTATCAGTTGTTTAGGAGCTGGTAACAAGTTAGATCCTACCCAGTTAGAAGTAGCAGATATTTATGAAACGAGCATTTGTCCCCTGGCTAAGGTCATGAGAAAAGAACTAAAAAAGCGAGGGGTTTCTGAATTAAAAGTGGTTTATTCTAAAGAAACCCCATTAAAGCCCTTTGATACAGAATTGACTTTGAAACCAGAAAATAGGAAGGGAAGTCGACAGGCGCCGGGAAGTAATTCTTTCGTCCCTCCTGTAGCGGGTCTTATTATTGCTGGGGAAGTTATAAGAGAGCTCATAAACTAAGGTGTAATACCCCACCCTAAGAAATGGGAGTGTTAGAATTTAAGTCAGCGGATAAAGGAGGGCGAGATATGCGAGAACAAGGGTTAGTTATGGAAATAGAGAATGATCAAGTTGTTATCCAACTTGCTCGCACCAGTGCTTGTGATCAATGCGGTGCTTGTTCTATGGGAGCTCATGATCAAGAAATGTTACTACGAGCAGAAAACCAATGTAATGCAAAACCAGGTGACCATGTTTATCTTGAATTGCAACAAGAAAATTTTTTCAAAGCAGTAAGCATTATGTATGGTTTACCTTTAGTTGGATTAATTATCGGATTCTTAGCAGGTTATGGGGGAGCTCGTCTGTTTGGACAATCAAATTGGCAAGAGCCCTTAGGGCTTTTGGGTGGAATCGGTCTTATGATAGTCATTTTTTTCTGGATTCGTTCCCAAGAAGAACGTTGGAAAACAAAAGATTATCGCCCTATTGCTGTGGAAGTTGTAAGCCAAAGGTCGCACTAGCTATAATATATAATCTGCTTAGTGGTTAAATTTATTTTAGCAGGATTAAAGTTGTATACTTATAATAAATAAAGGCATGACATGCAATTTAGATTGTATGTCATGCCTTTATTAGTTTTTAATCCTCCTCCTCATTCAAAGGAAGAACTTCTTCAGATATTGCTCTACGGCTTCTTTCTTTTCTTAATTCTAATTTTTCCTGTTGTTGCAATGCATAGTAACGGTCTCTCCATTTTTTTCCTTCTTCCTGTAATTCATTTGCTAAACGATAAAGTTCATTATATTGTTCTGTAATGCTTTCTTGTAATTCTTTTAATTCTTTATTTTCTTCTATGAGGGCTTCTAATTCTTCTTCTTCACTTTTATTTTGCAGAGGTATACTAGTGTATTTTGAGATATATAGTTTTAATTCTTCGTTGATAGGGAGATAGGGATGAAGCTGATCCATGTCTAATGGAGCCAAGATAGCACAACTAGGATGTGGTAATAGGGTCCCATATATCTGGCTGCAACTTAGTATTTTGCTTGTAGTATGAGTAGGGCTTGTATAATGGAATACAACAGGATCAGAAGTAGGTAAGGAGGCACGTTGGGGCGCACTAAAAGTTTTTCCTTCATCTACAGAAAGCATGATTTTACATTGATCTCCTTCTAACCAATGTATCCACAATCCTTGTCGATAATAAATAAAAAAGGGTTGAATAGGATGAGCACAAGAGTAGAGAAGAACTGGATTAGTATGATCAGAAAGATCATTTACATAATACAATTGATATTGGCCATATTTTTCTTGGGTGTAAAGTAAATGCAATTGTCCAGAAGGATGTAGGCAACAATGAGAATGGCTAATTGGAAAAGAGGAGTTGGAAATAATAGTAGGTGGTATCCATTTTTGTGTAGATTTTTCGTAGGTATGTATGTTTAAGGAGTATTGGGTTTCTTGAAAAATTGATAGTAGGAATATTTTATCTTGAGAAACAATACATTGATAACTAGTTCCTAAATTAGGTATCATTCCCAAGGCGTGGGGAGCCCTTTGGGGTTCAGATGAAAAACAATGATGAATAAGTTCGCTTTGACTTGTTTCAGGATGAAGAGCATTATAAAATAGATGGAGTTCTTGATCAAGGAAACAAGCGTATAGATTACAAATCTTATATTGGTCATTAATATCATCTAGAATGACCCTTCCACTACCACCAGAAGTAAAAGGTCTCATATGAATAATTTGCTGTTTTGTATTTTTGTAAATCACATGAAGATCTTTTTGATTATCTAATACAGCAGTATATTCTCCCATACTATTGGATGCAAGTGTAGTGGTGCGAGGGCTGGGGTGATCAGTAAATCGACGATAATATAACCCATTACGGGGAGCATAATGGATAAAAAGAAGTTCTCCTTCTTTTGTTCTAATTAGATAGGCCATGGCTGTCCTCCTTATAATTCGTTTTATTATTATTTATATGTTATTTAACTCATAGCTATGCTTTATTTTCTTTTATTAATCACACATGGGACAATTCTTACATAATATATATTGAACTTAAAATAAAGGAGGTTTTGAATATGTCAACAAGTGGAAGATGCAG
>JAAZLH010000200.1 GCA_012799415.1 Candidatus Epulonipiscium sp. | reverse complement strand
CCTTCTCTACTACTACATGCATATTTACATTCATAACAGTTCTCTCTAAGAATATCTCCTTTTAGGAAATAACTATGGTAATAAGAATTAAATGGTTGTATTAACTTTTCCTTTATGATACCATCTTTTTTATAAATAACCTTTTCTATATGCCCCCAGCCTTTTGATTTATCTCGAAACTTTAAGTCTATAACCTTTCCCTTTAGCTTGTCCTCTAAATATTTAATATACCCTTTAAAAAAATCTGCACTAGGAACACCATGACATATTATATCCGCGGTTATTAGATTATTATAATCCTTGCCTAAAAATGATTTTAAACCTGCAATTTGGCAAGGGGTTCCAGTAAATAATACATACCTTCCATTTTTTATATATCTTTTAGCTTCAATATATGTGGTGTTAATATCGCTCTGTACATACTTAGATCCTTGAATCTTTTTCATATCTAATAGATTATCTATACATATATGTTTTGGTTCCATTTTATTATTAAAGGCACATCCAAAGACAACACCATTTTTGTCTAATATTAAGGAAGCTAATGCACCAAAAATGCCACCTGACGCACTAGCTGATAATACATCCATGTCCTTATTTATGGCTACATAAGTAGATATTGGAACATTTCCAGATATAGGTATGTTTTGAAAAGCACAAACATTATTACATAATCCACACTCTATGCATAAATCTCTATTTATCATTGGGAAGCTAAAACCATCTTCATCAGTTTTTATTGTAATGGCTTGCTTAGGACATATATTCATACAAGCTGCACAATTACAGCAATTCTTTTTCTGATTAAATAATTCTATCATAACTCACTATCTCCTACTCTATAGAAGTGCTATTTATTAACTAAATAGGCCCTTAGGATCTTTAATCTACAATTGACACTTGTCAATTTTGATTTTGATTTTTTCTGGTCTCTCTTTAGCAGGTACTTTCATATAGTTCACAATTAATACAAATTATTATATTAGTAATTAATCTATAAAAGCTCTAATTATCATTAACTGACTTTATTATCGTCTCAACTGGACAACAATAACAAGCAATACAACTCATACAACTTTCTCTCATTAATTTTACTACTTATCTTTATCAAACTCATTTAAAGTCTTCATTAAGTAAGATGTAGAATCTTCAATTTTCTCGTTTAATACTTTATTTATTTGTTCATAATTATCTATATAAATATCATTTTTATAACTTATGAAAAAATTGTTATCAATTAATCTATCTTCAAGATTTAACATTTTAAGTATATTGTAAATTCTCGAATTCTGAGAGCCTTTATTTTTATCCTTAAACCTTTTAAACACATAAAAATCCTTTTCAAATTTTAATGAAAAAATTGTACCATGAAAAGAGTCCGTTAAGATTAATTTTGCATTTTTTATCAATCCTATAAATTCTTCTGGACCTGTAGATGTCCTAATATCATATTTTTGTAGATATGAATTGAATTTTATAGGTATTATTACTACTCTATATCCTGTTATTTTTTGTAATTTCTGTACTACTTCCCAATACTCTTTCCTGTCTCCAAGAAAATAACATAGTATATAATCTTTATGAATATTGGGATTGACTAGAATTTGCTCCCAATTTGTTTTACTTAATAGCAATGTTGGATCTACTACTACTTCTATGTCCTTTTGAGTTAAAGTCTTTAGGATGCTAGCCCCATCCTCTTCTCTAACAGACAATTTATCAAATTTATTAACCCAATGTTGTATTTTTTCTTTTTTAGATGCAGGGATATGTCTAACACCAAAACTAGGTGCATAAGATATTTTTTTGTTTTCTTCATTTACAAAACTTAAATAATATACTCCGTTTAAATTTTCAGGATTCCATATTTGATCGCTTCCACATATAAAGTAATCAAACATATCGTTTAATTTAAGCAAATCATCATTTGATTGAATCTTTAATGTAAGCTCTATATTCTTTTTTATAAAAGTCTCGAACGCGATATTTCTTTTCCTTAACTTTTCTTTAATGTCAGATCCTAAAAACTTAAAACAATAAGTTTCTATTTTACTCCCAATTCTTTTTTTAAATTTCCCAGACTTAACTTTTTCTAAGAAATTCTTATTATATATTGGAATATAATTTATTAAAACACAATTATAGCCTTTTATTTTCAAAAAATTTTGTAATGCATATGCTTGTAATATTGTTCCATAATTTTTATAATGAAACCATGTTACTATTCCTATCTTCATATTTTCTCTCCCTAAAGTTTTTTTCTATAAAGGACTACATAATTTAACTTTTTCAATATTTTCTTTATTTCACTACGATAGAGGAAAATAATAATTATAAACATAACCAACTCAATAACATATACTTTTATTGTAGATGCATATATAATAAATATCGCTTGTAAAACTAAAATAAAATACACTAACAGATCTCTTTTAATATAAAGCTTTAATAATATATACTTTCTTGCATTAATTATCCGTATAACCCATACAACGAAATACGAAACTGTGGTTGCTATAGCAGCACCAATTGCACCATAAAATTTAATTAATATAATATTTAAGATTATATTAATTATTGCTCCAATTGTTGTAGAATAGCTATAAATCTTAGTATCTTTTACTGCTGAAAAAACTCCACCGATAAAACCAGACATTGCTCCGAAAACATTAGATATTAACAAAATAGGGACGAATACCCATGCATCATAAAAATTATTTGCAAACATGATACTAGCTATAAATTTTATTAAAATAATCATTAATGAACATATTATAACCATTGAGAAATTATACATATTATATATCTGAGAAAAAAAACCTTCTTTGTCTTTATTATCAAAGGACTTGACAGCAGATATTTGCCATGCTTGAAGAAATATAGATTGAAACACATTCATTATAGATGGAATTTTATATGCAACTGAATAAATACCATTTACTGCTATTCCACACATCCAAGTTACTACATATCTATCTGATGCGTTAGTTACCCACCAACTAATTGAATTAAGTGTCAATGGCCTACTATAATTTTTCATATCTTTTATCATCGTATCTGAATTCTTTATTTTAATAATATATTTATAAATTTTTAATCTAATAATAAAATAGATAACAGCTATTAAAGACGATAATATATTTGCCATAAAAAATCCTGCAATTCCTAATTTGAAATAAAGCAGGAATAATATATTAAAAGATATCATTGTAAAAGAATTAACAATGCCTGCAATTGACAAGTCCACAATTCTATCTGTACCCCTAGCAAATTGAGAACATAATTGATATAAAGAAATAACTAAAAATAATAATACCATATACCGAGAGTATGTTTTGAGAACAGGTATAATATTAAAGATATTATTTATAATTATTACTAAAAGAAAAGCCAACCAGGCTTTTACAACAACGCTCAATCCTATCGAAAATACCTTTTGAGGATTATTTTCTTTATCTATAGAAAAACGAATGACTGAATCACTAATATTCAACGTCAAAATAGGAATTAATAAATTAATAGTAGTATGAACTATATCGTATGACCCATACTCAGCAGTAGATAGTACACTTGTATATAACGGTACTAACAAAAATATTAGTATCTTACTCCCGAAATTGCTTATTGTAAGTAATCCTATATTCTTAAATAGATACTTATATTTTTTCATATTTTACCTTCTTAATAAGTTTTTAATAACATTTTTAATTCGTGTAATTTATTGTATATTTTTGCACCTATTATTTTTCTAATTTTCTTTTTGAATTTTCCCCAAGGACTCAGCCAAGATGCTGCAAAGTGATGTATTGAATATGTATTTTCAGTAATAACAAGTTCATTTGTTAACATATTAATTGGACAAAAATAATCAATTGGATAAATAGTCACATCACATACTGTTTGCTTTTTATTTTTATTTACTAAGCCTTTTGAGATTAGATATGTAGTTGTATAATCAACTATAGTGTTAAGATTTAAACTTCCATTGCTATTAAAAAAATTAAGGTTATTATAGATACTAATCATATCATCTAAAAATACAACATTTGGTTCCGAAGCACAAATCAAACCAGGATTTACTTTTCCTATTCTCTCAAATCCTAGTACTATTTTATTATCCAATAAATCGTCAAGGGGTTTAATTAGCTCAACATCTACATCCATATAAATACCCCCGTAATTTCTTAAAATATAAAACCGCGCAAAATCCGATACAAAAGCATATTTTTTATTTTTATAGGCATCCTTAGTATATTGGATCATATTTACATCAAAATTGTCCTCATTCCATTCCTTAATTTCACAATCTGGCATATGCTTTTTCCAACTTGCTATACACTTCTTAGCAAGAGGTGATAATTCTCCTTTTCCAAACCAACAATAATGAATAATTCTGGGTATCATATTTGTCTATTCCCCCTCAAATATAATTTTTAATAAAAATAGTAATATTCAACTTCCAATTTGCCAAAAAAATTGATAAGGATATATTACATTCCATTCTGGACGCATAATTTGTATAGTAGTCGAATAAACAAAAAATAGGACTATAATTATAAAACTCAATAGAGCCCTTATGTTTTTATCACGAATACTCTTCAAAGCATTTGGTAAAAAAACAATAGAAAAAACAGAAAAGTACTCTCCAACTCTATCTAATAAGCTGAAATTTAATGAAATAAAAGTTATAGAAACCCCCACTAACAAAAATAACAGCATATTCTTGTTATCATTAACAATAGCACCGTTTTTGCTATTTAATTTACTACAAGTGCAAATATTTTTATTATGATAGTTTGTAAAACCACCAAAAATCAATATGCTTAATCCAACCAGAAAGTTCATAACACTTGCTAACCTAGTATTCCCATCTAAATAACTTGACCCCAAATAATACTTATATGTTGGGAAAAATTGTAGTATTGTTTGCAGTATACGTGGAAATAGCAAATAAATACCTACACTTCCTACTATCGCAACACTGATTGTTTTATACGTAAATTTAAACTTTACAATCAGCCAAGCTATTAGAAATATTATTGCTGTTCTATGGAACATTGATGCTATAAATACTGTTATGATAAATTTAAATAAATTCTTTTTTTTTATAAAATCATATGAAAACAAGAGAATTACTATTGCAATATTTAGCCTAATTGTATTCATAGACATTCCAAAATAACCCAGTGTGAAAAATAGATATACACTTAACCATAAATTATTAGAATATTTATAAATAAATCTAGCAAAACCTAACATAATTAATATACTTGTTACAATAATGATTATTTGAGAATTTGATGATAGTATTGATAATAATTTATTGAGATAAAGATAACCAAATTCATACCTCCATGAATATCTAGAGATATCACCTGTCATAGTAATATCATTAAATATCCTTATATATGCAGATGTATCATTTCCTACATGACTAGATCGTAGTGCCGATAAAAAAGTGAACATTCCAAATGTTAATATAAAATAGGTATTTCTTTTCATTCTTTTTTGAGTAGTTCTTCCAAATATTATCCCTGTTGAAAGAACATAGAAAATAATCCCATAATGTAACCACATGTTATAGTCCCACCACCTTCATTCATTACTATTAATGTAATGATTTTCTAATACTCTAGCTCTACATTTCTAAATATATTTTTTCTAATTTCTTAGCTTCTTGTTTTATATCAAAACCTTTTTCTTTAACCGCTAAATATGCTTGATTTCTACTATTATCTTGTTTAATACTTAAAATTTCTTTAGCCCAATATTCGGGCGTTTTTTCTAAATCAATATATTTATAATTTAGAAGACCAATTTCTTCTGTAATTGTATCTGATAATACAATAGGTAGACCTGATGCTTGAGCTTCTACTCCAACTACAGGCAACCCTTCAAATAATGATGGTAAAAGAAAAATATCCATGGCACATAGCAGATGAGGAATATCATTTCGTCTTCCCAAAAAAATTACATCGTTATTTAAATTCAATTTTTTAACTTTATTTTTCACACTTTGAATCAAAGGTCCATCTCCAACCAATAATAACTTTACTTTTTCTTCTTTTTGTTTAATTGAATAAAAAATATCAACTAAAAATGAATGATTCTTCTGTTCATTAAATCTACCTACATTTCCAATTACTAAATACCCTTTCAGCTCCAGTTTTTGGCGTATATAATTTCTAGTATTTAAATCAAATTTATACTTTTCACAATCGATCGCATTATTTATAACATTTACTTTGCCTTCTTCTAAATATTTTTTTCCATATAGAAACTGCCCCGCAGCCATAGAGCACGCGTAATAATAATCTGCATGCTTCTTTAGGCCAATACAAAGCACTCTATTTCTCAAGGCATTTAACTTCTTATCTGAATACATAGTTGCATGACTATGTGTAATAACATTTTTAATACCATTCTTTTTTGCGATAGGAGCAAATAAAAAAGTTAAATATACCTCGTGGATATGCAGCGTTGTATAAACATTTTTTTGCTTTTCAAAAAAATCATTTAATTCATTTTTAAAGCTTCTAGATAAGGAAGGCTTAGTAATTTTAAACACTCTCCCTCCTAAAGAATTTATCTCTGCCTCATAGGTATCTTCACGATCAACAAAATAACAAAAATCAAATTGAATTTTGTCTGTATTGATATTTCGATAATAATTCATTATTACACTCATTACTCCACTTCTTATACTTAAACTTGATACTAAATGTAATATTCTAATCATTTCATAAGATCTCCTAAGTCATAATAGTTTAAAACTCCGAAAAGTATTTTTTACATATTTTAATTTTAAGCTCTATAATTTCTAATATTATTTTTAATTACATGTAATTTTCTTAATTCTTCGTTTGACGCTATATGGTACAACATTCTTTAATATTGCGGTTAAATTTTCTTTACTGCTAACCTGAAATTTCTTAGCAACTAATTCGCTTCCCCCAATTCTCCACAAATTAAAAATTTCATCACGTTTTGAATTTCTTTTAGTTGGTTTTATTAAATGGCCGTTATTTGCACTGGCCTTTTTAAAATCCGAATGTACTATCCTTAATTTTTCTGAGAAACTTTCCAACAGTTGCTCACCCTTTTTAGTATTAACAAGTATTACTGAACTCCCGTCTTTTGAAGCGATTTCTGGATGATAGCGTTCAATTCCCCAATAATCGCCTAAAGTAATATCTCCTTCTCTTTTAGAGTCTGCATAAGGGCATATATAACAACTTTCTCTGAAAATATAACCCTTCAAAAAATAATTATAATAATAAGACTTGACAGGATATATTTTTATTTTTTTACCTTTTTCTAATAAAGCTTTACCTATATAACGTGTGCCATATCTTTTATCTCTAAATTGAAAACCAATAACTTTCGATTTGGCCTCCTTAGATAAATAGTTCAAGTATCCATCAAAGAAAGATTGGCTAGGAACACCATGACAAATAAGATCAATAGTAGTTAAATTGTCATATTTCTTATTTAAAAATGATTTTAAACCTGCAATTTGACAAGGTGTTCCAGTGAATAAGACTTCTCTACCATTTTCCAAAAGCTCTTTTGCTTTTATATATGAATTTCCTATGTTACTCTGTACATATTTTGAACCCTGTAACTTTACCAAATCCTTATGGTTTTCTATAAAAATATGTTCTGCTTTTAAAGAATCTGTCCATGCACAACCAAAAACCACACCTCTATTTTCTAAAACTTTATTTGCAATTACAGGAAAAATACCTCCTGATGAACTTACTTCTAAATACTTCTTTTCGTTATTTACAGCTGCATAGGTGATTGGAAAATTGTTTTCAACTATAGAGTTCCTATTCTTATTTGCTGGACATACTCTTATACACTTTCCACATTGTATACATATATCATCATCAACAACTGGTGATAAAAATCCATCTTCATCTGTTGCCATTTCTATTGCATCTACAGGACATATACTCATACATGCAGAACAACCTGTACATTTTTCTTTTTCTGTAATTATCATAACTTATACATCCCACTTTTCTTAAATCATAATCATTCTAATACTAATAACAATCTTTTAAGGCACTTTTCAAGTATAATATTGATTTATTTCTTTCATTTTTTAGAATGCAATTCGCTTGATTAAATTCTACAATATCAATTTTCTCCAGATTTAATACATCATTTTTTACATATCTATCCTCTAAACCTAGAATACTCAATAATGAAGAAATCCTTGAAGACTGATTACTTGCCTTTCCATAATTTCTTTTAAAAACCAAAAATGGAATGTTGAAATTTACAGAAAATGACATACCATGAAATGAATCTGTACAAACGAAATCTGCATTCTTTATAAGTGAAATAAATTCAATAGGTCCAGTAGGCATAGTTTCTACTCGTTGAAACTCATTATGCCAGTCTGCAATACTTGGAAGTACAACGACTTTCTTATTGAAGTAAGTCTCAATTTCCCTTAATATCTCTATCGTTTCTATACTAGGTTCACTTAAAAAATAAAATAGCACATAGGGCTCTGAATTTAGTGATTTACTTAAACTACTCCAATATTGACCATCTAACAATAAAGTTGGATCAATTAATACTGGAACTTCTTTATTAATTAAATCTTTAATTATTTCCTTTCCTTTTTCCTCACGAATTGATAAATATTTAATACTTTGTAAATAACTCTTGATTTTTTTGCGATTATATTCTGGGATTTCATCTTTTCCAAAACTTGGTGCATATGCAATTTTTTTGTTATTTGGAGCAAACTTCAAATAATATAAAGGATCCACATAAATAGCTTTAGAATTCCATATTTGATCACTTCCACAAACAAATGCATGAAATTCTTGGGAAATACCAATTTTTTTTAAATTTCTATAGGAATATCTCTCAATTTTTAAATATTTATCTGTAAATTCATCAAATTTTTTCTTAGACTCATTTAAAACTCTTTGGTTATTTGCTGATTTATATGATGCTATACTTTCTCTAAAGGCTTTAGGTTGAATTAAAGCACGAAAAGCCATTACTAGAATTTTTTTAATTCTAATATCTCTACCTTTTACTAAACCTTCTTTATCCCAAAGTAGCCTAGGTTGATACCCTAATTTTCTCAATACTTGCTGCATAGAATATGCTTGAAGAAGCGAACCATAATTATACCCCGTAAAAACAGTTACAATCCCAATTTTTTTCACAAGGACCTTCCCTCCTAAAACTACTTTACGATAGTTTATAAACATTTTTAACTTTTATTTTCTTATATTTTATAACTGACCTAAAAACATGTTGCATCATAAAATAAACAGATCCAACCGAATTAATGCCAATGAACCTAAAAACTTTATATGTCATTTTTATTGTCTTCAACTTGTTTCCTGACTTAGAATTCCTTGAAATTCTATATATCAACAAAGGCTCATTAACACTATAGGCTGTCACTCCTAATCGTAGTATTCGCAACCATACCGCATAATCCTCATGCATATCATCTTTTTCCATTCTGATATTTTCAAAATACCTCTTGTTAACAAGTACTGATGAACATGTAATTACATTCTGTCTAAGCAACTTTTTATATGACACCTCATTAGGAACTTCAAATATTCCGCTATAAGATTTCCCTGTTTCATCAATATACGATACCCCTGTGAAAACAAATTCAGCATTTTGGGCATAAACACAGTTCATTTGCTTTTCTAATTTATCTTCAATCCATATGTCATCACTGTCTAAAAAAGCTATCCATTCACCTTCTGCAAGCGATATACCTCTGTTCCTTGTTGCTGACACACCAGAATTTTTTTTATTCCGGAATACTTTTACTCTATAGTCTTTTTTGCCATAGTCATTAATAATTTTTAATGTATTATCTTTTGAACCATCATCAATAACGATTAACTCAAAATTTGAGTACGTTTGTTTCAAAACAGATTCTATTGCATTTGTAATATAGTTCTCACAATTATATGCTGGCATTACTACACTTACTAAATCATTATTTTTAGACATAATCTAACTCCCCAATTATTTATTCTATTTTTTCGATCTTATAATTGACTCCTTAAACGAAACTGTTTCATAATCTAATTTCTTACCACTTATTAAAGTACTTGGTCCACCAGGCATCTCTTTATCATAAACAAAAGATCCAAATACTTTCCTAAATGTTTCTGATAAGTTAAGCCCTAAATTAACTCCAAAATTAAAAAGACTTGTAGCTTTTAATATTTTTCCATGAGCTTTCGCTATAGTAGCTACCAGCTCTGTTGTATTAACGTAATCTTTATTCTGTGGAAAGAACAATCCATCAACTTCATAATCTATAATCAATCGAATAAATTCCGACAAGTTATCAATAAAAATCATACTGCGTTCATTCTTGATATCTGGAAAAAATGGTAACTTCAAAGCCATGTTAGCAAGTCTTGGATAGTTACCTCTGCAATCTTTACCATATACAATTGGAGGTCTAAGAACTGCTACTTTAAATTCATTATTGTTTAATTCATTTAATAATTTCTCAGTTTCATACTTAGACTTCGCATATGGTGTCTTAGGTCTAGGTTCAGTATCTTTTGTTATATGCCCTGTTTCAGTCCCATAAACCCCCATAGTGCTTAGAAAAATAAACTGTTTAACGCCTTCTTGTTTAGCCTTTTTGGCTATATCTAAAGCTAAGTCTCTATTTACTCTAAAGTACTTACCAATATCATTTTCTTTAACATGAACAATAGCAGCTACGTGAAAAACAACATCATATCCTTGAAAAGATCTTTCTCTCCATGCATTAGTTTTTACTTCTATGCTATCCACCTTATACTTATCAGACCACTTACTTACCCAATTTTCAAAGGACGTACCTATATAACTATTAGCTCCTGTAATAAGTATCTTTTTCATGATGATATAGTCTCCTTTTGAGCAGTATAAGTACTTCGGTTTATATCAACTAAGTATTTATCTACATACTTGTCTTCACCAAACAAAACAACACCGACTGTTCTAAAAATAATCTTTATATCAAGCCATAAGCTGTAATTTTCTACATAATAAACATCAAATCTATATCTATCCTGCAAATCAAGATAAATATTGCCACTAACCTGTGCTAGTCCGGTCATGCCTGGTCTCATATTAAGTCTTTTAGAGATTTCATCATCATAGTCTTCAAGTGATGCTATTCTTTCAGGCCTTGGCCCTACTAAACTCATTTCTCCCTTAAGTACATTGAATACTTGAGGAATTTCATCAATCTTAGTTCTTCTTAAGAATTTACCTATAGAAGTAACTCGATCATCATCTTTCATGACTTCTTGACCTTTTATCATTTTCTCTGAACCAATTTTCATAGTCCTAAATTTATAAACCTTAAAGATCTTTTTATACTGTCCAGGTCGATCCTGTAAGAAGAATACTGGTCCTGGGGAAGTTACCTTTATTAAAATAACAACAACAACCCATATAGGAAGAAATACAATAAGTACTATGAAAGAAAGAATAATATCTATTAGCCGCTTTACGGCTTTTTGTAACTTCTTATTCTGCATTGCTATCCCTCTATTTCATAATTAATAGGAGTTAAATATCCATCTTTTAATTTAATTTCACCTTTATTTGCATCTGCCTTTGCTGACCATATCCTTATAATCTTATCTCCATCTTTATAAAAAGCTCCTGGATAGGGATGTGTAACAGCTCTAACTAATTTATCTGCTTCATCCATGGTCATGTTATTAAAAATCTCACCATCTTCTGGCTTTCTTCCTGGCCATTCAGTGGCTTTTGTTTCATCCTGCTGAGTTAATGTAATACTATTATTTACGATATTATCCCAATATCTTGTGATTAGTGTAACGTGCATATCATCAACTTTTTTATATAATTCAGTTGCTGTTATATTTTTATCTAAATCTATTGTTCCTTGCCCGATAATATCACCAGTATCAACACCTTCATCAAGCTTGAATATAGTCACACCTGTCTGTTTCAATCCTTTTAAAATTGCCCATGGTATTGCTGCTCTACCCCTACCAACTGGTAGTATAGTCGGGTGCATACCAATGCAACCTTTTGTTGGTGTTTCAAGGACTTCTTTCTTAGCAATTTGTGACCAACCGATGATAAATAGCCAGTCTATTTCATGCTCTTTTAAGGTTTCAATTACCTCTTGGTCGTTGATATTATTAATTTTTAAGAGTTGTACATTATGTTTATTTGCTATTTCATTAAGATAAATCCTACCTGATTTGTTCTTTGCTTTTTCATCCTTAAGAGTGATTAACAAATCTAGTTCCCCACCAATGCGATATATCTCTTCAATACAACTTAAACCTAACTGAACACACGTCGCAAATGCCATTTTCATCTTCACAATAAATCTCCTTTCCGATCAAAATCCTCTCCTAAAAGTACTTTCAAAAGATTCAGCATAAACCATACCCGCTTGTCCACCACGATAAGCAGCTAATCCTTTTAATGCTTCATTACTTCTCGGATGAGGATATGGACGCATAACTCCCCTGTACTGTGACAAAGCTTCTATTTTTTTGTCAATTGCTTCTTCTCCAACTTCAATAAAAGTATTTGGATTGAACTGATTTATGGACTTATTTAGTGACCATTCCGTAGCTGAAGGTACTTCCATAAAAAGAAGTTCCTTAAGTGGATTAATTTCAGGCCTTCTCTGAAAAAGTCGAACTGCTGCTTGACATGCTATTGAAGTATGTAAATGATCATTATTCAAATCTGCTGGGTGATGGGTAAATATAACTTCAGCATTAGTTTCTACTATTGCTTTTTCTATGAATTGTACTAAATTCAAATGCGGTACAGTATTGAATTCGATATTCGGGAAATCTCCTTTTATAACTCTATCAACACCTAATATATTTAAAGAACTATTAACAGCAATCGCTAATTCATCTGTACTTGGACGGTTACTTCTCGCTTTAACCTCACCAGAAAGAATACATACATTTACCGAATGCCCTTCCTGCGCAATCTTGTACATTGTGGCTCCTGCACCTAAAACTTCATCATCTGGATGTGCTACTACTACTAAATAATTCATATTCCCACCTCCAAAATTTATATATACATCTATTCTAATTTACTTTACTAATCATTACATTTTTCACAGTAAAAGTACCCTCTATTCCTCCAAGATGATGAAATATAATCCTTTGACTTTGTGGTTCTATATCATCAGTAGTTATAAATCTAAATGTTAATTTTTTCACTTCACTATCTTTTAAACCTATAGTTTTTATGAACTGCAGATATGTTCCTTTTGTACTAGTAACTCCTATAACCATATTCTCAGTCATATCATCTCCTATAAGTTCGACCTCTAACTCGTATTCCATTTCTGAATTCAATGTGAAGTTTGGTGTATAAATCACTCCAAGAGCATCTCCACTATTCCATATTTTGAGACCTTCTTCTATTAATTGATCATCTATCCTTCCTCCATCTGCATTCCATTTTCTCCAATTCCCCTTACTTGCCCCCGTTGCCGCTTCTAACTCTAAATCTCTCCAATACACCACATCTTCTAACTTCGCTAGTGCTTCTTCATCATCCATATATTCCAGATAATACTTTGTCCTCTGTACTAGATCCATTGTTTCTTCTG
>JAAZLH010000199.1 GCA_012799415.1 Candidatus Epulonipiscium sp. | reverse complement strand
ACTCATTTTCTTCAGAATGGATGATGGAGTCACCTAAAGCGATAATGAATGGTTCGTTATTAATAAAGTTGCGGGCATGGTTAATGGCATCTCCAAGGCCAGCTGGTCTGCTTTGTCTGGTATAGAAGAACTGTACGTTCATGTCTTCGTTTTTTCTGTCCAGTGATCACCAAGATCTGTTCTACGCCTACAGAAGCAAGTTCTTCTACTATGTATTGAATACATGGTTTACTTGCGATGGGCATCATTTCTTTTGGTTGTGTTTTGGTTTTGGTTTTGGTTTTTTATTTAAAGGGATTTAAATAACTTTAAACAATTATTGATAGCTGGGTAGTTAACGCACATCTATGTTACCTGCTTAGAGTTACTGTGATTAGGAAATGACTGCTTTAAATATTACAATATGACTACCCAGTCATGGGGACAGTTCCCCTAGACGAGAATCACAACTTTGAATCGAGCTCGAGCATTAATACTGATAGTAAAAAAATGACCCAAGCCAGACACTATCATTTGCTTGGGTCTTTTTGGTTTCCATATCCGTAAAACTACATTTTTTGCTTAATTGATTATTTATTAGCCTAACTAGTCCCCGTAAAGTTAGTCAATTAGCAATCCTCTTATTAAAGTACTCAAAGTTTTGTAATGATTGCTCAATCTGTTCCTGAGAATATTTAGAACCCTTGATTTTTTTCACTCCATTAATGATACTCGCCCGTGACTTATCATCTAAGTGTTCGTAAGCATAGATAGCCGTAGTTAATAATTCCAAATCAGATGGAGAGTACCCTTCAAATTGAGTAATCAAGTCATCAATTACGTGCTGTTGCTCTTCCGATAACTCCTTAGGTTTAACTTCGAATGCTTCTGTTTTTATTCCCATCAAATGCGAACGACCAGAATAATCGAATTCTATAACCCCATCAGCACTCATAGATGTAATAGCATGATCTAATTTTTCACTGTATGGACCATAAAAATGTATTCCGTAATCATAATTTAAGTTAATTCCTTTTTGCTGAATTAAATATACTAACTTCTGTAAGGTTTTCTTACCCGGTTTCTTACCCCATATATCATTAATTCTCTTAACTATATGAGCTGCATTATCAGCAATAATAATCATCAGTTTACATCTCCTCTGTTTAAAAGTTCACCGACGATCTTTTTTGCGGTCTCAGCTTCACTCTTTTGGACGTAAAGCCGCCTAATATTAATCGGCTCAATAAGACTTTTTAACAAGATTGACTCAGATCCAATACTTGATGGCATTTCCATATATTGAACCAATATCGGAATCCCTTTGCCACTGCTTGCATCATATTCTTCCAATGTTGGAATTTTATGTGGCATTTTGTTAGCTGTGTCTTCTAGGATAGCATGTTCTAATTCCTCTTGCAATTTATTCTTAATAATATTTAATAACAAATTACCATCACTTCGATTACTGTGTGCAGAAGTTTCATAAACACACGACATCACAGTTCTAGTTAAAAACTGCTCTGCATCAAGACAGTTGAATCGACTTGCTTTTATCTTATCAATGACAGTTAAGTCATCCCATTTTAAATAATCCTGCACGTTATTTGGATATTTTGAGTTGGGTAAAATATTCGCGATATTATCAACGAGTAATTTGTCTAAATATCGGCGGGTCTTATGAAAATAGACTTGAATAAACATAAAATATCTAGCGATAACAAACTCTTCAAACGCGTGAACGCCACCTCTATCAACTGCTAAATGCATGATTTTATCACTAGGCTTATAAAAAACGTTTAGAGAAGATAGCAATTTGTTTAGATCATACTTACCATAATTGACACCGCAATAATACGAATCTCTCAATAGATAATCCATTTTATCACAGTCTAACTCGCTATCCATAAAGCTCTTAAGAAACTTATAGTCTGGCATGATATATTCAGAATCTAATTCTGGATTTTTTTCACCATAGATTAGCCACAGCAATTTTGGTGTTATGTTATACTCTTCGCCGACACTATGTTTTTTACGAAATTCTTTACCAATCGTTTGAATATGATCAGCGATTTCAGTTTCGTATATTATTTTTTTAGTAAAGTCTTCGTGCTCTAAATCTCCATCAAACAGCGCTTCGGAAGCATGAGAAAACGGTGCATGTCCAAGATCGTGAGTTAATGCAATCAGCCTTAATATCTGCCTATACCACGCGCTACGAGTGCTATCAAAAAGGTCCTTTCCATTAGTCCTTTTATAGTTGTCCAGTGCTGAATCAAAAGCTTTTGTCACTAGGTGCATTACCCCTAATGAATGTCCGAAACGAGTATGTTCTGCACCAGGATATACTAGATAAGTGGTTGCTAATTGTTTAATATTACGCAATCGCTGAAACGGTGGCGAATCTATTATCTTAAGTTCTAGATTGCTTACTTCTATAAAACCATGAATAGGATCTCGAAATTGACAGTCCAATGTTTACCACCTCATTTTCATGTCACCACTATCCAAGAACGTACGTTTTGAAATAACTTTAACACATATACGCTCCCAATGCAATAGAGAATATACACAAAGTAAAAAATGAGTTTTCATAAGCTAAAATCAAGTAAATTGCGATGACAAGTATGGCAACGCTCTATGTGTGAAATAATTCCTCAATCCCTGGACAAACTGGTGAAGGTCATTCTCACTAAATGTCTGTTTCACTTTACTTTGGTAACACTTATCAAGCGGTGTTTTTTCATGCAGCTCTTTCATTTTTACCCTAGTGTGATCCACTAACATCATTGCTGGTGATGTCATGTTGAACAACATCCGGGTGATCTCTCTGGAAAATGACTCTAATAGATCCCGCTTCTCTTTGTCCCAAAACTTAACTGATTGAACTGGGTCATAGTAAAGGGACAAATATTTCTTCAGTTCGTGGTAATTTCTTTCAAAGAGCGACCAACTCATATCTAGATGTCTTAGTTCAGCTTCTGCGATAAACCCAGGGTGCTCATGTAACGCGTCAACTTCGTCCATCCATTCTCTACGAGCACTCATCTCAGACTCCATTGGTTATCTCCTTGCATACTACTCACTACTAGCAGCTACACGTCCATACCCTCACCCAAATACTCCTCCGTGACCCCACTCCTTTACGATCCAGCTCCACAAAGCGGTCTACTCCTACGTCTAATGAAGCCTGTTTCGTCCTTCCTAACGATAGCTGACATTCACAATCTAACTAATACTTTTGCGAGGATCAGTTACTGTTCAAATATCTCAGAGTCTCTTCCCGAATACCATCTGTGTAGAGCACCGAGGAAATGACTCCTTATATTTAAGTTGAAGCTCACGGTCTACAATTGGTAGTCGTAAACAAACTTGATTCACGGTACCGTCATATACATTCGTATAAATTACCTCATACGATGTATTTAATGACTGCAGTTCATCGATACTGTGTTGTTCTGATTGAATAAGCAAAGAACCTTTATAGCCCAACTTCTCATAGAATCCCTCCGCACCTTCTACAGAACCTAAAGCAATACTCTGATAACCCAGTGATTTTGCACGCTTTTCTACTTCAAGCATCAGGGTTTTTCCAATACCCATACCTCTGTATGCCCTGGCTACGCCACAATGGGCAATGGTTACACTACCATTATCAATCCAGGCATACACAAATCCACAGACTGTATCGCCATCGCGCGCATATAGGAGAAGCTCTGGAAGCTCATTCATCTTCTCAATCCAGAAACTACGACTATATCGATATTCACCATTTTTTAGCTGTGGGAAGGTACTGAATACCAACTCTAAAACTGCATCCAGTTCGTCGATATCTCTAACATTATCAATTAACATCTATGTACCCCCACTCTGTATTGCTACTTCTTTCACTATCTATAACATATAAACTGTTGATTTGGCACAGCGAAGAACTAATAGTGCCGGGTGAAACCCAGCGCAAAACGATGGTCGGTGTCTTGTCACTGTTCACTTAACCTACTCCCCCGTCACCGCCACCCGCTCATACCCTTCCCCAAGATACTCCACAGTAACTCCCTGGGCATGGGGGTCTAGCTCTATAAACCGATCTGCCCCAGCTTCTAGTAGTGCTTGTTTTGTTCTCTCTGGCTCGTAGCTTAAGGCGATGATTGTACCACCGCCACCTGCTCCAGCAAGTTTAGCAGCTAATGCTCCGTTTTCTTTAGCTACTTTAATCATATAGTTATTCTGTTCGCCAGAGTCTGCTATACTGTCTTGAATCTCGTGGTTTTGGTTCATGAGGTAGGCTAAAGTGTCCCAGTCATTGTTGATGATGGCTTTTTTGCCTTCTCGTCCGATATCCATTATCTCTTGATAGCCTTTAACTACTT
>JAAZLH010000198.1 GCA_012799415.1 Candidatus Epulonipiscium sp. | reverse complement strand
TTTCATATAATCTTCTAAGTCAAAAAGAGTTTCTCCTATTTTTTCTTTTTTTCCTTCTAGGCTCTCTTGGTATAGTCCATCTTTCCAATAGATTGTTGTAGTTGGAATACCGATGATGGAGTAATTTTTTTCTTCTTGTTTTCGTTCTAATAAAAAACCTTTCTTTTGCCCAACAAATTTTTTGTAAATAGATAAAGGGGTTTCTGTTTTAGCAGAAACCCCTTTACTGTACACTTGATAAGCCATAAGCAACATCCTTTCTTTTATGGTTTTGTAACAAAAAAATCCACTTCATCCCAAAGGGACGAAATGGACTCATCTCGTTATACCACCCAAAGTATATGCACACTCAGCATTGTCACAGATACGAAGTTTCCTTGATATCCTGCCTCTATAACGTGAGGACACGGCATCGGCTACTCCTATTGTTTCACCTAGCATCTCATGAAGCCATTCATTCTATATCTTTGGTACCGGACCTCACACCGCCGCCGGCTCGCTGTAACCTATCTATAGAACTACTATTTTCAATCTTTGATTTTAATGTATGAAATTTCTAATATATTTTATTATATGCATTTTTTTGGATTTGTAAAGTGTTTTTTTGAAATTGTTTTAATATTTTAAAATAATCCCTACAACAGCTGCCCCTACTAAATACAGTATAGGGTGTTTTTTATATTTATGTAATAATAGGTATATAATAACAAAAAGAGCTATGGCCTTAAAGTTAAATAAACTTATCAATTGTTTTGTTGCTTTGTATTCATCCACACGAAAAAGAGCTACTTTCGCCACTTCAAATCCAGCCGCTGAAATCAACCCGATAACTGCAGGACGTAGACCATAAAAAGCGGAACGTACCATAGGTTCTTCGCTAAATTTCATAAAATAATGCGCAATGATGATAATAATAATAATGGAAGGTGTTACAATACCAAGAGTAGCAACGGGAACTCCCCATATTCCTCCTGCTTTGTAACCTACAAAGGTAGCTGTATTAATTCCGATAGGCCCTGGGGTAGATTCTGATATGGCGATCATATCTAATAAATCTTGAGAGGTAATCCAACCATGTTTATCAACTAATTGTTGTAAAAAAGGTAAGGTGGCTAATCCGCCTCCAATGGAAAATAAACCAATTTTAAAGAATTCTAAAAAAAGCTTGATATAGATCATTGGATCTCCCTCCTTTTGTTTTGAGTCAAAATACCGATCGTAGCTGAAAGTATAATAACAATAATAGGAGAAAGCTTAAAAAATGCGATAACAACGAAGGCAAGAGCAAAAAGAATGATGCCAAGCCAATCTTTGACGGATTTATCCCACATTTTTATAAGAGCATCAACAATGAGGGCCACAACAGCGATTCGAATTCCACCAAAGGCATGCTGTACAATAGCATAATCTTGAAAATGTTGAAAGAAAGCAGCTATGGTTGTAATAATGATCATAGAGGGAAAAATCATACCAAGGGTAGCTACAATTCCACCGATAATCCCTTTCCGCTTATAACCTATAAAAGTAGCCGTATTCACAGCAATGATACCTGGTGTGCTTTGGCCGATGGCATAGTAATCAATAACTTCTTCGTCTGTGGCCCAATTCCTTTTTTCTACAACTTCTCGTTGGATGATAGGAAGCATAGCGTAGCCGCCGCCAAAGGTGAATCCCCCAATGCGAGCAAAGATCAAAAATAACTCTACAAGTTCTCTCATATGTTCATCTCCTTTTCCGTTGACTTGTTGTTTTATCTGATGATTTACAATGGCAAAAAACCTCTAAGGTATAGAAACACTATACCTTAGAGGTTATTCTTATTTTTATTGTTTTCCTAAGCCATAAACCTTGCCTACCGGTACAGTAAACATAAAGCCTACACCAGGGCGGTTCATATCTCCTACAACTCCCTTAACTGCTTTCACTGCTTTTTCTACTAGCTCTTCATCTTCTAGAACTGTAAAGATTGTTTTATTATAGGGATGGGCGTCATCCATTAAAGTTTTAAGATATCCAAAGAGAGGAAGATGTTGATTGGAATTGGAAGCTAAAGCGCGCCCCATCCCTTGGCTGTCTACAATGGTTGCCCCTTTCACACCTACTTCTACAAAAGCTTCTAAAATATTCTCTAAATGTTGGGTTTCATTTAAAACGATAAATAATGCTTGCATCTTTACACCTGCTTTCTCCATTTTCTCCCATTGCCACATAGATACACTGTAATCCTACGCTTATGATTTCATTTCTATAACCTTATTCTACTGCACTCACATCTAGTTTATCAAACTCTCCTGCTTTTTGCAAAGCAATCTTAGCAAAGATAGGGCCTGAAACCTCATAAACCAAAACACTAAATAAGATCACCGTGGTAATGGCGGCTGCATACTCTGGTAATTGTTGCCTAACAATAATAGATAGCCCAATAGAAACCCCTCCTTGGGGTAAAAGGGAAAGACCTAAATATTTTTGAACCATAGGGTCTGCTTTGACAGCTTTAGATCCTAATCTTGCTCCAATAATTTTTCCGCTTGCCCGAGCAATGATATAAGCAATACCCATGAGTCCTACCTGTGCCAAAATACTGAGATTTAAACTGGCTCCTGCTAATGTAAAAAATAATAAGTAAACAGGAGGAGTAAAGTCGTCAATAATAGTAAAGATTCGTTTTGATTGCTTCATTAGGTTAACAAGGGTAGCACCTAAAGCCATACAAGTAAGTAATGGTGATAAGCTGAGTAAGTTGGCTAGTCCTGTAGCTCCGGCAATGGCTGCTAATACAATCGACAACGACTCTTCTTGACTTTTTGCTCGATTGGCAAAAAGAGTTAATAAATATCCTAAAACAAATCCAAGAAGTAAAGAACCTACAATTTCAATAAGAGGTTGTGCTATGATTTGTAAAAAATTGTAATCTGTTGTACCTGTAGATATTTTTGCTATGGACATGGCAATACCAAAAAGCATAATTCCAAAGGCATCGTCCAAAGCTACAACAGGTAGTATGGTTCTGGTTAAGGGCCCATAAGTCTTATATTGCCGAATAACCATAATGGTTGCTGCAGGTGCTGTTGCCGCTGACATAGATGCAATAACAAGGCTGAAAGCTAGATCCTGACCAAAAATCCAGTATGTCACAGCAAAAACACAGAATATAGCCCCAAAAACTTGGGCAGCCGTAATGATCAAAATGTTTTTTCCTAGCTTCAACATATCTTTCATAATAAACTCACTACCAATGCTAAAGGCAATGGCAGCTAAGGCCACTTGATTAATAGCTGAAAAAGTTTGAGCATCTTGTTCTGTAATAAGCTTAAAAAAAGATGGCCCAACAAACAATCCTGCCACCAAATACCCTGTTACATTAGGAAGATGTAAATATTTTGCTACCCGTCCCCCTAAAAGACCTACAACTAATAAAATGCTAAGCTTTAGAAGTACATCCAATGCTAATTCCCTCCATCATTATATTTTTTTATCTCATAGCCCCTCGTCATAAACTCTTTTTATTTTTGGGCACTATAAATAACTTATTTCTTGTACAGGAACTAGGTCTACAGGTAGATATATTTCCCCCCATAGCCTCAGGAAAAGTGTAAAAACACACTTTTCAAGTGAACGCGGAAAGTTTGGCCCTTTGCGCAAGACGAACCTTCCTAACTCATGAAATAAGTTGTATGCCTTTCTTTTTGAGTTTAAACTGCCTGCTCTAGATTATTTATTCATAGTATGATCTCTTTCATAGGTTTTGTCCTCTCTATGATTGTCATATACTATGTTTCACTAATATTGTATACAATCTTTCAAACTTTTTCAACTCTTATTCCCTCTATTCGACGTTTTTGTTGATAAGTATGTCGAAAGCCCAGTTTAATCACATTCTATTAGTCATTTTTTTATTTGCTTAAATTTTCTAAGAAATTTTGTTAATTGCTATTGATTATTATTATCATTTAGTATATACTATAGTTACAGCATTCAGTTAATAACCTTTTTACAACTTTACTTTTTAGACATGGAGCTTATGAATGCTAATAAATAAAATATGATTCTAGTTAGATAAAAAACAAATTAAATCATAAAGGAGAGATGATTATGTTTAAACTACCTAATTTACCTTATGCTTATGACGCTTTAGAGCCCTATATAGATGCTAAAACTATGGAAATTCACCATACTAAACACCATGCAACCTATGTGAATAAACTAAATGAGGCACTTGAAAATTATCCTGATTTACAAGAGAAAACGGTGAAAGATTTGGTTGCTTCTCTTGATGATATGCCCCCAGAGATTGCTACTGCGGTACGTAACCATGGTGGTGGTCATTATAACCACTCTATCTTTTGGAATACCATGAAAAAAGATGGTGGAGGTACTCCTACGGGGGATCTGAAAGATGCCATCAATCATACTTTTGGAGACTTTGATCATTTTAAAGATCTCTTTGCCAAAGCTGCGGCAGCTCAATTCGGTAGTGGATGGGCTTGGTTAGTCCTTGATGCCAACAACGAACTATCCGTTACCTCTACTCCAAACCAAGATAACCCCTTATCTAAAGGATTATACCCCCTCCTTGGACTCGACGTTTGGGAGCATGCTTATTACCTTAAGTATCAAAACCGACGTCCTGAATATATTGATGCTTGGTTTGATGTCATTGATTGGGATGCTGTAGCTCATCGATATAAACATAAAGATTAAAACATGGCAAAGGCCTCCTCCTTTGCAAAACCAGTACCAATTCCCCCCTCCTTGGTACTGGTTTTTTGTTTTTTTATTGTTGCAATATTTCGTCTGTTTCTGATCTCTTGACACTATATGTTGTGTTTGGTATTATAGTTTTAACAACATATTGATCTTAGGAGGGGTACAATGTTAGTTAAAATCAAGAAACGTGACGGTCGTGAGGCACCTTTTAACATAGAAAAAATAGCCAATGCGATTTTTAAAGCAGCCCAAGCTGCTGGAGGTCAAGATTATAAAACATCATTACAATTGTCTGAACGCATTGCTACAGAATTAGGCCAAAACTTTCAGGAAACCATACCTGAAGTTGAAGATATACAAGATATGGTTGAAAAAGTGTTGATTGAATCAGGTCACGTTAAAACAGCCAAAGAATACATATTGTATCGCGCAAATCGAACAAGGATTCGTGAAATGAACACAAAGCTCATGAAGGTCTA
>JAAZLH010000197.1 GCA_012799415.1 Candidatus Epulonipiscium sp. | reverse complement strand
CTATGTATAGATATCTTTACATAATGCTTATACCAGGATTGACATACTTTATTATTTTTAGTTATATTCCTATGTTTGGTATTCGAGTAGCGTTTAAAGACTTTAATATGATAAAAGGAATAAGTGCTAGTACATGGGTGGGATTTAAGTACTTTAAACAGGCTTTTGCTTCACCGTATTTTTCTCAAACTTTTTTCAATACTTTAATCATCAGTGTTCTAAAGCTTATATGGGGCTTTCCAGCTCCTATCATATTAGCCTTACTTCTTAATGAAGTGTCAAATATGAATATAAAAAGAGTTGTGCAAACGGTGAGTTATTTACCTCACTTTATATCATGGGTTATTATAGGTGGTCTTATGGTAGATCTCCTTTCACCACAAACAGGTGTTGTTAATAATTTTATTAAAATGTTAGGAAAAGAGCCAATTTATTTTTTAGCATCAAAAGAATATTTTAGAGGAGTATTGATTACATCAGAGATTTGGAAAGGGATAGGATGGGGATCAATTATATATTTAGCCGCATTATCAGGAGTAGATCCACAGCTTTATGAAGCAGCAGAAATAGATGGGTGCGGGAGATGGAAGCAGACATTACACGTTACACTACCTGGTATAGTAGGAACCATATCTATTATGCTTATACTACGACTAGGGGGAATACTAAGTGCAGGATTTGAGCAAATATTCATTCTATATAATCCTAGTGTATATGAGGTAGCTGACATTATAGATACTTGGGTATATAGAACAGGAATACAAGGTATGCAATATAGTTTGGCTACTGCAGTTGGATTGTTTAAATCAGTAATAGGATTTACTTTAGTTGTTACAGCCAACTGGGCCTCACAAAAAATAAGTGAAACAGGGATTTGGTAGGAGGTGGTGCAAGATGAAAAAATCTGTCGGCCGTATAGTTTTTGAGGTAATAAATTATATAATATTATTCATACTTTCTGTTATGACTCTATTTCCTTTTATCTATGTATTACTTGTATCTGTAACTCCAGCCCATGAGCTGGGGAATATAGGAGACTATCTATTATATTTTCCTAAAGAAATTGATTTTCTAGCTTATAGCCTTATTTTTCAAACTGATATTATACCTCAAGCGTATAAAATTAGCTTATTTATTACAATAGTAGGAACGTTTTTGAGTTTATTTGTAACTGTGTTAACAGCTTATCCTTTATCAAGACGAAAATTACCAGGAAAAACATTTTTTCTTTTTATGATTACATTTACTATGCTTTTTCATGGAGGGATGATACCTACTTATTTAGTGGTTAAAGATTTAAGATTATTAGACACAATATGGGCCCTTATATTTCCGGGGTTAGTAAGCGCTTTTAATGTAATTATAATGAAAAATTATTTTCATACAATACCAGAAAGTTTAGATGAATCAGCTAAAATTGATGGGGCTAATGATTTCACTGTACTGTTTCGAATTATGCTTCCTTTATCCATGCCAATTATGGCAACGATAGCACTTTTTTATGCAGTAGGTTATTGGAATTCCTTTTTCAGTGCTGTACTTTATATCAATAATCATAGACTATATCCGCTTCAAGTAGTTTTGAGACAAATTATCTTTAGTGCTTCTTCGGATCAAATACTAGATATAGAAAGTTTTAAGGCATCAAGTATGGCAGTACGTACTGCTACAATTATTGTTACAACCGTTCCTATTTTATTAGTGTATCCTTTTGTGCAAAAATACTTTACCCAAGGGGTACTCTTGGGTTCAGTAAAAGAATAAAAATAAGGAGGAGTAGAAAATGAAAAAATGGACTAAATGGTTAACTGTTGTACTAGTAGTTTGTTTAGTGGGAAATATGTTGGCAGGATGTACAAAAAAGAAGGAAGAACCTCCAAAAACATCGGGAAGTCAGGAGGCTAGTAGTAAAAAAGAAGATACCAAGAAAGAAAGTGACACCCAGAAAGAGAAGGTTGAAGAACCATATGAGTTTGAGTGGATGTTTGCATGGATGAGAGAGTTTCCACCAGATAATGACCCTATTAAAGCAAAAATAGAAGAAGCAACAAATACTAAATTTACACCAGTCATTCCACCCTTTAATGAGTATGGAGAAAAGGTTCAAATTCAGATAGCAAGTGGAAAATATCCAGATCTGATTCAATTTATTCCAGGTATGGATTGGAAAACATTAGCCCAACAAGGTGCATTCACTCCTGTAGATGAATACATAGGAGGAGCAGGGAATATACAAAAAAATGTACCTGAAAATCATTGGGATATCCTGAAAATGGATGGGAATATATGGGGAATTCCAGTATTAAACGTTAGAACACCGTCTCAGATGTTTGTGCGAAATGATTGGGTTAAAGAACTTGGATTTGGTGATGAATGGGAAGATAAACTAGGTGTAGAAGAATCCATGCCTTTAGAGGATTTTCATAATTTATTAAAAGCGATGAAAGAAAAAAAAGGTGCAACTTATTCCGGAGTTGGCGTAAATTCATTAACACCTTTATTTGGAGCTTTCGGGATTGTAGCTAGTAGTAATTTCTATATAGAAGAAGGTAATGAGTATTTTAGAATAACACAACATCCAAGGATGAAAGAAGCACTTGAATGGATTCATATGCTTTATAGTGAAGGTTTAATAGATCCAGAAATTATAACAAATAGAAGAGAACAATTAGATAATAAAGCGATCCAAGGAAAAGTAGGAATGATGTTTGATATCTGGAATGTTCCCTTCAGAATGTATGAGCAACATAAAATTCAAGATACAGATCCAAATGCTAAATGGGTGCGAATAAATCCACCTGAAGGCCCCTATGGACCAGGCTATATGACTGCTAATAGTCGTGTTATGGATGGGGTGTTTTTGATATCATCTAAGGCTAAACATCCAGAAAAATTGGTTCAATTTCTTGATTATTTACAAGATGGAGAGGGTTATACACTTTCGCAATATGGTATTGAGGGAGAACATTACAATAAGCAAGGAGATATAATAGAACTGACTGAAGCAGGTAAAGCAGAATGGGTTGCTGTATACGGTAAATTAAGAAAAATATGGGATCATGGATTTTGGTATTCAAAATATGATGATTATGCTGAAAATTTAGAAGATGCTGCTATGGAAAATAGAGTTTTAAGTAATATTGCAGAGGCTTTTACACCTGGTCCTATATGGAAGCAATATGGAGCCGATCTGGATAGGTATGAACAAGAAATGATATTAAAGTTTATAACAGGTGAAGAAAAGTTAAATAAATGGGATGACTATGTTAAAACCGCCAATGAAACATATCATGCAAAGGAAATAGGAGAAGAAATTATAAATGGATTGAAAGCAGATGGAAGAATAAAGTAGATATATAAATTATGGAGGATAAAAAAGTGGAAAAAAACTATGATGTAATTGTAGTAGGTGGAGGATTAACCGGAATTGCTGCAGCCATAGCAGCGAAACGAAATGGTGTTAAAGATGTTCTTCTCATAGAAAGGTATGGATTCTTAGGGGGGATGGCAACAAACGGATTAGTTAATCCTTTTATGTCCTATTTTAAGTCTGGAGAGCCTTATGAAGAAGAATATCAGCTGACCTTTGGAATATTCCAAGAAATACTAGATAGGCTAATAGAATTAGAAGGCTTTAAAAACAAAAGGACCTTTGATGCAGAAATCATGAAATTAGTACTTAATCGAATGGTTAAGGAAGAAGATATTGATTTGCTATTCCATACCTATGTAGCGGATGTTCAGAAGGAAGAAGAAAATTGTATTCATAGTATTACAGTTAGTAACAAAGCAGGATTATCTAATATAAGAGCTAATATGTTTGTAGATTGTACAGGTGATGCTGATATTGCTTATATGGCTGGAGTTCCGTGTAAAAAAGGTAGAGATGAAGATGGGTATAGTCAGCCAATGACAATGTGTTTTCGAATAGCCAATGTTGATAGAGCTAAAATGCCTTCTAGGGATAAAATCAATGAATTATATACCCAGGCGGTCAAAAGAGGAGAAATTAATAATCCGAGAGAGAATGTTTTATTTTTTGATACGATGCAAGATGATGTAATTCACTTTAATACAACACGTGTTGTTATGAAGGATGCCACAAATCCAAAAGAATTAACAGAAGCAGAACTTGAAGTAAGAGAGCAATGTTGGCAAATGTTTCATTTTTTAAAGAAGGAGGTAGATGGTTTTCAAGATTCCTATTTTCAAGTATCAGCACCTCAAATAGGAATTAGAGAATCAAGACGCATTGTTGGTAAGTATATATTAACAGGGGAAGATGTAATATCGGGGCAGAAGTTTGATGATTCTATTTGTTATAGTGCTTATTGCATTGATATTCATAATCCATCAGGAACGGGTACCATTATAACACAGTTACAAAAGGGAGATTATTATGGCATTCCTTATCGGTGTCTTTTACCGGAAAACATAGAAAATTTATTAGTTGCAGGAAGGCCTATATCTAGCAGCCATGAGGCACATTCATCACTGCGGGTAATGCCCCCCTGTGCTGGCATGGGGCAAGCAGCAGGGACAGCAGCAGCTCTTGCACTGGAGAGTGGTATTATGCCATATCAAGTAGAGAGTAGTTTGCTAAGAAAGAAACTTATAAAAGATGATTCTATTCGATGGTAGAAAAAAAGTTCCCGTTTTTTTATTAAACGGGAACTTTTTTCTATATCAACAAACGCATATATGATATAATATAGACACTATATCTGTACTTTGTGGGGGAGATATTATGGGAAAGGCATACTACAAGCTTATATTTTCTTTTCTAATGGTCATTATAGTGTGTGTATCAGCATTTGGAGTATATTCATACAATAGTGTAACGAAAGATAATAAAGAAAGAGGAATTATTAATAATGAAATTTTATTAAACATATACGCAGATAAGATAGATGGATCGCTATTGGAAATGGAGAATAATTTGATACAAAATGGGCTTGTAATAGAAACTTTTGATGGTTTAACTCTACCGTCACCTCAAAGTGTAGATTATTTATCACAAAAGAAGAATATGAATTTAAATGATTTTGTAGTACATCTTGATGCAGGGAGTAAAATACTAGATAATGTAATGATATATTATAGAAATGAAGGAGTTTTTTTGACTTCTAATGGTCGTTTTTGGGAGGATGAGTTTTGGGGCCAGAAAATAGTGGAAAACTTTAAAAATGATAATAGTAATAAAGTGTGGGTAGGACCCTTAAAAATATATTCTCCTTCATATGGGAGAGATATATGGGGGATCTCGTATATAAGGCAATTACCTTTAATAACCTCTTACAAAAAAGCAGCTTTTATTGCAACTGTTGACCTTATGAAACTTAGCAATTTAGTGGGGAGTGAATATGAAGGGCAAAGATTTTTTATTGTTAATGATGAAGGGACTGTACTAGTAGATAAAGAAAAAGATCTTATTGGTAAAGATATAAGTATTTTTCCTTTTATTCAACATGCTTTAGCAGAAAAGAAAGGATATAGTTTTTGTAAGGACGAGAATAACAATACTGTATTGATGTCATATACAGATTCGGATATTTCTTCTTGGAAGTATATAATCGTTACTCCTGTTGATTCACTTTTTGAAAGTAGTAAAACAATATTACGGACTACAGTATATATTTGTGTAACGATTATTATTATAGGTATGCTTTTATCTATATTATTGAGTAAACTACTATATACACCTATTCGGACTCTCCTTTCACTTGCAGACGAAAATATCTTAGATGTGGAAAAGAAACACAGGTTATATGATGAATATGGATTTATTAATAATTTATTTAACAAGTTAAGAACAGATAACAAAGATTTAATGAAACAGATCAGAAGTAATTTAGAAACTGTTAAGGAAAAACTTTTATTAGATATATTAAAAGGACACATTGAAGAAGAAGTTGAATCAACTGCAATTTTAAAGAGTTATGGATTTGATATTACCGGACAAAATTATATAGTAATAGCTGTAGAAATTAGTGATGAAAAACAAGTAGAGTTTTTTGGAAGGAAATTATGCCTATTTAGCATGAAGAATATAATGAGTGAAGTGATACATGTTGAATACAAGGGATTAATAACCTCCGAAGATAATACTATTTTTGCAATTATTTATTTTCCGCATACAAATTATAATTTTGACTATAAGCATACAGGAGAATATTTATGTTCACGAATACAAGAAAATATAGAGAAGTTTATTAGCTTGAAGGTTAGTATAGGTATTAGTAGATGTTATAATGATATTACTCGTTTATCCACAGCCTACATGGAAGCTAAGGAGGCTATTAAATATATGCTGACTTGGGAGGACCAAGCTTTGATTTTTATAGAGGATGTGGAGCCTAAGGGTCATGGACTTCGAAATTATCCTTATCAATTAGGACAGGATTTAATTAAGCATATCAAAACTGGAGATATACAAAGTACAGAAAACATTTTACATAAAATAATTAAATTTTTTAGAGATAATAAATTTAATTATGCAAGTATTCAGCAGTTTTTCATACAGATGCTAGGTTTATTGATTATATCTTTGCAAGACATGGGGTATGAAATAAATGAGATTTTTGAAGAAAGACATATTTATAGAGAGCTAGAGCAACAAAGAGGCTTAGAGGCCACACATATATGGCTTAGAGGCATATGTAACCATATCGTTAACTATATTACAGAAGAAAGAAAGAAAAGAAGCAGAGATATCGTGTTATCTGCTAAAGAACATATTGATAAATATTATACTAATGCAGACTTGACCTTGACATCCGTAGCAGAAAGTTTATATATTAGTGATTCTTATTTAAGTAGAATTTTTAAAGAGGAAGCAGGAGAGAACTTTTGGAACTATATTACAGATAAAAGAATGGAGAAAGGTAAGGAACTCTTATTAAGTACTGATATGAGTATCAAAGAAATTTCTAACGAAATAGGGCTAAGTATTCAAAGTTTTATGAGAAATTTTAAAAAACAAGAAAACATAACCCCTGGTCAATATAGGACTAAGTTTAAGAACTAATAGATTAATGTTGCTATATAAAAAGTATAATAAAAACCTATAATCTCTTCCATAGAGTTTATAGGTTTTTGTTATGCTTTGTTAATACAATTAATATAGTAGTAAAAATAATCAAATAAAAGCTAAAAATACTATTGACTTTAGGCTAATTGTATATTATGATAAAAATGGAAATAGAGAAATCGATTGAGTTAATATGACTAAAAAAATTAAGTTACTATAAAAAAATAATTTTTAAATCCAAGATAATCAATGAAAAGTATAAGGAGATCTATTTAAAGTTGGATAAATAGATGTTTTATGCCAATGAAAGAAACCGATTGAGTAAAGTTGACCAACAAGTATAATGGAGATCAGAGTATACAAGACTGGATTTGAGCAAGGGATAAATCCATCAAGTAATAAAAGACGATATTAATCGGAATAAATAGATACTTATAGATGAGTTTTTTATTTAAGCAAACCAGAAATCGATTGAGTAAAATTAAAATGACTAAGGAGGAGAGAGATGATTACGATATATGATATTGCCAAAATAGCTAAGGTGAGCCCATCTACGGTAAGCAAAGCTCTTAATGATCATAGTGACATTTCAGAAAAAACAAAACAGCGTATTCGAAAATTAGCAGATGAACAGGGTTATTTCCCTAACTCTCATGCAAGGTCTTTGATTACAAAAAGAAGTTATAATATAGGGGTTCTATTTATAGATGAAGCAAATAGTGGATTAACCCACGCGTTCTTTGCAGAAATTTTAGAAAGTATAAGGCTAGAACTTGAAAAGGGTGGTTATGATATTACTTTTATTTCATCTGGATTTGGAGGACACAAAGATGCTAGTTTTCTAGAACATTGTAGATATCGAGGGGTTGATGGGGTAATTTTGGCTTGCATAGACTTTGACTCAGAACAGGTTCGAGAATTGATAGCTAGTGATATCCCTGTTGTTTTAATAGATAAAGAAATAGAAGGGCGTTCTAGCATTCTCTCCATGAATTATGAAGGAATGAAACAATCCGTAGAATATCTGATTGCAGAGGGACATACTGAAATAGGATTTATTCATGGGCAACGTAATAGCACAGGTGTTACAGAAAGACGACTTGCAGGATTTTATAAAGCTATGGAAGAAGCCCAAATACCGGTGAACGAGAAATGGATTATGACAGGAGCATATTATGCATGGGAACCTACTTATGAATGTGTCAAGAAGATGCTTACCATGGATCATCGTCCCACTGCTTTATTGATGCCTGATGATTATGCGGCATTAGCAGCTTATCGAGCAGTTGATCGATTAAATATGAAGATTCCAGAAGATATTTCACTAATGGGATATGATGGATTGGAGATTTCCCAAGCCATGAGCCCTAGACTTACTACAATGCAACAAAATACGAAAATGATTGGCAGCTTGGCAGGCAAAAAGATGATTAGGCTAATAGAATACAATGACCAACATGAAGTTATCTATGTTCCTTCTCAGCTTTTAGAAGGAAAGTCAGTTAAAAAGCTGATGAAATAATTTATTTTTAACTACAGAAGTTCATCTTAGTCACAAGAGTATAAATTTTTCTAGAGAAGTAAGTTCTGCTTTGCAAAACCTATTAAATAAAGGAGGAAGGTAAGAATGGGTAAGAGAAAATGGTTGGCCACTTTATTAGCAATTGTCATGGTGCTGTCATTGGTGTTTACGGGATGTGGGTCGAGTACAGAAACAGGCAGTAATAAAGGAGGGAAAAAGTCAGGAAAAAAATTAGTGGTATGGACTTTTACAGATGAAGTTCAAAAAATGATACAAGATTATTATTTAGTAGACAATCCAAATCTGGGATATGAAATAGAAATTGTTATCATACCCAATGAACAATATCAATCTAAAATTGACCCAGCATTACAAGCGGGAAAAGATGCACCTGATGTATTTGCTATTGAAGCTGGTTATGCTAAAAAATATCTGAACTCAAAATTAACTATGCCATTAAAAGATCTTGGTATCGAAGATTCTGATCTTGCTGCAATAACAACCTATGTAAAAGATGCAGCAAGAGATTCAGAAGGTGTATTAAAAGGAATATCTTGGCAGTCATGCCCCGGAGCGTTTTTCTATCGAAGAAGTTTAGCTGAAAAATATCTAGGCGTTAGTGAGCCAGCAGATGTTCAATCCCTTCTGAAAGACTTTCCAACCTTTCTTGAAACGGCAAAAAAAATAAAAGCAGCATCCAATGATTCTGTTAAAATGCTTGCAGGACCCGGAGAAGTTTCGCAAGTTTTCTTTGCGAACCGCAAAGATGGATGGGTTGTGGATAATAAATTAGTGATTGATCCTAAAATTGATGAGTATTTAGAAATTACAAAAGCTTTAGAATCTGAAGGATTGACAGCGCAAGCAGATCAATGGTCCGAAGGTTGGTATGCAGGTATGAGTGGAGATCATATTTTTGGCTATGTATTACCTACCTGGGGACTTCATTATGTATTAAAGGAAAATGCTGAAAACAAAGATAAGGGAACTACCACTGCGGGAGATTGGGCCATGGTCCAAGGGCCAGGAGCCTACTTCTGGGGAGGCACATGGTTAGTTGCAAGACAAGGAACAAAAATGAAAGATGAAGCGAAAGATTTATTATCTTATTTAACTTTAAATGAAGGTTTCCTTGAGAAATGGGCCAAGGATACAGGAGATCTAATGTCTAATGAAACTGTAGTTAATAAAATTAAAGATACTTATACAGAGCCATTTCTAGCAGGCCAAAATCATTATCAAGAATTTGCGGAAATGGCGAGAAATGTAGATGCAAGTATTTTAACTGGTTCTGATTTAGACATTCAAGAACAATTATCAGAACAAGTGACTGCTTATTCAAAAGGAGAAAAAGATAAGGAGACGGCAATAAAAGATTTTAAAGCAAATGTGAAAAATATCTTCCCAGATTTAGAAGTGAACTAAGATATGATGAGGGCAAGAGAAAGGAGTCTTGCCCTCTAAATTTAGAAAGGAAGGGGTCAGGGTGAAGAGAAAAAAATCACTTAAATATGATCGGTATGGATATTATTTCGTTACACCTTTTATTATTATATTTCTTGTTTTTCAACTATACCCCATTATTTATACAATAAATCTAAGTTTTACAGACTTAGCTGGATGGGCTACAGAATATGAATACATAGGATTATCCAATTTTAAAAATCTGTTTCAGAATCAACTTTTTCTTCAATCTTTAAGAAATACAGCCCTAATTTGGATTATTAATTTTATTCCACAGTTGCTCATGGCTTTAGTTTTGGCTACTTGGTTTACAGATATGAAGGTGCAAATCAAGGGGCAAGGCATCTATAAAGTTTTATTTTATTTACCTGGGATTATCACAGCAGCTTCTATTGCTGTTCTCTTTAGCTCATTCTTTAGATATCCAGAAGGACCTGTTAATAGTATTTTAGTTTCTATGAAAATATTAAAGCAACCTTTTGAGTTTTTTAGAAGCAAAACGGCTACACGGCTTATCGTTGCCTTTATTCAATTTTGGATGTTTTATGGGAGTACAATGATCATGATCATTGCAGCCATATTAGGGATTAGTCCTCAACTATATGAAGCAGCTATGATAGATGGAGCCAACGCTAGAAAAACATTCTTTTTTATTACTCTACCCTTAATTAAGCCTATTTTGTTATATATTCTCGTTACTTCTTTAATTGGTGGAATGCAAATGTTTGATATCCCTTTTTTGTTGACCAATGGAAATCCGGATAATGCAGTAGGCACTGTAGCTATGTTTATTTATAAGCAAGCCTTTACAGGGGCTAGGAGTTTTAATATTGCCGCTGCAGCTTCTATGATATTGTTGTTTATTATTATTTGTTGTAGCCTAATTTTATTTAGGTTGTTTAGTGAAAAGGAAGAGGGAAAGGAGGGAAGATAAAATGAAGCAAGAGATGGTGAAACAAGGGAGAGTGGAACAAAAAAGTCAAAAAGGCATATTGGGTTGGAAAAAGGTAGGTATTCACATAGTAGCAATTTTTCTCAGTCTGCTTAGTGTCCTTCCTTTTTGGATTATGTTGATGAATGCAACCAGATCCACAACGGCCATTCAAGCGGGAATTTCTCTATTTCCTTCTAGCTTTCTAAAGTCAAATTGGGATGTCTTAACAGGCAAAGGGTTCAATGCAGTGCGGGGAATTATAAACAGCTCCATTATTGCCTTTGGATCTACTGGATTATCGGTCTATTTTTCTACATTAACAGCCTATGGGCTTACAGTTTACCGATTTAAAGGTAGGGATTTATTATTTAGTTTTATTATTGGAATTATAATGATCCCTACTCAGCTCAATTTGATTGGCTTTTATCAATTTATGCTTCGCTTAGGTCTTACAAATTCTTTCATTCCCCTTATTATTCCTGCTATAGCTTCACCGGCTACAGTATTTTTTATGAGGCAATACCTTGTTGCGACTATGCCTTTTGATATTATCGAATCTGCCCGAATTGATGGAGCAGGGGAATTTAGAATTTTCAATATTATGACAATACCTATTATGAAACCAGCCATTGCTACCATGTCTATTTTTGGGGTGGTTACTTCTTGGAATAATTTTTTAACTCCCTTAACTTTATTAACAAATGAAAAAAAGTATACTTTGCCCTTGATGGTACAAATGTTAAAAGGTGATATTTATAAAACAGAATATGGTGGTATCTATTTAGGGATTTCCTTAACCATCTTACCTTTACTTGTAATATATTTTGCGCTGTCTAAATATATTATCCGTGGCGTGGCTATGGGAGGTGTGAAAGAGTAAATAGAAAAAATTAAAATTCTTAAGAAATGTTTATGGATAAATTTACAATCTAAATACACAACTAGAGGTGGTAAATATGGCATTTAAAGAAGGATTTACTTGGGGGGTGGCAACTTCTTCCTATCAAATAGAAGGAGCGGCCTATGAAGGTGGAAAAGGATTATCGATATGGGATATGTTCTGCAAGCAACCGGGAAAAGTATACGGTGGACATACCGGAGAGGTAGCTTGTGATCATTATCATTTATTTAAAGATGATATAAAATTGATGAAAGAGATGGGGATTCAAGCATATCGGTTTTCAATCTCATGGGCTAGAATACTCCCGGAAGGCACAGGGAGAGTAAATGAAAAAGGGCTGAATTTTTATAGTGAACTTGTTAATGAATTGATAGCCAATGGTATTGAACCTTATGTTACAATGTTTCATTGGGATCTTCCTTATGAGCTTTATAAAAAGGGAGGATGGATGAATCCAGAGAGCCCGAGATGGTTTGAAGAATACGCAGCAGTAGTAACAGCAGAATTATCAGATCGAGTTCAGTACTTTATTACTTTAAATGAACCTCAATGCTTTGTAGGATTAGGTCATATTGATGGCATTCATGCTCCTGGGTTAAAGCAATCAGTAGCAGATACTTTACAGATGGCTCATCATATTTTATTAGCTCATGGGCGAGGTGTAAAAGCGATACGTAATCATGCTAAGCAGGAGGTAAAAGTAGGCTATGCACCTACAGCTTCTATGCATTATCCAGAAACTGATTGCCCACAAGATATTAAAGCTGCAAAAAAGGCTCTTTTTCAGATGCCAAAAGATTTGAGCAGTAACTGGGCTTGGAATATTAGTTGGTGGAGTGATCCGGTTTTCTTTGGCAAGTATCCAGAAGATGGGATTGAGCTATTTGGAGATTTGATGCCTAAAATCCAAGAAGGTGATATGGAAATCATTTCGCAACCATTGGATTTTCTTGGGCAAAATATTTATAATGGACTAGAAGTAAGAGAAGGGAAAGATGGAGAACCAGAATTTATTCCACGGCATAAGGGTTTTCCTAAAACAGCATTAGGATGGCCAATAACACCTAAAGCTCTATATTGGGGACCTAAGTTTTTATATGAAAGGTATAAGAAACCAATTTACATTACTGAAAATGGTCTATCTTGTCATGATGTAATTTCTCTAGATGGTAAAGTCCATGATCCAAATCGGATTGACTTCTTGCATCGTTATCTTAAAGAATTGAAGAGGACAGCAGCTGATGGTATCGATATAGCTGGATATTTTCAATGGTCTTTCATGGATAATTTTGAATGGCATAGTGGTTATGAAGATAGATTTGGGCTGGTATTTGTAGATTATCAAACACAAAAAAGAATAGTTAAAGATTCTGGCCATTGGTATAAAGAAGTCATGGAAACCAATGGGAAGTTTTTATAAGATAATTCCCCTTATCCTAGGTGAACAAGAAAACACAAAAATTGCCAACAGTGTCACATTGTTAAGGTATAAAATACATGGTAAGATTAACAAAAATATACCTTTATTGATCCTGTTATGACAATAAATCACCAAGGAAAGGGGTTTGTGTTTTATGAGGTATGGGTATTTTGACAATGACAAGAGAGAGTATGTGATTGATAGGCCTGATGTACCAACATCATGGACGAACTATTTAGGTGTAAAAGATCTATGTACAGTTATGTCCCATCATGGGGGAGGGTACTCTTTTTATAAAAGTCCACAGCATCACAGGATAACTCGATTCCGTCCTAATGGTGTGCCTCTTGATCGACCTGGTCATTATATATATTTAAGAGATGATGAGGTGGAAGATTATTGGAGTATATCTTGGCAACCTGTTGCTAAAGATTTAGATGTATCCAAATATAAATGTAGACATGGACTCTCTTATACAGTTTTTGAATCCGAATATGATCATATCAAAGCTACACAATGTATATTTATTCCTGTTGATGATGATATTGAGATTTGG
>JAAZLH010000196.1 GCA_012799415.1 Candidatus Epulonipiscium sp. | reverse complement strand
TGTTTTGCTCCAAGATGATCGTTTTGTAGGTGAAAATAATGTTATTCTTAAGCCTAAGGTTTACGAAGCCTGTATGAATATGGATTCGGCCTTACTAAAACTTCTTTTGGCTGATGAAATGCTAAAGAGCCATTTTTTCGCTGATGTAGATGGTATGCTCGTTTTTGACAAAATAAAGTTCAGTTGGGTTCTGGAGTCACGAGAATTTTTACCAGATAGCTATACTCTTTTTAGAAACAAGATAGGCTTGGCGGATAAAAATAATAATCTACTAAGTTCTAAAAATGATGTTTCTTTAGTTTGGCCTTACAAAGATTGTGTTTTAGAAGGTGGACAAACCAAGGATGATCAAAAAAGGGACGAAGTCTTTTATAATGAAATTCTGGCTCCAGATGAGGTTAGTCGCCTTTTACACCCAAAGGTTTTTTCTAATGCGAAACGTTATACTCCAGATGGTGTAGAAGAGATAGATCGCATTGACGAAGATGATAACCTAATCATTAAGGGGAATAATTTACTTGCTCTCTCTTCCCTACTTAAACGGTATGAGGGGAAAGTAAAGTGCATTTATATAGATCCACCTTATAATACGGGGAGCGACAGCTTTAAATATAATGATAGTTTCAATCGCTCTACTTGGTTAACTTTTATGAGAAATAGATTAGAAATAGCATTAGGGCTAGTAGCAAAAGACGGTTGGATTGTAGTGCATGTAGACGATAATGAGCAAGCCTACTTAAAAATATTATGTGATGAAATTTTTGGAGAAGAAAACTTTGTAAACAATATAGCTATAAGAGATTCACATGCTAGCGGATTAAAACTTGCTCATAAAGAAAAAACTATAATTAAAACAAAATCCTATATGTTAGTTTACAGGAAATCTTCGCTGAGTAAAATAAATCCTTGTTATGTTGAAAGAGAAGATTGGGACACTCATTTTAATCGTATTATTGTGGAAGACGAAAATGGTCTGAAACTTCAAAGTTTGTCTGATAAATTCAAAAGGGAATATAATAGACAAGATTTTGTGGTTGATAAGTCTTCTCTACGAGATGGAGATTTTAGGAGTTTTATTGAGCACTATAAAGAAGTAATAGTGCAGAGCACTAAGGAAATTCCGCTTGAAATAAAGGAGAAAAGTCTTCAAAATAGAGATAAAGTGATTGTTTATGAAACTTCCGAAGGTGTACGTTCATATGCTTATAATGGAAGAAGATTATCACCTTTGACCAGAAGTTTCTGGAATGTATCTATTAGTGATTTGCCTCAGGAGAAATTTGCGAAACTTATCTGCGATTTCTGGGAGCATATCGATTTTAATAATTCACAAAATGAGGGGGGAATTAGCTTTCCGGCAGGTAAAAAGCCAGAAAGGTTATTAGGCACAATATTGAAAATGTTTACTGAACAAGGGGACTTGGTATTAGATTTTTTTGCAGGATCTGCAAGCACACAAGCGGTAGCTCATAAAACAAATCGGCAATATGTTGGCATCGAACAAATGAATTATATTGAAGAATTGCTTATTCCACGTTTGAAGAATGTGATAGATGGGGATTCAACTGGAATTTCAAAAGAGGTAAATTGGCAAGGTGGAGGTTCATTCGTTTACTGCGAGTTAATGGAGCAGAACGAATCCTTAGTTACTGATTTACAAAATGCTGAAACATCGGAGGAGATCCAAGAAGTCTTAAGCAAAGCAATGTTAGGTGGAGCACTTATACCATCAGTAATCCCGGAAGAGCTACGCTCGAATATGGATGGCTTTGTATCTTTATCCCTAGAAGAACAGAGACGATTAGTCATGGAACTCATCGACAAAAATAGACTTTACATCAATCTTTGCGATATGGATGATGAAGATATGGCTGTTACAGAAAAGGATAAAGCCTTTACAAGAAGTTTTTATGGTCTTGATAAGGGGGATAATTAGATGTCTGATCGTTACTTACATCAAACGCTAAAGTCTTTAGACGAAGCCGGATTTTTAATAGATATCCCAGATTTTATTAATCGTGGGCTTGCTGAAAGGATCGAACTCAGGGAATACCAAGATAAAGCTTTTCAGTACTTCATCACTTACTATGAAAATGATAATTTACGTAAAAACAAGCAAGTACACAATTTATTCCATATGGCTACCGGGTCAGGTAAAACCGTAATAATGGCCGGGTTAATATTGTATCTGTATACCAAGGGCTATCGAAAATTTTTGTTTTTTGTTAATCAAACTAACATTATAGAAAAAACGAAAGAAAATTTTCTTAATTCCGCCTCCGGTAAATATCTGTTTGCCGACACTATAGAGTTATTAGGTAGTCGGGTTAACATAAAAGAGGTGCAAAACTTTGCGGCTGTTGACGAAAATTCAATAAATATTTGCTTCACCACAACACAAAAGCTACATTTGGATTTAACTTTTCCAAGGGAAAATACCGTTACAATAGAGGATTTTGAGGACGACAAGATAGTTTTAATTTCTGATGAGTCTCACCATGTTA
>JAAZLH010000195.1 GCA_012799415.1 Candidatus Epulonipiscium sp. | reverse complement strand
TTTTTCATTTTATAATACCTCCATAATCTCTTCTTTATTTTTTGAATTTTTAATAATATTTAACTTATCTTTATTCATACACACATCAGCAATTTTCTTTAGTAATCCTAAGTGAGATTCATTATCTTTTGCTGATAATGTGAAAAATACATTTATTAACTTCCCATTGAAATCTACGGGGTTATTAAGTTTTAATACGCAAAGCCCTTCTTTTAAAGCTCCATCTTCTGGTCTTGCATGAGGCATACATATTCCATCTGCAATGCAAAAGTATGAACCATATTGCTGAATTTTAGCTTTTATTGCATCATAATATCTACTTTCTATAACTCCATTTTTCTCTAAGATATCACAGGACATCTTTATTGCTTCTTCATAATTATTTACTTTATCAATAACTTCTATGAACATACCCCTTCTTCTCCTTTTATTATTACTTAATTTGCTGCTTAATTTACTACTCGATATTTTCTATATCCTCATAACAAGTTGCTTCTTTTAATTTTTTTATGTTACCTTCCTTTGTTATAATATTTACTAAATTCACCAAATTCATGTTTTCATTTTTGTTAGCTAAAACAACTATTACTTTTACTATTGTCTCTTGCTTACTTCCAAATTTAATTGGTTTATTTAATACTAAAACACTTACTGAATTTTCTATAACAAAAGTAGGTTCTGCATGAACAAATGCTATTTCAGGTATAAATACCATATAGTTGCCTAAGGTTTCTATAACCTTAATCATTTCGCTAACATATTGTCTTTTTATTTTTTTATCTTTAATTAACGGCTCTGCTGCTACTTTTATAGCTTCTTGCCAATCCTTTATTTCTACACCTATTTGTGAATATTTTTCAGGTAATATTTTACTTATACCACTTTGACTTTTATTTTGAACTTTTTTCACAAAAAACTTACAATGATTTTCATACTTTCTTCTAAAGGTCTCTGCTTTAATTTTTTCTATATCACTTAATTCTAATAGCGGATTAACTTGTATTACTTTATAATCACCTAATGTAAAAGGTACTGTGCTGATTAGAAAATCAACTTCATTCTTTTTTACATTTCTTTCTACATCTCTTAATCTACATATATCTACCACTTCAAGTTCTGGAATCATTGTTCCTATCCTTGTCTTTAAAAGACTTGATGTAGCAAGTCCGCCATTGCATATTATCAACACTTTATATGAAAACTTATGTTTTACATTTCTTTCAAACAATGCATCAAAGTACATTGCTATATAGGCAATTTCTGATTCTGGAAACTTAAAGTTTAATATCTCTTCATACTGTAAAAGTATTTTTTCAGTAATATTATAAACAAAAGACATTTTGTACTTTATTTCTTCAAGCATTGGATTATCAATTATAAGATTATTTTTTAATCTAAAAATTGCTACCTTTAAATGAAGGGCCATTTGTTCTTTAAAATCTATATCCTCTATTGGATTAATATTTATAACATCACACATATCTCTAATGATATTAGCAGCTAACTTATCAACTTCTGGGTTTGTATTTATAAAATTACCCAACGTACTTTTAGCTCCACTAAATAATTTTAATAAATAACATATTTCATTTTCTGTAACTTTACAATTTAATTTTTCTATGCTATCTTTTAGAATTTTATAATTCTTAGTTGATTTTTGCTCATTAATATAATCCATACTATACTCTATAGTATTTCCAATGCTCATTCTGCAAAGAGAGAAATTTATTAAGACTTCTAGTTCATCTAAAGATTCCTCTGAATACTTAACATCAGCCAAATTTTCAACACTTTCAATAAAGTTTCTAATCTCACTTATATCTGTATTAAGGCATTTATTAAGGCATTTATTAAGATATTTCTCTATATTTAACTGAAGATAACTAGTAGATTTTTTATATAATTCTAATAAACAACTTCTGATTTTATCTTCATTTCCATTTAAGAATATTCCATAATAAGATTTCTTTTTAATTTTTATATCATATTCTTCTAATAGAATTTCAGATAACTTCAAATCTTGAACTATTGTATTTTTAGATACTTGTAGCATTTCTGCTAGCTCTTCAAAAGTTGTTTTTTCTTTTGTCATAATAATAATTAAAACAAATAGTGCTCTTTCTTCTGTTGAGTAGATCTTATGATTATACATTTTCAGAACTTTTTCTGTTTCTCTTTCATCAAGAGTTAGCTTTACTCCAATTCTTGGTTTTCTTTCTAAAATCCCTTTATATCCCTTCAATGCATATTCAATAGAATCTAAATCATTTCGAATAGTCCTTTGGCTTATATCAAAGATTTTTGATATATTTCCTATTGTTATATAATCATCTCTCTTTGACAAAAGATTTATTATCTCTATCTGCCTATTATTAAGTGTAACCAATTTAATGACCTCCTCAGCTACCTTATGTACTTATTGTATTCGTTTTCTAAAACTCTATCCATACCAATTTGTTTCATTTAATGTGGCAATTTCAAATAAATTTGTGGAAACATAATCCAAGCCTCCCCAAATAAAAAATATTACTGGGAATCAAAACTCCCAGTAATATTTAATAAATACTATTTAATTATACAAGACTATGAAAAGCCTCTCTACTGCTCCAGTATCTTTATCACTAATTATTAATATAGTTTTTAAATACCTCTGTAAAATCTTTTTTAATATAATTTTCTCTACTTGTTTTTGCCCAATTAAATGCATATTCATTAATATTTTTAAATATTTCTGATGCATCTCCT
>JAAZLH010000194.1 GCA_012799415.1 Candidatus Epulonipiscium sp. | reverse complement strand
TCTTATTATATATGCTTTCGAATATAATTTCAACTTTTTTTCACGTTTTATTTGTTTTTTAGAAACTTTATTTCAATTCCTTTTTTCTTGTTTAAATTTTCTTTCAACTACAGGAGAAGGCGAATCCAATTAACTTGACCTTTACTCTTATTTCTCATAATATAGATATGTATAGATAGAATAGATATATCTTAAATCACTAATTTTTAAGGAGGAATAAATTTGTATACAAAAAGATATACTACACGTGAACATCTTCTTGATGTTTATGATAAACATGCACGAAAAATGAAGTTAGAGGCTACTTCTATTCAAGAGTTTAATAAATGGAAAGTATCTGTTCAAGAAACTTTACGTGAAATATCTGGGATCAACATGATGGAGTCTTGTGATTTATCACCTGAATTTTTAAGTGAAGAAGTTTATGATGATCATATTAAAAGAAAAATGTTGATTCAAACAACACCCAAGGTATGGATGCCTTTCTATATTTTAATTCCAAAGGATATGGAAGAAGGCGAAAAACGTCCTGTTGTTCTTGCCCCTCATGGACATGGTTGTGGTGGAAAGGAAGGCATTGCAGGTAATTGCAATATTCCTATCATCCAAAAAGGAATCGAAAAATATGATTCTGAATATGGTCTCACAATGGTTCGAGAAGGTTATATCGTGTTTTGTCCTGATGCACGTGGTACAGGAGAACGAGCAGAAGATGTCTCCATCAAGAATAATGAAGAAGATTATATGGCTTGTTCTTGTAATGATCTAAGCTTTGCAGCTATTAGTCTAGGCCAGTCTTTAATAGGAATGATGACATGGGATTTGATGCGTCTTGTAGATTATATAGAAACATTAGATTTTTGTGATGCATCTAAAATTGCTTGTGTTGGTTTGTCTGGTGGTGGATTACAGACTTTATGGCTCAGTGCTCTAGATGAAAGAATAACAGCTTCTTTTGTTAGTGGTTACTTTTACACCATTAAAAGTGCTTTGCTACATACCCATAAATGTGGTTGTAACTTTACTCCTGGCCTATGGAAATATGTTGATATTGGTGATATTGCGGCGCTGATTGCACCGAGACCTCTTATTATTGAAACTGGTGATAAGGATGGCCTTAGCGGCACGATGGGAACCGATGGTGTCATTCAGCAAGTAGATATTACAAGACAAGCTTATGCACTATTTAACCAAGAAGACCAAATTGAACATCACATTTTTGATGGTGGTCATGTATTCCATGGAGAAAAGTTAATTAATTTCTTAGAAGAATGGAAAGCATAAAAAAATTGGCTTTTTAAAAAGCCAATTCAACGTATTAAGAAAATACAATTTGCCCTTGTACCCAACAAAGACCAATAAACCGCATTCCTACTAAAGGAATGCCGGTAAGGTCTTGTTCATTTATACAAAGCTCAAAAGGCATTCCCATGCAATCTATATATAACCAATATAATTTTTCTCCTGTTTCACGATTAATAATTTCTTCTATTTCCTTAATCATACCAAGAATGGAATAAGTAGTATCAATATCTTTAAAAGGAAGAAAATATCCCTCTACAATGGTTAAAAAGTCTTCGTACTGGAGCCGCTCTTCTATCATATCTGCTGTCTCTTCTGCTTCTATATCAAGAAGCTCTGCTGCTTCTTCATCTCCTTCTCGAGCTCTTTTTACCAATTCCCAATACCACTCTTCTTCCTCCGCATCAATAGCACTTTCTACTTCATCTTTCTCTACAGGTAAAACTATTTTCCCTTCTATTCCAAGTCCAACAATCTTAACACCTTCTATTGTGGTGTGCTCTAATTCCTCTACATCGTGATAATCAAGAACATTTTGAAGGTGAAAAACAATTTCTGTTCCTGTTTTTTCTTCTTCACAATAGGCATAGTGAATGTCTTCTTCCTCCTCCATAACTTCCACTTCTAATACATCCATCATATATTTAGATTCTATAATAGGATCAAAAGTTTTAACCAAAATTTGCTCTTTCTCATCTAATGTACCGCGAACAATTAAACCAACTCTTTCAGCATAGGCTTTATAGTATTCGAAAGCGATTTTCTCCCCTTTTTCCTCTGCAATGTACTTTTCAGTTGGTTCTTCAATCACTTGTGTAATTAACCGATTCCATTCTTTTGTTCCTTTATATTTACGGAATCCAACTGCACTTAAATACGAATGTGAATCCAATGCATTCACTCTCCTTTCTTTCTATCTCTCTATTTTTTGATTCTTGAATGGCTAAAAGCTTTCCTTATAGTATCATTTCTCCTTTATATTGTCTACCCTTTGGAATCTGAATCCTCTTTTCTTAAATTTTCCATCCTGACCATCCTAAAAATACTAGGATAAAAATCCTCTTTTTTTAAAATACTAGGATTATTAACTTGCTTTCAGCCTTGCTTTTCTTAACAAAAAATGAACAATCTTTATATAAGGATGTGAAAACCAATGAAAAGATTTTTCTCCCTTTTCTCTATCTATTTTCTTTTGTTTTTTCTTTTAGCTGGTTGCAAATCCAAAGATAACTTATCTAGCGAATTGCCTAAAGAAAAATCAAAGGGGATTGAAAATAACATTGTCTTGGTAGATCAGCCTCCGGCACAACCAAATACACCAAGTGTAGAGAATACACCAAGTACAAACAATACACCTAATACAAACCTTTCAGGAACCCCTCAAACTTCTACTACTGAAAATCAAAAAAAGGCTGAAGCACCAACTCCTGCTGCTAAACCAGCAAAAAAAGAGCAAAAAAAATCAGCCAATCCTCATAAAATTGTAGTTAACAGAAATAAAAAAACTTTAGTAGTCTATAAAAATGGAACTCCTTTTGAAACCTATCCTGTAGCTGTGGGCAAATCAGAGACACCAACACCAAAAGGCTCTTATGAAATCCTAGAAAAATCAAAAAATCCTGGCGGACCCTATGGCCCGAGATGGATGGGCTTATCTGTTCCAGGTGGACATTATGGTATTCATGGTACCAATGAACCAGATTCTATTGGCAAAGCTGTATCTAAAGGCTGTATTCGAATGAATAATAATGATGTAAAAAACCTCTATAAATATATTCAAATTGGAACCCCCGTAGAGATCATATAGATATCTAGTAAAAATAAAGAGCCTTTTTAAGTTAACTAGATAACCTTGATCTCTTATAAACAAACTTTACTAGTCCATATAAAACTGAGGATTCTCAGTTTTTTTTATGAAATCATTGACAGTATACTACCTGGCTCTTATAATCAAGATCATATATCTTAATCTAATACAAAAAATTGCAGAAAACACACCTTGCCAAGGAAACCATCGGCTAAAAATAAAAAGGGGATACATACTATGAGATTATGGGGTAAATTAATAAAAAAACAGCAAATTATATCTGATATAGTGGTAGAAAACTGGGATCCTAATCTATCTACTGAAAAAAAATTGAAGGATTGCCTAGAACGCCTTTGTTATGAATTTGATATTCCTTATCCATTATGGCTCCCTCATAATGAAAAAGATTATGCACAATATCAAAAAACTTCCTTTCGACAAGATCACTTTATCGAATCAATCTCTTTTGATTATTTTGAAATTGAACAAATTGAGGAGAAAACATCTTCTAAATAGGCAAATACAGGGATGTCCTATACTGCATAAACACTGATTTTTCGCCATCTTTCCACATTTTTCTTCTTTCTTTCTCTTTTTTTTGATGTTAAAATGGCTGTGTGCCGCAAAGGCAAAAAGGAGGAGAAAGAATGAAGAAGAGAATCAAAGGGATGTTATTGGGTTTAACCTTTTGTCTCATTGGTACAACCCCATCCTTTGGTGCAACGTATATTATGCATACGGTGCAGCCTAATGAAACTCTGTTTAAAATTGCTACTGCAAATAATGTGTCTGTATCAGAATTAAAACAAATGAATAGCTTAAATGGCGATGAAATTCATGCTGGAACAGTTTTCCGTTTGCGCCCTGCTGAAAAAAAGATTTCAGTTTTTGTTAATGGTCAGCAACTAGCCTTTGATGCCGAACCTTATTTAGAGAACAATCGTACTTTTGTTCCTATTCGTAAAATAGGAGAGGCCCTGCAAACCGACGAAATTTCATGGGATAATCGTTACCAACAAGCTGTGCTAATTAAGAATGGAATGACCCTTAGGCTGCCTGTAGGTTCTAAAACTGTTTTCAAAGACACAATGGCCCTTGATCTAGAAGCACCAATTACCACATATCAATCACGCACATTTGTCCCATTACGTTTTATCTCAGAAGCTTTTGACTGCGATGTCGAATGGGATGCGAGGACATATAGTATTCATATTTATTCAGATGATATTGTTCCACCTGTTTCCACCATCGTGCCCCCTTCCTATACAGATGAGGATCTATACTGGCTATCTAGAATTGTAGAAGCTGAAGCCAAAGGTGAACCTTATGAAGGGAAATTAGCTGTAGCTAACTGTGTTATTAATCGAAAAAAATCCCCAGATTTTCCGAATACAATCAAGGGTGTTATTTTTGATCGAAACTATGGTTATCAATATACACCTGCTGCTAATGGAACCATCTATAATACACCTTCCCAAGAAAGTATTGAGGCGGCCAAATCAGCATTATCAGGAAACAATAATATTGGAAACTCATTGTATTTCCTAAATCCCAAGAAAGCAACAAACTTTTGGATTATACGAAACCGAACCTTTTATCGCCGTATTCAAAACCATGATTTTTATCTGTAAACCTAAAAACCCCCTACCTAAAGGCCTATATCCTCAAGTAGGGGGTTTTCCATGTTCAAAAATTAATAAGGAAAGTTGTAGCGATCAAATCGTCTTCTTCTTCGTCTTCGTGGCCGACGCCTGCCAAATATCTCGCTAAGCAATAAAGCACCTACGAGGGAACGTAGTAAATCTTGACGATTACCATATCCATATTGTTGAGCCATCTCCTGCATAGCTTCTACAGATTCTCCTTGTATTTTCATGTTCTCTTCCACGCAGGCACAAATTCTATCTACCATTTGTTCGATGGTTTCTCTATCAGGATATTCTCGATATAGTGGGCTATCTTCATGATCCATTCGATCACATTCTGCTTCTATATGTGGCTGAATCTTTTTACATATTTCGGAATGTAAGTGTTTCATATATTCCATATCTTTTTCATCCATATCTGTTTCTGAATAGGTTACAGGCATAGTAGGCATTAGATAATTGTTCATATAAGGACAGCCTCGCCCCATCATTGGATTCATCAT
>JAAZLH010000193.1 GCA_012799415.1 Candidatus Epulonipiscium sp. | reverse complement strand
TAAAAATAAATCACAAAGAATTAATCAAATGGTTAAAAAACTTACCTCTATACTATGAAACAGAAAAACAAATATTTGTTCATGCCGGCATCGACGAAGAAGCAGAGGATTGGTGGCAACATGGGACGACAGAAGAAATATTTACAAGTAAGTATCCTCCAAGCTTTGGCAAATTTTATAAAGATATCATAGCAGGACATATAGCAACCAACTCATTAAAGGATGAAGAAGGATTTCATGGGGTATATTTTGATGGGGAAAATCATTACTATATAGATGGAACAGTAGAGGTAAGCGGATGTATACCATTGTTGATATATGATGATTTAAAGGAAAAATATATATACTGACTTAATATTTTAAACTATGACATATCAAGCTTTTACTACAGATGAGTGATTGGCAGATGTTGCAGATGCAAGATATTCAATAGGTTAATAATAGAAGAGAAAAACGGTATTAGATAGATATTCCAAATACAAGAAAATAACGAAGCAAGAAGAATTAATTCACTAAGAAATAAATATGGATATTATAGTAAAATGAAGTATGATTCGAAAATGTAGGTATTTTAGTAACTTAATAGATTTGGAGGTTGATGATATGAAAATCCTTGAATGGAATGTAAATTGTGCGGTTGGTTCTGGTAACGGAAGAAAGGAGTTATCATCACTTTTTCCTGATAAACCTGACTATGATATTTTGGTATTAACAGAGTTTTATAGACTTGATGATTATGGTGAATTTGAAGAAATAATCAAAAATTGGGGTTATGAAGTTTTTATCACTGATGAACAGAAAAACCGCAACGATATATTTATCGCAGTATCAAAAGAATATGAACCAAAACTTGAAAAAAATCAAGTAGCCAGAGAAGGGATGCCTGATTTTTTAGCGATACCTTTGAAATCTGGTCATAAAGACTTTGTAATTGTTGGTGTGCGCTTCTTTGGCGATTATGAAGATAAGTATAGTCAATTTATCAAATTTTTGCATCATATAAATTGTTATGAGAATATTATAATAGCTGGGGACTTTAACAATGCGAAAATTCGGGGTGATGAAAATACAATATATACAGAGCGACAGATAGATAGATTGTACTCATATCATGAAGAGGGTATTATGAAAAAATATCAACAATTTGAATATAATTATCATAGGATAAAGCTTTGGTTTGCTCAAAATGAAATTTCTTTGGTTACACCAATCGAGGGGGTTTCATTTCCGTATAAATCGTCATATCCTACCGGAAGTAAAATTGACCATTTTGCCACAAAAAGTATTCTAATAAGTAATGTAGAGTATTTACCAACAGAATTGAGTGATCATTATCAATTAGTTGGAGAAATAACAGTTTGATTTTATCATGTTTCTCAAAAAAATTTAGAATGAGATAAAGATAAAACTTTTAGGAGAACAAAGCAAAAAAATGGATTCCTTTATTGCTTTCTTATTATGTTGGTGATTGTTGGACTTACAGTATATCTGCAGAATATAAGGGGGATATGTACGCCCTATGTGGTAGGATAGTTGTCGTATAAAAAGGTCACGTATGAAAAACAAGTATTATCATGGAAAGTGGCAATAGATAAATCACTAGAGTTTTTAAACTTGATAGGCTGACTCATTGTAACGAATATATTTTATAAAAAATGGAGGAATAGATAATGGGTAAAATGGAATATGATATCTCTGAAATTGCATGGGAAACATACAAATTATTATACGGAAGTAATTTTAAAATTATAGAGAATAAGAATAGACTACATATAGAAAGTACTTTTTCCTTAGAAGGAAAGACAACAGGAGTATTATCGTTTAGTGGTGAAACTGATTTTAACTTTAAAGTTGCTTTTGCTCATTCAAGGAGAGAAGCATATATAAAGCATTTAAAGGATTTAGAATCTTCAGAAGAAAAAGAAAAGTATTTTAAAGTCTATAAAAACAAATTTGAAATTTGTGAAAAACTTATGTATTCAGTTGTGAATATTTCAATGATGCCACAAACAGGAAATCTTCAAAACACAAAAAGAGGAATTGGAAATGACAGAATAGATACTTTTATATATGTGATTGAGAATTATTATGATGGGATTGATAATTTATTAATGAATTATTCTTCGGCTGAAAATATTGAATTTTTGAAACAATATTTTAAAATGTTTAGTAGTGCTAAGGAGTATTGTGCAACCATTTACCATATTAATGAATCATTAGTTGATGAATTGATTGAATCGGGGAAAAATCCGATAGATACCCCGGAACGTGTTATTCAATATATGAATTTAGCATATAGATTTTGGTGCCAAAAACTGAAATTTTTCAATGGTTTTGATAAAGTATCGGATTCCATGAAACAAGAATTAAATAAAGTCGCTGAGTTGCTAGATAAATGGTTTTGATGCAAGGGATACGATGTTTTATTATTCAGAGCAAGTGAAATCAAAAACCTGAACCAACTTATTAATATAACGAGGTGGAATGCATTATTATTTTTAGAAACCTTAAGAAATAATATTATTATGTATTAGGAAAGTCAGGATATAAAAGCTCTTGATATATTATCTAGAATAGATTTAGCTATCTAAGCTAATTGTCATAGCTTAGATATGTTAAGTCATTAGGGACGAAAGAAAGTTTCTCAGGAGGATAAAAAGGGTAGTTGACTCTTGAAGAATACTAAGAGAAATGTCTACATTGATGTTACATCTCAGAACGAAATGATGCTGAAAATAAGCAAAGAGACCTCAAAGTTAAGCAAATAAAGGAAAAATGAAGATCGCTCCAGTTTTGTTACAGTTACCCTGACAACCCTAATTTTTACAGGCTATTAATTCTATGGATGGTACTGGATTAAGGTTTTATCCAAATAGTTATTGTGTGACTGAAAAGGAAATTCAGCATGAGATTGGAGGAATCGTAAGTAAATATGAGCAATTAAGTAAGACTGTCTGTGAAATCTGTGGACAACTCGGTGAACTCCGTTTTGATTTGGGGCGGAAATAAACTCTATACACTTTATGCTATGATACAAATATGATAAATATGTAGAAGATGAAAGAGAAAAGAAAGGAACTAAATCATGAAGATAAATAAATTTTTGAGAAGAATTGCATTTTTAGATTTTCAGGGGCTTCATATGATTTGTAGAAAAATCCTCGAATTCACTCAAGAACATATTTTAATTAGTGATGAAATTGAGGAGAGGATTAAAAACCGAATAATCCCTATTAAATACCCTGATTTTATATTACAAGATTTTAACATTTCATCTTCTAAATTAAGAGAAAGGCTCATAGAGCATATGGGATATGTGCTATTGTCAAAAATATGGATTGAGGCTTTAAGTAGATGGATAGGATCCAGAAGATGTCTCGAGGTTATGGCAGGGACAGGCGCGTTAACATGCGAACTTAGAAAGTGCGGTGTTGATATTGTTGCAACCGACAACTATTCATGGAAGAAATGCAATACGTGGGTGCATGTTGATGAAATTGATGCAGTTGAAGCTGTCGAAAAGTACAAGAACGTTGATATTTTGATTATGTCTTGGCCGCCTTATCAGAATGATATAGCATTTGAAGTATTAAATAAAATGAGAATGGTTAATCCAGATTGCAGGATGGTTTATATTGGCGAAGAAGAAGGTGGATGTACAGCAAATGACAAGTTTTTCTCATTAATTGAAGAAATCGAGGATGAGAGTTTTCATAAAGTAAAATTAGAATTTCAAAATTGGTCAGGGATTCATGACAGACCATTTCTGATAAGGTAAAAAATAATGCTTCATGCAGATAAAGGTAAAATATCATTTAATCGATAAAATATCAATTAATGTTTTTGTAGTGGGAAATTAAAGTTTTTGAGAAAAATACCCTTCTACCAAGGCATCAGTAGGTCTTCACGACATCATTATTGTACTCTCAAGGCATGTTGAAGTCGTAACCCTGCTTACAAGGACTGAAGCGAGTTGTAAGTAGAGGTACGTCTCATGTCAGGAATGTCCAAGAAGACGAGCGTAGCGAAGGCTGATTGGGAACATTCTACGGCTGAGGCAGC
>JAAZLH010000192.1 GCA_012799415.1 Candidatus Epulonipiscium sp. | reverse complement strand
TCATATTACTATACATTATATTTTTATAGTGATACCTCTTTTAAGATTATCTGATATATTTTTAGTTGCTTTTGAGATATTACTATAAAGTTCAAATATTTGAAACCTACAATTTATATTAAATACTTTATCAATCATATCTACCCTCTTCATTATATTTTAGATATTAATTCTTTTCAAGTACTGATCCTTATCCATCATACACTAGCTAAAAAAATAAAAATCAGCTAGAACGATAACCTCAAATTCCTGCTGATTTTATTTTTAGTTTTCTCTTGCTATTCAATTATTCTCTTACTTGTATAATCTCAATCAATCTTCTATCCTTATATGTTTCAAGTTCATTCCCCTCTTCAGGATTCTACTTCTATAAATTTTTATTTTCTATTAAAACAATTAAACTACTACATTTAACTTATTACTTGTTTTAAAGAATTTTTTAGATCATCCTCTGCTGTACTGATTGGTTTTAAATTAAATGTGTCCACCAAGTATTGTAATACATTAGGGGATATAAAGGCTGGTAAACTTGGCCCTAAATACATCCCTTTTACCCCAAGAGATAATAATGCCAATAAGTCAGCTACCGCCTTTTGTTCATACCAAGAGAGTGCAATCGTCAATGGTAGTGAATTAACATCTGTGTCAAACGCATCTGCAAGTGATGTTGCTATTTTTACTGCTGAATATACATCATTACACTGCCCTACATCTAGCAATCTAGGTAATCCGGCGACTGTTCCAAAGTCTAATTTGTTAAACCTATATTTACCACAAGCTAAGGTTAGAATGACACAATCCTTAGGAACCATTTGAGCAAATTCAGTATAATAGTTTCTTCCAGGCCTTGCTCCATCACACCCACCGATGACAAAGAAATGCCTTAAATCCCCGCCCTTCACTGCATTCACAATGGCTTCAGCATTAGATAATGTAGCATGATGTCCAAATTCCACTAAAATCTCTTTCGGTTCTTCATCTTCTTTAAATCCACCTAATTCTAACGCCTTATTGATTATTTCACTAAAATCCTTCGTGCCATCTTCAGAAACTTTAATATGTTTTACTCCTTCCCACCCTACGACACTAGTAGTAAATATCCTATCTTTATATGTTTCTCTTGGTCTCATCAAACAGTTCGTAGTCATTAGAATACAACCTGGAATATCATCAAATTCTTTCTGTTGATTTTGCCATGCTGAACCATAATTACCTACTAAATGTTTATATTTCTTTAATCCAGGATATCCATGGGATGGTAACATTTCTCCATGAGTATAAATATTGATTCCTGTTCCTTCTGTTTGTTGAAGAAGCATATCTAAATCTTTTAAATCATGGCCAGATACGATGATAAATGGTCCTTTTCTAATGTTTACATTTACTTTATGTGGTGAGGGATTTCTGTAGGTAGTCGTATTGGCATCATCTAAAGTTTGCATTACCTGCACACTCATCTCTCCAACCCTCAATGTCATCCGGATCATGTCTTCAAGAGATAACTCATCGTTTGTAGTAGACTCTAACGCTAAGAAATAGAATTGATCTACTTGCTCGTTATTAAATCCAAGAAATCTTGCTTGATGACCATAAGCACTGATCCCTTTTAACCCATATAATACTGTGGATCTTAAAGATCTGATGTCTGCATCTAAGCCCTGATCAAACATAATTCCTGCTTGTACTGAATCTTTTAGCATAGCCTCTTTGGTTTCGCTTAGATTATATGTAGCTGCATCTACATATTCTCCTTCTGGTGCTTGATCTCTTAAGGCTTCTTTTATCCTCTGAGATTCTAACAATAATCTTACATGGACATCAGCATCAAAATTTACGTTTGTTAATGTTGTGAACAGACCATTTTCTACAAATTTTACTATTTCTTCATCAATAGTTTCTCCTTTTTCGATCAAAGGCTTAGCGTAACAAGAGATTCCTTTTAACTGATATATTAATAAGTCTTGTAAATTTGCAATTTCTGGTGTTTTACCGCAAACTCCACTTTTAGTGCATCCCTTACCTCCCATTGTCTGCTCACATTGATAGCAAAACATTG
>JAAZLH010000191.1 GCA_012799415.1 Candidatus Epulonipiscium sp. | reverse complement strand
TTTTCAATAACCTCATCTGAAAGATTTAACATTGGATTGTTTTTAAAGCTTTCTGGCAAATATTCTTCGGCAGCTTTATTTGGAGTTGAAAAGTTAGTAATTTCAGCTATTTTTGCACCTATTTCTGGTTGCAATAGAAAATTTAAGAATCGGTAAGCTGCTTCTTTATTAGGTGCCTTTTTAGACATTACAAAGGAGTCTATATAAATAGGCATTCCCTCTTTTGGAAATACTGGCTTAAGTTTTTCATTAGAAGCTTGACCTTTCACTGCTTGATTTGAATACATAAACCCTGCAACCGCTTCTCCATTTATTAAAGAATCTTCTGGGGTATTAGTTTCAAATCTCATTATATTATTTTTTAGAGCAAACAATTTTTCCTTAGCTTCTTCAACCTTTGTAGGATCTGTTTCATTATACTCATATCCTAAAGATTTCAAAACTAATCCTATAATTTCAACAGACCAGTCTATCACAACGATATTATCTTTTAATTCTTCTTGCCATAAATCTTGATAGCTTGTAATTGGACTTGCACCTAGTTTTTCAACACCTTCTGGATTAACAAGTAAAAATGAAGTTGATATTGCATAAGGTATTGAAAACTCATCATTTTCATCATAATAGTTTCCTTGATAACCAGGATTGATATTTGAAAAATTGGGTAGCTTTGTCTTATCTAATTTTTCAAGGTATTCATTTTGTCTTAATATATCTACCATGTAATCTGTTACTACTGCTAAATCATATTGATCAGGATTCGCTTCTAGTAAAGACTGCATATCTTCATTAGAAGTAACTTCCTTGTAATTTACTTTAATACCCGTTTCTTCTTGAAATTGATTGATTATTTCTCGAGGAATAAAGTCCCCCCCCCATGTCATCAAGTTAATCTGTCCACTCTTATCACTTTTACCACAACCTACTACAGAAAGTACTAATATGCTAGATAAAAGTATCCCTAGCAATTTTCTCATTTTTATTTTCATCATTTAAACTCCTCCTCTTTTCGACTTTTTCTACTTACAAGTTGGCTTAAACCAACAATAAAAAATGTTCCTACTAAAATTAAAGTACATAAAGCATTTATTTTTGGCGTAACACCTACACGCATCATAGAGAAAATATGAACTGGTAAAGTTGTAGACGTTGGCCCAGACATATACGTTGAAATAACGACATCATCTAAAGAAATAGCCAGTGCTAGTAAAGATGCTGTTATTATTGAAGGCATAACTAATGGTATGATAATCGTTCTAATAATTTGCCATTTAGCAGCACCTAAATCTTTTGCAGCTTCTATAATGGATATATTGATCTCTTTAAGCCTGAGTTGAACCATAATATATACATAAGGTACACAAAATAGTGAATGTGAAAGGACTAAAGTTAAATGTCCAAAGGGCAGCCTCAAAGCATTGAAAAATAAAAGAAGTGAAACTCCCAGTGCAACTTCTGGAACGAGTAATGGTAGAATCATGACTCCATTTATGGTTTTTTCCATTTTTTTTGTTACATACATAGAAGTAATGGCTGTAGCCGTCCCCAATATGGCAGACAAAATAGAAGTTAAAAAAGCCACCTGTATACTTATTTTAAAAGCTTCAGTAATCACCCTATCATTAAATAGTTCTTTATACCAATCTAGTGTAAAGCCAGCCCACTGAGCAGTAGAAGGACTTTTATTAAAGGAATATAAAATAACACTAAGTACCGGAATATATAATATGACAAAGAATAGTGATAGATAGACTGTACGAAATTTTTTAGTCCTACTATTCATTAAAATAATCCCTCCTTATTGTCCTTTGTTACACGACTATAGATAAATAATACAACTAAAACTAAAATAATCATTCCTACAGAGAAAGCTGCCGCAAGGGGTTTGTTTCTCCCTTTTGTAACCTGAGTATTTATTAAATTTCCTAAAAATATAGTCTTTCCTCCACCTAAGAGGTCAGATATAAAAAACAGACCCAAAGAGGGAATAAAAACTAAGGTAAATCCTCCAGCTATACCTGGTATAGTAAGAGGGAGTGTAATATTAAAAAATGTTTTCCATTTGCTAGCCCCTAAATCAGAAGAGGCTTCAAGCAAAGACTTATCAAGCTTATCAACTGAATTATATATAGCAATAATCATAAAAGGAATTAGCATATATGCTGTACCAATAAGAATAGTACTAAATTTATACATCATGCTCAATGGGCTTTTAACAATATTCATCCTTAAGAGTATGTTGTTTATCAGTCCTGTATTTCCTAAAAGTATAATCCATCCATAAGTTCTAAGTAAGCTTGATATCCAAAACGGAAGCATAATTAAACCAATAGCTAAAGAGCGTTTTTTAGATTCTAAATTAGCTGTAAAGTATGCAACTGGATAACCAATTAATAATGTGATTATTGCTGTTAATGCTGCAAGCAAAAACGAATTTAAAAAAACCTTTAAATAGATAGGATCAAAGATCCTTTTATAATTTTCCAAAGTAAATTGAAATACAATATTACCTAAATTATCTCTAGATAAAAAACTTAATACAACAACAAATATCAGTGGTACACCAACTAATAATCCTATCCAAGCTAAAATCGGTATAGCAGGCGCATTTTGTTTAAACTTTTTCATATTAAGCCCTACTTTCTTCGAAATCATCTTCCATAGGAAGTAGAATTGCCCCAGACTCTTCCCAAGATATAAAAACCTTATCTCCTATATCATAATCACAGTCATTATTCTGGTACTCAATAACAGTAATTTTCTCACCATCTACATTAACTTCAGTTCTAATTTGTGAACCTGCATAGTGAATAGATAAAATTTCACCTGAAAGAGAATTAGGAATTTCATGACAAGATATTTTCATCTTATCCATATGAATAGCTAATATAGCCGTTTCACCATCTTTATCAGTACATTTTGCATTATTAGAACATCTAATATTGATGATATTACTTCCTAGCTTGATTTTAGAATACTCATTGGATTTTTCCAAAACTTGAACCTTTTTTATATTTCTATCACCTATAAAGTTTGCTACAAAAAGGTTTTTAGGATGATTATATATCTCCCTAGGGCTACCTAGCTGTTGAATTTCTCCTTCATCAATAACTACGATACGATCGGACATATTAAGAGCTTCTTCTTGGTCATGAGTAACATAAACAAAAGTAGTTTTTGTTTGTTTTTGTAAATGAGCAAGTTCCATTTGCATATGTTTTCTAAGTTTTAAATCTAAAGCACCTAAAGGTTCATCTAAAAGTAAAATATCTGGTTCATTAATTAAAGCCCTAGCGATAGCAATTCTCTGCCGTTGTCCACCAGATAGTTGATGAGTCATCCTCTCTTCGTAACCTGACATCTGTACCAAATTTAAAACTTCAGCAACTCTTTTTTTTAGTTCTTCCTCACTCATAGACTTTTTAACTCTTGGTCCATAAGCAATATTATCATACATATTTAAATGAGGAAATAAAGCATAGTTCTGGAAGATAGTATTCACATTTCTCTTGTTAGGTGCTAGATCTTTAATAGAGTTACCATTTAATAGAATATCCCCAGACTCTATGCTCTCAAGTCCAGCAATGCATCTTAGTATAGTTGTTTTACCACAACCAGAAGGACCTAGAAGGGTTAAAAATTCTCCATCGTTTATATCAAAGGATATATCCTTTAGAATATGAGAATCACCAAAATATTTATTTATATTGATTAAATTAAGCAGCGGTTTTTTCATATAAAACTCCCTTCCCCAAATTAAGCGTCTATAGACTGATCTATCTCAAACCAGTAAAGTTTAACTAATATAGAACCTCTGTCAATAGGGTATAGATCATTACGCCCACTTTTCAATAATATTATTCTATCCCGTTAAGCTTTTTTTGTCTACAACTATATACTAATAAGTAAAATCACTTGGTTCATTATACCATATGGATCCCCTTTATTGTAAAGAATTTGCTACCCATTTTCTACTTCCAGTTAATATTAACCTATTATACTTCTTAATTCATTATATGATCTGTTTTATGACCTTTTGTATAGAAGCTAGATTCATTTCCATGTTTATTATCAAAACCTTGAATGCTTTTATTAGCGATTTTTGAATGTTCTTTGTTTTATCTTTTAAAAATAAATCTAAGTATAAAAATTAAGTAGTTCAGTGGACACGATAGGATAGGATAAGATGGAATTATGTATTCGGAGATTTAAGACGTCATCCATTTTGTTTATCCTTTTCAATCAAAGCCTGTTGGAGGGATTGAAGCATAGAACTAATCTCTTCCTTTGTAATATTTTCATTATCAGCTAAGGATGAAACAAGTAAACCTATTTTACCGTCAAATATTTTTTTTACAAACCATCGTGTTTCCTGCAATACCGTTTCATTTTTATTTAATAAAGGATAATAAAGCCTTGCAGGACTTGCTTCTTTCATATGAATATAGTTTTTCTTCATCATACGCTTTAGAAAAGAAATAATTGTATGCCTCGACCAATCTGTTTCCTCTTTCAGCGCATCTTCAATTTGGCGACAGGTTAGGGGATGCTCCTCCCATAAAAGCATCATTATTTTCCATTCAGTGTCCGTAAGCCTTGTGTTTTTTGTTCTATCCAAAATATCATCTCCATAGTAATCAATTGCCTACTAATATCATATACATGAGCTCTAGTATTGTCAACTGCCCTTTGTAGACATTTAGCTACCTTCATTATCAAATAAAAATGAAGTAGCATAGTAGCTACTTCATTTCAGTCAGAATACTTTTAATTACTAAGTCAATATCTTTGTTGCCTTTTAGTATTATTTCATTTTCTAATAACTCAATGATTCTAATGTGATTTCTAATATATCCGCTGTTCTCTAATACTCCAGCCAAAACCTTTTGATATGTCAAATATGATATTTTTTCAGGAATAATATCATCAGCTACCCCTGGATATAATTTTTTCACATTATCTACCAACATCTTAATGATCTGTTTATTTAAAATTGTTGAGTAGTTTACTACACATAATTCAAATAATTGATTTATTAAAAATTCATATGTGCCCCTATTTACCTCTTTCAACTCATTTTGTATCAGTATTTTACCACATGACATTATACAATACCCATTCTCTTTAAGGTTTATATCATCCTTAATTCTTATTACAGGAACTAAAATACCAGTGTCTATTGCAAGTTTTTTACGTTTTTCATTGATAATATTTGTTTTGAGCCCCTCAACAAATATAGGGATAAGATTTTTACCAAAAATAATAAGTAGAGGTTCCGCACAAGCATTCATCAAAATTTCCCTTTGTGCCACAACATCATCATTTTCTACAACTTGGTTCTTCTCTGCTATTCCCAAAAGGTCATTAGAGTCTACACTCAGAATAGTACAAATCCCTTTTACAAGACTAATATCAGGCAAATTTAATCCCCGTTCCCACTTTGAAACTGCTTGCGGAGTAACCCCCAATCTTGATGCTAATTCCTCTTGTGTCATATTCTTATTTTGTCTAATCTTAGACAAGGTTTCCCCAAACCTTTTTGTATCCATTCATATTTCCCCTTTTCAGTATATTCTAGATAAATCTATCTATCTAAAATATATCAGTCTACAGCCTTTCTGTAAAACAACTAGCTCTTTATGTAATCATCAACTACTATTATTTCTTCCTTCAAAAGTGCGTATCTCTTCTAAGATATCATCCCCACAATTCATAATCATTAGAGTCATATAAAAC
>JAAZLH010000190.1 GCA_012799415.1 Candidatus Epulonipiscium sp. | reverse complement strand
TGTTTGTTGAACTTAAATCAGGCAATTGTTATGATAAATACATAATATCATAGTAAGAATTTGGCTATTATTTTGTATAAGAAAATAATTATAAGAGCAAAGTTAAATGATGTCAGAAAGATAAAAAGTTTATTTTCTATACAATTTAAAGCAAGTATGCTGAAAAGGATTTTAAGTTTAAATTTAGAAAAGGGGGAATAAAATGAAAAGAAAACTAGCTACTTATAGTTTAAGAAGAAATATAATTGCTAATAAGTTTAATTCAACAAAGTCAAGATATATTAAAGAAAATGTAGAACTTTATGCGATCTTATTACCCGTTTTAATTCACATTATTATTTTTTGTTATATTCCTATGTATGGGATTGTTATTGGTTTTCAAGAGTATTATCCTGGAAGACCTTTTTTAGCTTTTGATGGAAGCACCATATGGGTAGGGTTTAAACATTTTATTGAGTTTTTTACAGGACCTTATTTTTCACGGATATTTAAAAACACTATTAGACTAAGTTTTTACTATTTTATTTTTGGTTTTTGGGTTCCGATTTTATTTGCTCTTTTAATTAATGAACTAAGAGATGGTTTTTTCAAAAAGTTTGTACAAACAGCTAGCTATTTGCCTTATTTTATTGCTAATGTTGTAGTAGCAGGTATGGTATTATCTTTTATCAACGTGGATGGGCTTTTTAATGTATTTGTAAAACTTTTTGGTGGAAAAGCGATTCCACTAAATACTTCACCAAAACATTTTACAGCTATTTATACAATTACAAACATATGGAAGAGTTTTGGTTGGAATAGTATTTTATATTTATCTTCTATTTCGTCTATTGACCCAAATCTATATGAAGCAGCTAAGATAGACGGAGCTAATCGTTTTAAACAGATGTGGCATATTACATTACCTTCTATTCAGCCTACTATTTTTGTTCTTTTAATTTTTGCTATTGGTGGATTATTAAGTGCCAATACAGAGTTTATACTTTTGATGTATAATCCTGCTATTTATGAAAAAGCAGATGTTATAGGTACTTATGTTTATCGCGAAGGCTTAATGGGTGGTAATTTTAGTTCAGGTACTGCTATAGGTTTATTTATTTCATTAATTAATTTTGGTCTATTATATATTGCTAATGCTATAAGCCGTAGGGTGAGTGATTATGCATTATGGTAAAAGGAGGGTATATAGTGAGAAAGAAGAAAAACTTAAATCAGATCAGAAGAGGGTCTAAAATAGTAGATATTGTCTTTTACAGTCTAGCTTTACTAGTTTGTCTTATTACTTTATATCCTTTTTATTATGTAGTGATTATGTCTATTAGTGATCCTATGGAAGTTGTCGCTATGAATGTCTACTGGTATCCGAAGGGCTTCTTTTTAGGATCTTATGAGCTCATTGTCAGGGACTCCAGTATGTGGAAATCTTATTTTAATACATTAGTTTATGTAATAAGTGGCACGCTTTTGAATTGTTTAACTGCTATTTTAGGTGCTTATCCTTTATCGGTGAAAAATATATATGGAAGGAAGTGGCTTGTTAGATTTTTAATTATTCCTATGTACTTTGGTGGTGGATTAATACCCTCATTTTTACTAATGAATAAATTAGGACTTTATAACACTATGTGGGTTATTATTATTCCAGGGGCAGTAAGTATTTGGAATATTATTCTAGTAAGAACTTACTTTATGGGAGTACCTGAATCATTAAAAGAATCTGCCTTTATTGATGGAGCAAATCACTGGCAATTATTATTTAGAATTATGGTTCCAATCTCAGTTCCTATTTTAGCAGTTATCTCTATCTATACAATTGTAGGTATTTGGAATAGCTGGTTTAGTGCTCTAGTTTATTTGCCTAATCAAAACTTACATCCTTTACAAATGTATTTATATCGAGTTGTTGTACAACAATCAGTGGACTTAAAATTATTGTCTTCTGAGGAGACAGCAGAGGCAGTCAAGCGAATGTTAACAAATATTCAATTAAAATATTCTATTATTGTTTTTACTACATTACCTATTATCTTTACCTATCCATTTTTTCAAAAGTATTTTATTAAAGGAGTTATGTTAGGATCACTAAAAGAATAATTTTGTGTTGATAATGCTTCCATGCATATATTTATTACATATATCGCAAGGAGATATTATATATTCATCTATATTAAAAGGAGGAGAAAGTATGTTTAAGAATAAAAAGGCTATTATTTCTATGTTACTTTTTGTGCTATTTTTAAGCAGTTTTTTGACAGGATGTGCAAATAAGAAAGAAGTTAACACTACAGGTAATAATGGATCAGCAAAATCAAAAAAAGAGCAGGAAGTACAAGGGAAAAGAAAGTTAAAGATACTTGCACCTAATACTCTTAATCAGCACATTAAGTTTGAGGATAGAGAAAACTATCCTGTTTGGCCAAAAGTAAAAAAGTTGTTTGATGATGCTAATGTAGAATTAGATTATGAGTTAATTCCTTTTGAACAATATCAAGTTGTACTACAAACAAGGATGGCTTCAGCTAGTGATCTTCCGGATATTGTAACAGTTACTCAACTAGATAATACGACTGTTTTAAATTTAGCAAAACAGAAAGTCCTCCAAGACCTAAATCCATTAATTGAAAGCTATTCTAATGGAAATATAAAAAAAATGTATGATGTACATTTTCCATATGCTAGAGCTTTAACAACATCACCAGATGGGAGTATGTTCTGGTTTAGTAGTCTTCATCAAAAGACATATCAAAAAAACCAGCCTGCACCAGTATCACTTTCTACACTAATTCGAAAGGATTGGTTAGATAAATTGAATTTGCCAGTTCCAACAACAGCAAATGAATTTTTAGAAACTTTAAAAGAGATGCGTAAGCAAGATGCTAATGAAAATGGACAAGAAGATGAGGTATTATTATATGACCCTTCCGGCTTTGGGAGTGCAATTCCACAGTGGTTTGGCTTAGGATCAGCCATTACTGCTGTAGATGTAGAAAATAACAAAATAGTTTCTCCTTGGTATCAACCGGGAATCAAAGAATATTTTAAATACGTCAAAAGATTAGTAGAAGAGGAGATTTTGGATACCAGCTTAATTGGTGGCTCTTATGAACAAAGTCAACAAAAAATAACAGAAAATAAAGCATCTGCTCTTGTAGGATATAATTTGTCAAATGCAGTTGAAAATACAGTTAAAGGTGGTGGGGAAGTACTTCCACTTATGCCTCTACAAGCAGTAGACGGTATTAAACCAGCTACATTGATCGAACCACCGTTCTTAGTATGGGAGAAATATGCCATTACAAAAAATTGTAAAGATGTGGAGGCAGCTATTGCTTTCTTTGATGCAATTTATTCTGAGGAATATGCTGATTTAAGTTACTGGGGTATTGAAGGATTAACTTATAAGTATGATGATGATGGGAATAAGTTATTTAAACAAAATGGGACAGACGAAGAAAAAGTGAAAACAGGTCAAGTGCGAGGAACAGAACTTTATGGTGGCTTTATATTTCCAAAAGTTCAATTTGCTAATTTAGAATTTGAACTAACACCTGAACGAGTTCGGGAGTATAAGGTAGAACAGCAATTAAAAGTTCTTACGTACCAACCTTACTTTGTAAATATGAATAATAATTATTTAGCTATACCAGATGATACTCAATTAGAACGTAAGACCAAAATTTTAAATGACCTAAATACCTATTCAGCAGAATTGGCAACGAAGTTAGCTTTAGGACAAAACTCTTTAGATGATTGGGATAAATATATAGCTGATTTGAAAAAATTAGGATTGGATGAGTTGATTGAGATTGACCAAGCTCTATTAGATAGGTATAATGAATTAAATAGCAAATAGCGTAGGATATATATCTTTACTAGATAAGCACAAGTAAAAGGCAGAAGGTAGAAATCTTCTGCCTTTTTCATCTTACATTTACAATAATACAGATGGGAGATGAGTTCATGAATCATTTATGGAAAAGTAGGACTTTTCGAAAAACCTTCTTCTCTTATGTAATTATATTGGGAATTCCGATGATTATTTTTAGCATACTCTATCTTTATACAACTATTCAAGAAGAGCAAGAGAAGATATATGCTAGTTATACAAGAGATGCTTATCGGATAGCTAAAGCTATTGATGACAAGATGATGGAATTAAAACACTTAGGAAATCGCATATCTAAAAAAGGATGGGTGAAAAAAAGAGCTATTCAAGCAGATATATATCAAAATGAATTTGATGTATTTAAACAACAAGAGATGAAGGAAGAATTACGTAATGCAATTAGTGAGTCAGGAATTCTTTCTTTTGGAGTCATTATCTATCCAGAAAAAG
>JAAZLH010000189.1 GCA_012799415.1 Candidatus Epulonipiscium sp. | reverse complement strand
TACATATACATATATTTTTTGCAACAAAATGTAATCCATTACAAAAGTATATTGATCCATCAAAAATATAATTGACAATATTTTTAAAAGGAGGTGGCGAATGACTAATATTCAAGATGTAGCAAAGGCGGCAGGGGTGTCAGTTGCAACTGTGTCCAGAGTGCTTAACGATCAATCCTCTGTAGCGCCTGCCACCAGAGAAAAGGTTCAGAAGGTCATTCAAGATTTGGGTTATGAAAGAAATCTTCTAGGACGTAATTTACGGCGTTCAGAAACGAAGATGATATTGGTTCTTTTACAGAATTTATCCAACCCTTTTTATTCAAAGGTGGTACAGGGAATGGAGGATGTAGGCCATCAAAATGGTTATAATGTGATGGTTTGTAATACGGACCTAGATGAGCAGAGAGAAAAATTATACTTAGATTTGTTAAAAAGCAAATTGGTAGATGGAGTTATTTTTACAGCACCTACATTAAGTGGAGCTGCATTATCTGAAGTGGCGAAACATTATCCAATTGTACAATGCAGTGAGTATAAAGAAAAAGCTCAAGCATCGCGAGTATCCATTGATAATGTAGAAGCAGGGTATTGTGCCACCCGGCATTTAATTGAACTAGGGCATACAAAAATAGGTATGATTAGCGGGAAAAATCGTTTACCTTCGGCTATAGACAGAGAAAAAGGGTATAAAAAAGCTTTAAAAGAAGCAGGAATTACATTTAGGTCTGAATGGATTCAAAATGAAAGCTATGGTTTTCAAGGAGGTTTTAGGGGAACAAAAAGGCTATTGAAGAGTGAAGTGAAACCTACAGCTATTTTTGCTATTTCGGATATTATGGCCATCGGTTCTATGAAAGCCTTAAAGGAAGAGGATATTTCCATTCCAAGAGAAATGGCCGTCATTGGTTTTGACAACACTGGGATTTCTGGAATGTATGATCCAGCTCTTACTACCATTGCTCAGCCTAGATATGAGTTAGGGGCAACTGCCATGGATTTATTGCTACAAAAAATTCGAGGAGAAGAAAAAAAGATCCAGCATAAAATATTAAAGCATGAGCTTATTATTAGAGATTCTACTACGAGGAAGAAACTGCTGGAATAATAGAGTTTCAGGATAACATACGGCAAGAATACTAGTATTTAGAAGAATTAAAGTTCTTACTGAATGTAGCCTTAGTTGATGTAAAACTTATCTGTGATTAAATTTCAGATGAGATATTTGTAAAAAGGTCCATCTGAAAATAGTATATCTATATAGATTATATATTTAGAGGGAGGATAAAAAGATGAAAAAACAAGTTAGGGTAGGAATTATTGGGTGTGGAGGTATTGCTAATGGAAAGCATATGCCTAGCTTAGCAAAATTACCTCATGTAGAAATGGTTGCTTTTTGTGACATTATAGAAGAAAGGGCTCAAAAAGCAGCGGCTGAATATGGGACATCAGATGCAAAGGTATATACAGATTATAAGACTTTATTAGAAGATGCTGTTGTAGATGTGATCCATGTATGTACTCCAAATAAATCTCATGCAGATATTTCTATTGCAGCTTTGGAAGCAGATAAACATGTTATGTGCGAAAAGCCAATGGCTAAGACAGCAGCAGATGCTAGGCGCATGCTAGATGCAGCGAAAAGAACAGGGAAAAAACTAACAATTGGATATCAAAGCCGTTTTAATAGTAAATCTGAATATTTGTATCAAGCTTGTCAACGTGGAGATTTAGGAGAAATTTATTTTGCAAAAGCACATGCTATTAGGCGACGAGCGGTACCAACATGGGGTGTATTTTTAAACGAAGAAGAGCAAGGGGGCGGGCCACTTATTGATATTGGAACTCATGCACTTGACTTAACTCTTTGGATGATGGATAACTATAAACCTAAAACTGTTATGGGAAGTGTATATTACAAATTAGGAGATCAAAGAAACACAGCTAATGCATGGGGAGATTGGGATCCAGAGAAATTTACTGTAGAAGATTCTGCATTTGGATTTATTACTATGGAAGATGGTGCTACTGTTATCTTAGAATCTAGTTGGGCATTAAATACATTAGATATTGGAGAAGCTCAAACTTCACTTTGCGGAACAAAAGCAGGGGCAGATATGAAAGATGGCCTTCGTATTAATGGGGTAGAGTTTAATAAAATGTATGTTAAAAAACCAGACTTGAGTGCTAAAGGAGTAGATTTTTATGAAGGTGGAAGTGAATCACCAGCAGATCGAGAAGCAAGATTATGGATTGATGCAGTGATTAACGATACAGAGCCTGTAGTAAAACCAGAGCAAGCTCTAGTTGTTACAGAAATTTTAGAAGCGATTTATGAATCAGCTAAAACAGGAAAACCAGTAGAGTTTTAAGTATGAATAGTTAAAAGTGATATCATTACCACTAAGAGAGGGAAGTGGCTTATGAAACTAGGGATTATTGCAGACTACACCGAGAAAAGTTTTCAGATAGCAAAGGATAAAGGTTTGGCCTTTATGGAATTTTGTATTAATATTGGTCATTCTATAGAACAATTTTTATCTAGCATAGATGATATCAACAGATGGAGCCATGACTACAACGTAAAAGTAGGATCAGTTGGAAGATGGGGGTCTGACCGAATTGATACTCAAGGAAAGATTATTCAAGAAGAACTTCAACTAACGTACCAACTCATTGATGCTACAGCAGCCTTGGGTTGCTCAAACTTTGTTTGTGGTTGTAATTATAGAGATGAATTATCTTACTTTGAAAATTGTGCTGCAGCAATCAATTATTTTACTACTTTAATAGAATATGCGGCACCAAAAGGAGTAAAAATATCTGTTTATAATTGTAGATGGAATAATTTCGTTCATAGTGATCCCGCTTGGACTTTAATCCATGGACATGTAAAGGAATTAGGAATCAAGTATGATCCATCTCATTGTTATTATGCTGGCGGAAATTATTTAGAAGAAATGAAACAATGGGCCCATCGTTTTTATCATGTTCATGTTAAAGGCTCCTTAGCCATTGGAGGAAAAAGATATGATGATCCGCCAGCTGGATTGGACCAAACCAACTGGGGTGTTTTTATGGCTATATTATATGCAGAAAAATATAAAGGCGGATTAAGTATAGAACCGCACTCCTCTAATTGGCAAGGGGAGTTAGGAGAAAAGGGAGTGGACTTCACTATAAAATATATGCAACAATTTTTATTATAGGAAGGTGGAAAAACCATGAAAACACCAATTTCCGTACAATTACACACTGTACGTACAGAGTTAAAAGAAGACTTTATAGGAACTTTAAAAAAGGTTAAGGAAATAGGATATGAGGCTGTAGAATTTGCAGGATATGGGGGATTAGAAGCGGAAGAACTCAAAAAAGAGCTAGATCTAATAGGGCTTACTGTTTCAGGGAGCCATGTATCCATGGAGAAATTACAGAATCATTTAGAAGAAGAAATTGAATACAATAAAATTTTAGGTAATACGTACCTTATTTGTCCTTGGTTAAAATGGAAAGATGAAAAAGATTGTCTTGCATTGGCAGGACAACTTAATGAGATAGGAAAAAAAGTGAAAGAAGCAGGACTACAATTAGGTTATCATAATCACGCTCATGAATTAGAACTGCTCGATGAAAAAATTGGTTTTGATGTTTTTTTAGAGGCTATGGATCCAGAGAATGTTCAATTAGAGTTAGATACTTATTGGTTGCATTACGGAGGAGTTGATCCCATTTCCTATATAAAACAGTATGCTCAGCGATGCAAACTGATTCATATCAAAGATATGCAAGCAGGAGATGGAAAAGAATTTGCAGCCATCGGAGAAGGGGTTATGGATATTCCAGCTATTGTACAAGCTGGAAAGGAGATAGGAGTAAAATGGTTTGTTGTAGAAAATGATGATCCAAAGCCAAATGGAATTACAAATATTAGTCTTAGTATGGAAAATCTACAGAAAATGAATATCATATAAATATCAATAAGGTGACAACAATTTGTGTGTAGTTAGTAGTATGTTTGTTCATATTATTGAATAGAAAAGGGTGAAAAGAATGAAATTAGGTGTATTTACAGTGCTATTGGGGAATCAACCATTAGAAAAGGCATTGGAATATTTGCAAGCATCAGGGGTGCAAGCAGTAGAAATTGGTGCAGGAGGATATCCAGGAACAGCCCATGCAAATCCAGATGAATTGTTGCATGATGAAGAAAAGTTAAAAGACTTTCAAGAACTGATAAGAAAATATGGTATGGAGATCAGCGCTCTTAGCTGCCATGGAAATCCGGTTCATCCTCAAAAAGAAATTGCAGATCAATTTCATAAGGATTTTGAAAAGACTATTTTATTAGCAGAAAAATTAGGGCTAGACAGGATTAATACTTTTTCAGGATGTCCTGGTGATTCACCAAATTCTCTTTATCCAAATTGGGTTACTTGTCCTTGGCCAGATGACTTTTTAAAGGTATTAGATTATCAGTGGAATGAAGTATTAATTCCATACTGGGAAAAAGCTGTTGCTTTTGCTAGGGAACATGGGGTAACACGAATTGCCTTGGAAATGCATCCAGGCTTTGCTGTTTATAATCCAGAGACATTATTAAAATTAAGAAATGCAGTAGGACCTGAGATAGGCGCAAACTTTGATCCAAGTCATTTATTTTGGCAAGGAATTGATCCTGTTGCTGCCATTCGTGAACTAAAAGATGCCATTTTCCATTTTCATGCCAAAGATACTAAAATAGACTCTATCAATACCAAAGTGAATGGTGTTCTTGATACCAAGCATTATGGAAACGAAATTGAACGTTCATGGATCTTTAGAAGTGTAGGATACGGAAATGACTATCAATTATGGAAAGACATTATAAGTGCATTGCGTATGGTTGGGTATGATGATGTACTTAGTATAGAACATGAAGATAGCCTTATGTCGCCTAATGAAGGCCTTCAAAAAGCCATTACATTTTTACAGGAAGTTATGGTATTTGAAGATAGAGGCGGTATGTGGTGGGCGTAAAAGAATTTTAGAAGACAATGTAAAAAAGTATAAAAAATCTCTAGCTATTTTGTTAATGGCTAGAGATTTTTTATGACCTATTTTCCATGCTGTAAAATAATTTACTTGCCTAACTTCATATGATAAACTTAAGGAAAAGGAAGTAGTATACACCTAAAGTGACTCATGATGACAAAAAATCAAAAGAGATTTTTCATAATATTTTCAAAAGAGGAGTTATTAGTATGATGTTGAAGGGACAGGTGATGAGATTGAATCAAAAATATTTCATGGATATACTTGAAAATGTGAGGAGAAGTGGATATACTAGTCAAGATCTCTTTCCGGAACTTTACGATAAGGAAAAAATTCAAAGTATTTTGGATAATGTTTTACTTCAGGACTATATTGCTGAAATCAAAGATCATTCAGAAGAATATCGAAAAAGAAAAATAAATATACTCCCCTTTAGTTTGTATAAATTATATGAAACAGAAGGGAATCGCTTACAATTTGAGCAAGTTTATTTTGAGAGGCGAGGCAGGCTTATGACCTTTGCCCTATTATCTTGGTTATATGGTGAAAAAGAAGATCTAATAGAGTTAGAGGATATACTCTGGGCTATTTGTGATGAATATTCTTGGTCCCTTCCTGCTCATATGCCTCATAAAGATGCAGGCATTGATCCAAGCATCAATATTGATTTATTTGCAGCAGAAACAGCTTTTGCTTTAGCTGAAATTCTCTATCTATTAGATGGACAGCTATCATCTGCAGTGGTTCATCGTGTTAAAAAAGAGGTTTTCCGAAGGGTATTGGATAGTTATATGTACTATCCTAAGCTGTATAACTGGGAGTTAATGAAAAATAATTGGTGTGCAGTGTGTGCGGGTTCTATCGGGGCTGTTGCTATTTATTTTATTGAAGATGATACTATACTTGCTAAGTTATTTAGCCGCCTTATGCCTACTTTAGAAAACTTTATTGATAGTTTTGAAGAAGATGGAACTTGTGTAGAAGGCTTATCCTATTGGACCTATGGAATTAGTTTCTATGTTAGTTTTGCAGATTTACTTTTACGTCGAACTGCTGGAAAAGTTAATTTACTAAACAATGATAAGTTTAAAAAGATTGCGGAATTTCAGCATAAATGTTATTTTTCAGGAGGGTGTACAGTAAGTTTTTCTGATGGTTCTCAGTATGATTATTTTCGAAGGGGGATTACAAGCTACTTAGCCAATCAATTTGATCATGTCTATATTCCTCCACAGCAGTCAGCTTCAGGTTATGTAGGAGACCGAATTTACCGTTGGTGTATGGGACTAAGAGATTTACTTTGGACGGATGCTGTTCCAATGAAAGAAATACCAAATACTGCTTCCTATGTACTACCAGATGCCCAGTGGATCATTTGTAGGAATGGAGAAGAAGGCCACATTGGCTTTGCCGCTAAAGGAGGGCATAATGATGAGCCCCATAATCATAATGATATAGGTTCTTTTATATATACCAAAGATGGGAAGATGCTTCTTACAGACTTAGGGTGTGGAGAATATACAAAAGATTATTTTAATCACAATCGTTATACTATATTTTGTAATCATTCATTTAGCCATAGTGTACCTATTATTGAAGGAGAAGGTCAATATGCAGGAAAAAACTATCATTCAACAGAAGTAAAGTTTGAAAGAGAGAATTTTATGTCACTGAATATAGAAAAGGCTTATCATCACTCTAATCTTCAAAAATTAGTACGTTCCTTTGAATTTTTAGGATCAGAGGGTTTGATTTTAAAAGATAAGTATTCTTTTAAATCAATGCCTAATTCAGTAATTGAAAGATTCGTTACTACTTATATGCCTATTATTATAGGGGATGTAGTTGAGATTAAAGCAGGAAATACGACAGCTAGGATTTGTTATGATAAAGGCAAGATGACACCTTCTATTTTAGAACATACTCATAT
>JAAZLH010000188.1 GCA_012799415.1 Candidatus Epulonipiscium sp. | reverse complement strand
TTCTGCGCCGAAAAATAGTAAGCCGTTCATCTGTCATTTTTGAAATATCCTTGTCACCGACAATCACCTTACCACTCGTTGGTGTATCCAAACCTCCTAACATATGCAAGAGGGTGCTTTTTCCTGAACCTGATGTACCAACAACAGCAACAAATTCACCTTCCTGTACTTCTAAATCAACACCATCTAACGCTTTGACAATATTGGGGGCTTTACCATAATATTTTTTTAAAGCTTCCGTTTTCAAAACTGACATAGTTGATACCTCCTTTCTCCTGTATTTTTATTCTAAATCCTAATTCTTACAGGTTTCTAACAGATTAGGATTTATTTCTTACAGTTTTGTAAGAACATTGAGAAAGTCGTGTATTTTCCCTCCTTGGAATCAACAAGGATATAGCCGCCCTGCTTTTGAAAAATCAAAGATGCCAAATAAAGCCCTAATCCAGCTCCACCCGCTCCCTTAGCATTCTGTCCTCGATAGAATCGTTTAAAAATAAAGTTCCATTCATCGGAAACAATGCCTATTCCATAATCAGTAATACTAATTTTTGTGTAGATAGGCAAAGTTTCCACAGATATATTGATCTTCTCATCTGCTGGGGAATATTTAATGGCGTTTTCTAAAATATTTGTTATTGCTTCACAAGTCCATTTACGGTCATGCAGTAATGGGATATCCTCAAAATAAGCAGTCTGAATAGAGATGTTTTTCTTAGTCGCCATTCCGTATATACTACTGATACTGTCAGAAATAGTTTGCTTGATACCTATGGGAATAGGAGATAATTCAATGGCTCCGATCTCTAGCCTTGACATTTTTACAAGGCTGTCCATCATCCACTGAAGCTTTTCTGTTCCCATTTTTATACGTAGTAAAAATTCTTGCTGTTCTGCCACATTAATATTTCCTTCTAACAGTAAGTCCGTATACATGGCGATACCAGATAAGGGTGTTTTCATCTGATGAGACATATCCGATATGAAACTTTGGATAGTTTCTTTTTCTTGCTTGGTTTGTGAAATATCCATTGTATTCATTTGAATAATTTTTATAGCCTTATGTGTCAGTTTAGAAAGCCGACTGTCTGCCGCCGTTTCAAATGAAAGCTCCGCATTCTTGTCTAATACGCTATCTAAAACCTTATCTATCGAATTGAAAACTTTTTTTATATATCGGTAACTGAGAAAAGTGGTCAGGAGGCATAAAACAACAGCAGTACTGATTGTAATTCCAATTACCATTCTTATACTCCCCCGTTCCAAATATAACCAATCCCATGGACTGTCTTAATGATTTGAGGATTCTTTGGATCTTCCTCTAACTTTGCACGCAACCGGCTAATATTAACAGGAAGAGTATTTTCATCTACAAAATTTCCCTCATTATCCCATAAAGAGGATAATATTTGTTCCTTTGAAAGCACCTGTCCAGCATTTATCATCAGAAAGGAGAGTAGCCTATATTCCGTAGTACTGATTGGAATTTCTTCATTTTCCCGAAAAAACTTACAAAGATCAACATTCATCCTAAATTTCCCAGACACCATTACATGAGGACTTTCATCCTCTGTGCGCCGGAGCAATGCTTCCACTCTTGCTCGAAGAATGGACAGAGAAAATGGCTTAGTAATATAATCATCCGCGCCAGCCAAGAGGCCAGATACCTCATCTGTTTCTAAATCGCAGGCAGTCAGCATAATAATAGGAATTTTTGAATATGTTCTGATTTCTTTACAAAAATCTATCCCATTTCCATCCGGTAACCCTAAATCTAATATAATGAGATCAATCTTATGCTGTTCCAACATTCGTTTTCCATTCTTGATGTTGCCTGCTGAAAAAGTGTGATAACCATCTCTTTCAAAGGTAAAGGCAATACCACGACTCAAGTTTTCATCATCTTCCAATATCAAAATTGTTTTCATAAGAAACCTCCATGGCTTTCTATCCATTCTTCATTTGGAAAGAAACATATAACTACGAATAAATTATATGCGTTTAAACAAGTAGATTCAAGTACAATAGTATGGACACCTGATTTGTATTTCTATTTACCTTACATAAACATAAGCAAAAAAACAATACCCAGACAGCATCAATAGTAAAATTTTATCTTCTATCATTATCTATTTTTTTCTTTTTTTCAATTAACTCTTTGAACCTTTCATCCATAGCATCATACTCCAAGGTCCCTTGAACAAAATTGCTTAGCTCTCCTAGTACGTAGGCAATCTCATTCTCTATAAGCATTTTTTGCTCTTTTATACTAGCATCTTCATTTTTTATAGGGGTTTTATGATTCTTTATCATTCTATCTTTTTTATTTGATAACCCATTTAAATATTCTTTAGGATTTCCAAGGATCTTTTTTATTTGATAATCTTCGAAAGCCAAAAGACCATCACAAATATTTTCTATCATATATCGATCATGAGATACTAAAATAATGGTGCCGTCATAATCTTTAAGTGCTTCTTCTAATGTTTCTCTACTATAAATATCTAGATGATTTAAAGGTTCATCTAAAACTAATAAATCCTGGGGGTTAGAAATCAATTTTGCCATTCTAACCTTTGTTAACTCTCCATGACTTAAAGTCCATAAAGGTTGTTTTATCATTTTTTCATCAATACCCATATTGGCTAAGAGGGTTCTGATTCTACTTTCTTCTTCTCTGTAAGTAATATCAAAAAAGTCTAGTACTGATTGACTGCTATTTATATCCGAAATTTGTTGGCTCAAATAACCTGTGCTAATAGATTTGCTAATAAATACTTCTCCCTCATCTATACTCTCTTGACTTAAAAGAATTTTTAGTAAAGTAGTTTTTCCACAACCATTTTCTCCAAACAAGCCTATTTTTTCTCCTCGTGTAATATAAAAAGAACTATGTTGAAATAAAAGTCTGGAATCAAAACTCTTCTTTATATCCTTTGCCTCAATAACTCTTTTTCCTTTTACAGCATCTTCTTGAAAGCCAAAATTTATTTTTTTATCCTCTTGTGGTCTCTTAATACCTTCTACTTGCATCTTTTCTAATTTTTTAATTCTAGATTTTATTTGTCTATCTTTTTTTTGTGCCCTTTTTCTAAAATACTCCTTTTTCCCCAGCCCTGCTACCTGTTTCTTTGTTGAATCTCGATGACCCTGATCTGACCAATTTTTTAATCTACTAATTTCTTCTTGTATCTTTGCTTTTTCACTTTCTTGAGCTTTATATGCATGCAGCTGGCTTTCATACCTTCGTCTTCTTTCTTCCCTGTAAAAACTATAATTGCCATAATAGATATCTACTACTCCGCTCTTTATTTCAATGATCCTATTAACTGCATGATCAAGGAAATATCGATCATGCGATATCATAATTATGGTTCCTTGATATTGTCTCAATTCTTCTATAAGCCATTCTACACCTTGATAATCAAGATGATTGGTTGGTTCATCCAAGATTAGAAAATCTGGATTATTAGCCCAAATATGGATCAAGGCTCTTTTCATTTTTTCTCCACCACTTAAATGATGAACTTTCTCTTTTTCAAGATTTATTGTGTCCATCCTTAAGTGACTTGATATTTCAAAAATATCTCTATTAAGAGGCGTATCCTTTAGCTGTATTTCCTCACTATTCCAATGCCTTTGTTTATAAAAGCAATCTTGTTTCAAATATCCAATACTCACCTTCTTATTATGCCAAAGCAAATTTCCACTATCTGGCTCCAAATCTCCATAAATAATATTGGCTAAGGTACTTTTTCCTGATCCATTAACTCCTACTAAACCAATTCTATCACCTAAAGCAATATCAAAGCTAATTTTATCTAAGACTGTGTTTTCTCCAAATTCCTTTTTTATTCCATCTACACTAAGAAGCATCGTCATACTTATCACCTCATACTTTATATTGCTATTCATCTATTATCGATAGCTAAAAATTAAATAATATGAGTTAAGAACTTTTTTAGTTCAAAATAAAAAGACAGAATATGAACATCGTCCATACTCTGTCTTGAGAATTTCTTCCACTTTATTAATCCAAAATCAATGATTGATGCTTTGAATAATTAATATCATTATCCTATTTTTCTTTGTTTTGGAATAAAATTAATATTTAACTGTGCCTATAGCACAATAAATAAGACATTATTTAGATTGTACTCATGTTCTTAACTCATAATGATGTGTTAAAAGGCACAACAAAAAACCTATCTCTCATCTAAGAATCCTTTTAACATCAATATTCAATTATGTTATTTGGTTAAGAACATATTCTTCATTTCTTTCTCCTTCCATATTGCAATTTTCTAAAACTTCTATATCTTATTTCATATTATCATAAGATGTAAAAAAAGACAACAATACTTTTTTACATCTTATGATAAGAACCTACCTACATACAGCTTTCTATATAATCCTCTATCTTTTTAATTTCTCCATCTTGGTCTTTCCACCAATTTCGGCTCCAAATTCGTAAAATATTCCATCCTTTACTTTCTAAGAATCGTTGATGATAGATCTCTCTTTCTTTAACAGATTGAGCATTTTGATACATAGCACCATCCGTTTGTACTCCTAAAATATACCTTGTTGGATCATTAGGATGAATTACTGCAACATCCACTTTATATTTAGAATTTCCAACAGATGTATGTACATCATAACCACGTTTTTGTAACGCCTTCGTGACTTGATCAATAAAAGCATCTGTTCCTTTCATATCTTCACCCAATTGCCCTTGTGATATTTGAACGTCCTCTAACTGATCTAAAATTTGATAGGCCTTTTCTTTATTTTGATGGGCAATAGCGTATGCATACTGTAAATATTGTTGGAAAAAATGGGGGCCTGCATTTTTAGATTGAGACACATCAAATTCCATAGGATGAACGCTACAAAAAATGATCATTTTTTCTTTGGCTCGGCTTACGGCTACATTTAGTCTATTTTCCCCGCCAGCTTTATTTAATATTCCAAAATTCACAGATACTCTTCCCTCTGGATTTTTTCCATATCCTACAGAAAAAATAATAAGATCTCGCTCATCCCCTTGTACATTTTCTATATTTTTAATAAATAATCGTTCGTCAATACCTTTTTTCATCATTTGATCATATAGATTTGCAAATTCTTCGTCTTCCTGTAATTGTTGATCCATAAGTTCAATGATTAGATCCTGCTGTTTTTTATTAAACGTAATGACACCAAGAGATTGTTCAGGCTGAGAACGAAAGATCTCCTTGATTTCTGTACAAACTGCCAAGGCTTCTTGCATATTCGTTTGGTCTTCCCATATTCCTTCTACTGCTCTCCACTCAATAGGAGGAGGATCTAAAACACTCCATACGTTAGGAGCAATTTGAATCTCCCCTTGATAATAAGCATAGTTAGAGAAATGGATCAATTCTTCATAATTCGAACGGTAATGCCAAGCTAACAATTGAGTAGGATATTGTTTTTTAGTTAAGGCCAGTAAACTAGGTGAATCTTGTATCGTATCTTCGACTTCCTCTTCTTCTATATCAAGACCTACTTGGAATAAGTCGAAGGGAGCCAATTGCTTTTCATCTCCAGCTACAATGACCTTTTGCCCACGATAAAAAGAAGGTATACCATGCTCTACTGTACATTGTGAGGCTTCATCAAAAATAACCTTATCAAAAAGTCCTTTTTGTAATGGAAAGATGGTAGAGACAGTTTCAGGGGAAACAAGCCAAATAGGGAGGATATCTAATATACCATCTTCCCAGTAATGATGCATAAGCTTACGGATGGGCCATACTTTTCTTGTTTTATTAACCTGATGTTGAATTTCACGATACTCTTTGATTTGACCTTTTTTCATCTTTTCTACAGGTAAGCGGACCTGTTCTTTCAGATAAGCAGGAAGCTGTTGTCTCTTTTCATCTAACAACCTTTTATAAGCCTGCCAATGATTTTCATATTCTCCTGTAGATAAACTCTTTAAAACAGGATAATTGGCTTCTAGTTCATCTACACCACGCATATAGAAAGATTTATAAGTGATAGACTTCCACCTTTCTCCTAAATCTACTGTCTGCTCTTCTGGTAAGTCTTTTTGCAGAAATTCAAAAAATATTTTAGCTTCTGGTGTTAATGATTCAAATACCTGATCCATAGCTACAAGAGAATCAAATTCTTGCTTAATTTGCTCTTTAGCTTTAGAAAAGTCAAAGAGAGGGTATTCTCCTTCTTCTATTTGTGTTAGCCATTTCTGAATTTGGTGATATTGATAATAATCCTCTATTCCTTTTATTTGGTCATATACTTTTTTTGCATGTTCACCATAAGCCTGTAAATGGCGTATTTTTTCTTCAATAACAATCCAGTCTTCTGTTGTTTGACGAAAAGGATTAAAGTCACTTTGCCATTTTTGAAGGAGCTTTTTCCCTTTCCCCATACTCCATAAGCGTAGCTTCATGTGCTTCAAAAAAGATGGTTTTTTATATTTTTCAACAATAACCATTCCTGCTTGAATACTAATATTATTTTCCCAACAATCCTGTGGAGAAAAAACTTCTGTTATTTCATCTTTTTTAAACTCATACAAAAGATCTAAATTCTCTATTAAAAGAGCCATGGTTTCTTCTAATGCATGCAAATCTTGATAGGTTTTACTGGCTAAGGATTTTCGATGGTACCACAAGTGATTTTTGTATCCAAAACGTCCTATATAATCCCCTAATAGTTCCATGGTGGAAGCCAAAGTTTCTAGTTGCTTTTTATTCATGCTACGAAAACCTTGGGTAGGTAACCAAGGGATTGATTGTTCTAATAATCCTAATTGAGTATAAAGTTCATACCCTGTAAACCCAAAAGAACCTTTTTCTGAAAGAGCTTTTGCAATTTGTGCAAAATATTCTTTACGGTGATCTAAATCCTTGCAAATCTCTTCATATTGCTTTTGTTTATTTTCCCTAGATGTACTTCCTTTTTGGCTTAGAAGGGTATTTACCTTTTGATAAAGACCTTTTCGATCTCCATTCACGTCATGAACTAGAGCAACTTGTTCATGTAAACCTAACATTTCTAGTCGTTGATAGACCACGTCTAAAGCAGCTCTTTTTTGACAAACCAATAATACTTTTTCATTGTTTGCCATGGCACTAGCGATTAAATTAACGATTAATTGTGATTTTCCTGTACCTGGTGGTCCATGAACTACAATTCCTTCTTGCTCATTGGTATTAAGTAATGCTTCCTCTTGTGAAAAGTCCAATTCTGTTACATTGTAATAGTGCCTCTCCTCTACAAGATCTACATCCATATCTACCCATGTATGATGAATTTCATCTTCTAGCAATTCATGAACAAGACCTAGGTTTTGATCTTGTTTGTACTGCTCTAATAATTCATCATAATCTTTTAAAAGTGATGTATTACCCTGAGAAAAGTATCCAAGCACACAATAAGGAGTTACAGCAAGAAAGTTGTCTGGTGAATTAGGCAATTCTTTTTGCCTATATTGATGAACAGGCATAATCTTTCTTCGTGCCCAGTATAGATCAATGCCATACCGCTGAAATAATTCACTTGTCCACTGTTCAAATCCCTCCGTTGGCATGTCCTTGGCATCTTCTAAAATTTCTTCGTCTATTCTCAACCCATTGTATTTTTGAAAAGCTAGTAACAAGGTTCGATTTAGGAGCACTTCTTCTTTCGATTCTATTTGTAGAGTCCAGCCCGGTTCTTTTCCTCCTTGTTTAAGCAACCGCACAGGGAATAAAAACACAGGAGCTTGTATAAAGGTGCCATCTGCCATCTTACCTGAGACAAATGGGTAACCTACATAAAGATCTTCTACTCCTGTTTGTTCTTTAATAGTTGTAATATTTCTATGAAGAGAAGTTAATTGTTGAAAAACTTTTGCTCCCTCATCTTCTCCTGAAGGTTGTCCTAACAAAAAGATAGAATCTTTGTTATGCAAAATAGAATCAATCACTTTTTCTGCAGTGGCTGATTTTGTTTTTTCTAATTGACGAAGAGTAGATAAATCTAAACTCCACTTGTCATATAGGCGTAATAATCGTAACGAACGATTTTTTTTACTTAAATCGCTTAATTGGTCTCGTAGTTTTTCTAGTTTTTGCTCCATTAAAATCCCCTATTCTACAACGGTTCTCATTTACCTTTATCTTACTAAAAAAAACAAAGCTTTTCAAGCAATTTGAAATTTTTTGTCTA
>JAAZLH010000187.1 GCA_012799415.1 Candidatus Epulonipiscium sp. | reverse complement strand
TCAGCTTTTAAGCGAATTGCCATGCTTAGTACAACCTTTTTCTCTAAATTAATGCCATTTTCAATGGGTTCTTCCGTTAAAATATCCGCTTGCTCAAATAGTAACTCAATAACCTTCTTATCAGCATTAAGTCTACCTTTAATTATATCACTAAAGAGGTCATCATAAAGAACTTCTAGATTACCAATGTTTAATAATCTGGTTAAGCCAATTTATCACACCATAACATCCACTATTTAGCAATCCTCGCGTTCGCAGGCACAGACTCCGTTATACATGAGGACCAGTATTCGGTTATATCAGCCGTATGCAAATTTCTCAACTGCCGTATCCAATTCCGGTTTAATTTCAAACTTTTGGGGATTGAGAAGCGTTCATTTCAAAGCGTTCAATTTTTGTACCGTAACACTTTCTGCTAAATATTTTTTTCAAAGCATCTACTAACTGTTCATTTTCTTTATGCGTCTTTACAGCAACCCTAATGTAATTACCTGTTATCCCCGACTTCGACGTTAAGTCCTTGATAAGGATGTCGTGCTCATCAAGAAGGATTTTTGCTAGTCGCCTTGCATGGATACTTTTATCCACTTTGCACATGATGTAATTCGCTTGCGAGGGCAATACTTGAAGTTCATTTATGGATTTAAGCATTTCAACATATTTGTGTCTGATCTTTTTAAATTCGATCATTGCCTGTAGATAATGTTTTTGATATTTTTCGTAAATCTGCATATAAAACTCACCAAAAGAGTTGATGTTCCAAATAGCGACCCTTTTCTTTATCTTCTCTATTCGTTGTTCATTACCCGATGCTAAGACCCCAAGGCGTATTCCCGGAACACCGTAAGATTTTGAGATGCTCTTTATAACTATAAGATCCTTATATCTTGTTAAAACATCCTGATCAATTAGTGTTGCGTTTTCTTCGTCAGCAAAATCAACAAAAGACTCATCAGCAATTAATAAAGCCCCTTTAGATTCGCACCACATAGCTAGGCGTAAAACCTCTTGCTTTTTAATGTAATTGCCGCTTGGATTATCTGGGTTGATTAATACGAGCGTTGATATTTTTTTATCGTCGAAGAACTCTATTATGTCATCCGTAGTATAACTATAATTGAACCCACTTGTATCAAACACAACTAATGTGGACTTGTCCTTACGATTAGGATATTCTTCGAGTGTCGGGCGGATAACCCCTATTTCACCTTCGATATTTTCCATGAGAACTTTTATTAATTCCGCGGCTCCATTACCAACAACAATTTGCTCCGGCTTTACCCCAAAGTTTTTAGCTGCGAGTAGGCTGTTTACCCTCATACCGGAAGGGTATTGAGTTATTAAACGCTCGAAATTCGCTTTCATTTCATTACACAACTTCTGCGGTGGAAAGTGAGGGTTAACCAAGTAACAAAAATTGATTAGTTTTGGATAGCGCCAATAACCACCAAATCGTTCTTCCATTCTTTTAAGCTTGTCATCTAACGATTCGGCGAAAATAGATTCCGCTATATCCAGATCCTGGATATCGTCGATTTCGTACCACTTATGCCCGTCTAATCTTTTCCCTTTTATTATTGGGTCATCCAACATAGCGATAACTCTTAGTACCTGTTCATAATACTCATTTTGCCCCAAAGCGTTTTGATAAGCAATAAGGAAAGGAACGTAGTGGGTCTTAGAAAAGTCCTTACTAAACTTATATATATTTACTGTTTTATAATATTCGTTGGCCTTCTTATAATCAAAATGAGTGCTCGGGACAAATTCCTTTATTTTATCGTATTCATCCAGGGTAACGCAGGTCCCATCCATCCAACTTTCATATTTATCAACTAAAGCTAAGGTATCCCTATCATCTTTAACTAACTCACTAAGCACAGAATCTTCAAAAATAAGATCCGATTCTAATAGAAGAGTATCATCTTCGCATAATTCCCTCTTAGCAAGCGATAAGGAATAAATATTATTAGTCTTATCGTAAACAGGATTATCTATATACACTATAGGGGTTCTTATTGAAAGGGTAGTTATATAATCAATTAGTTTTTGCCCCTCGTAACCAATAACAATTAGAATTCTATTAAGGTTTAAAGAATCAAGTTGTGAAAGCATCCGCTCTATCAAGGTAACACCATTAACCTTAATCATGCATTTTGTGTTATCTTCAGTTAACTTTTTTAGACGGCGACCCATCCCAGCTGCCAAAATTATAGCTTGCATCATACTTCTCCTTTCAACTAGCAAAGAATGCATGTTCTCGCTTGCGATCGTTCAAGGGTACTATTTACTATATCCAAAACTTTTCGGTGGGTGCCTGTAAAGAAAGCGTCTCCGATTCTTTATTAAGCATCATCTGATAAATCTTCGAAGCGAAGTTAACATCGTGTATTGAAACACCAATGTTATAAACTAAAATCCTTTCGTCATCAGACTCGCGACCTTTCTTTATACCATTAGCCACGTCGGAGGTTTCAGCAAAGTATCTAAATCTATCAAAATGGCGGAAGTCACGAACATGTGCCTCATCATCAGCAAATACTTTATCGAAGAATAAATCGCAATTTGTAAAGCCTAATGTATGAATTGGAACCAATAAAATCCCTTTACCAAAACAATCATTAGTGCAAATGTCCCCCGGCAAATAAGTTGCAGCGGATACTACAACGTCCGAATCTTTTACCACATCATCGTATGATTTAACAAAAGTAAAGTCATAATTCTTATTAAACGCTAATCTGCTTTTGAAATCTTCTGCTTGTCTTTTATACTTCATTAGTTTAATCTTAAGTCGTTTTTCAGGCATGATATCAGATAGTACCAACATGGTTGCCCTGGCCGTGTTACCGAGGCCGATCATTCCTACAGTATTAAATTCTTTTCGCGCAAATAATTGAATGGAGTGTGCAGCTACCGCACCGGTTCGCATTGCTGTTATCCAATTGGCATCAATAAGAGCTAAATTATCCCCTGTATCTGCATCAAATAGTAATAACATACTTTGGAGGCTGGGTTTACGTCTAGGATATCTTGTAACCACCTTTACCCCCCCGAAATTTCTTTTACCGGTTCTTATGATGCAAGGCATGACGTTGCAAAACACACCATCCCTAGGCTTTAAACTAATTTTAGGCGGCAACAAAGCTTTTTGTTTATGGCATATCATCTCGTTTACCCACTGGTAACAAAGTTGTGGTCTGATATCAAGTGTCTTTATATCTGAGTGAGTTATTATTTTCATCGTGAACCCCCACATTCGAATACTCATTTATTTGATTCTCAACCGAACTCAAAGCTACAGTAATTTAAATAATAACGCTAGATTCTGGAAGTGTTAATAATGGATAACGATGGTTGCCAGGTGAGTTTGAGTTGTCGTATGTTCCATCCATAACAAGTAATGTTACGCCTATTTGCCTGCTAACCCGTCTTATACAGTGCTTGAACGTGGGTCAAAGAAAATATTGCATACCGACGCAAATGCGATTCACGTTCTAATCTCTAGCTATTATTAAACTGTGGTCCGAATTGAAGCCTTCAATTAAATAACAATGTGCCATAAATCTATGTCATCTGGATTTTGCTTTGGTACACGTACTTCCTCTGGAGGGAGAGTCGTGTAATCCCCGTACATAATAGTCAAGTATTCATCCCATCCCTTAGGGGCCGGAAATTCATAGTTTTCAAAGGTGACCATCTCAACATCGTCAAAGATGCGGCGAGGAAAAATACGATCCATGAACCCGATAGAATACGAATAAACACATTTGTTTGCTGTTTGCCGCGTTTCGTATAGTCTGGCGATTTTTTCGTGTTGAGTCATCAGTGTCTTGGCAGAAAAGAATTTACCGAAAAATTGTCCCGCAAGAATTAACCCCTTATTAAAGATCCCGGTATAATCGTTTAATTTAATGTCAACCTTATCTTTGGTAAATAATTGAATGGCTTTTATTTGAAAGAGCCTCACATTTTTCATTATATTATTATCTGGGGCATTATCTAATACAAAGATATCCAAGCTTAGACCGGTTCTATATTTCACTTTGCGATTTTCCAAAAACCGTGTTCTTATGTCCACTATGCGACCAAAGCCAAAGGGAAATTCGGGATCTGTTTGATTGTTTTGCAAAAAATATTCGTTAGGTAATTGATCTGAAACACTAATAAATCTATTGTAATCAACTCTATGCATAATAATATCCACATCATCATCCCATGGAATGAAACCCTTATGGCGGATAGCCCCTAAAAGTGTGCCGGAATCAAGGAAATATTGTATATTATGCTTCTTGCATAATTCATCTACAGCCAAAAGAATATCTAGCCCTCTCTTTTGTATAGTTTCTAAACTATTGCCCACGAGTTACCACTTCCTCCCTAACATGTAGCTATACACGTATATCGTATAGTGATTTAACTTTATAAAATTCTTTTACGTCATGTAGATACGCCGTGTTTGTATAAACTCCTGAATTACGAATTATCCTTACTGTCTTTACAGGATATCTGGCGGCTATGTAGAAATCCTTAGCTGGATTATCTCCCACATACATCATTTCGTCGAATTCTACGTTTAATTGTTCTTTCATTAATTCAAAGGCTAAAGGATTGGGTTTCCAATAACTTCTGCCGAGCTCATCAGTAACGATAATGTGGTCAAAATATTCATCCGCTTGTAAAACCTGAAGCTTATTTCGTTGGGTTATTGCATAGCCGTCTGTTATAATCCCAGTTTTAATATTCTTTTGTTTGAGGGTATCGAGTACAGGTAGTACATCTTCATAGAATTTAATCTCGGGCATATGTGAGCGATAAGCATCTACAAGTTTTAAAATATCATCTTCAGTATACGAAACGGATAATTTATCAAAAAGACGGTTAAAAACCATATTTGTATCTTCTGAAAAGAATTCCGTAAGTTGGTTATATATTTCTTCCCGTGATTGTCTTAATTGCAAGCTAAGAATATTTGAAATATGGCGAAAGCCACTTTTTACATAGTCCAACTCCGAGATCAAAGTATCATCCAAATCAAAGACAACCGCCTTAATCATCGAAGTCACCATTACACCCTACAAGTTCATTTCTATCATTAAGGATTATGCAATCATCAAATCGCAAAAAAAGTAATCCATCCTGATAGTCCTCGTGATAAGATAGTTTTTCTCCTCGAAGTAAACGATATAATCCTTCACAAGAATCTGCACCACTTTTAATGCTCATGGGAGCACCACCACCAAAACGCGGATTGATTTCAATATATTGAATACTTTTATCTGTTTTCATACATTGGACAGTTACGTGTCCTACCGGCTTTAAGACCCGAAATAGTCTCTTAACATCAGAAATAATCTCGTTGTCTTTAACGATTTTACCCTTAGCAATTTCACCGGTTCTTGTTGCAAGACGTAGCCTCGGAACTATTGAGACAATATTGCTATCAAAGTCAAGAAACGCATCAACAGTATATTCATCACCATTAATAAATTCTTGCACCATATACCTCGGTATAAGTTGCCTGTACAAATCTAGTTCTTTGAAGTTATTAACTCTAAACGCATTTATACTAGAACTTCCATCTATAGGTTTAATAAATAACGGAAACTCCACGTTTGCAGAATCTAATTCTTCATCTAAATATAGTTTTGGCACGCCGAAGCCCTCTTGCATCAAAAATTTATGTGTTTTAATTTTATCACGACATATTCTGATGACATCTAGCTCAGAAATCAAAACTTTTGCTTTTGTTAACGTTTCTATCCTTTCTTTACTTTCGGCAAGTAGCAATAAATCCGTATCTATGGTGGGGACTACTAAACGAATATTATGTTTTTTACAAACATGAATAATGGTATCAATATAGTTTGGTTCCGATATTCTGGGTAGCAAAACCCTTCTGTCTGCAAAGTACAAGGCCGGAGCTGTTTCCTGACAATCTGCGCCGAATATTTCGTTTTCAATCCCAAGCCTTCGTGCGGCATCTTTAAAACACTTGATAAGCTCGACTCGTCTTCCCGCACTTAAAATCAATATGTTAATTGACTCCACCTCTTTTGCTATTTGAACAATCAATTTCCTATAAACGGCTCCATAGTAACGCTAGTTTCTGAAGAAATATTTTCACGTACGAAGACTTTTTTTGCAGTTAGAAACAAAATTCTTACATCTCCTATAAGGGTTGGTTTTTTTATATATTCCATGTCTAATTTGAAGCGTTCTCCCCAGCTAATGGCATTTCTTCCGCTAATTTGCGCTAAACCGGTCAAGCCGGGTCTAACTTCATGCCTACGTCTTTGTTCAGCATTATACAAGGGTAAGTATTCCGCAAGTAATGGTCTCGGCCCCACAAAACTCATTTCACCCTTAAGGATGTTCAAAAGTTCAGGGAGTTCATCAAGCGAGGTTGAGCGAAGGAATTTACCGAATTTAGTAAGCCTGAATTCATCAGGGAGAAGTTCACCGTTTTCGTCTCTCTCATCAGTCATGGTTCTAAACTTATAAAGGGTAAAGATCTCTTCATTTAAACCAGGCCTTTGTTGCTTAAAAATAACCGGACTGCCTAGTTTAACTCTGACAAGAATAGCCGTAATAAGAAGAACTGGGCTAAGAATAATTAGACCTAAAAGTGCCATAACAAAGTCTAATGGTCTTTTAAAGTGTTTCTTATACAAATCCTTCACCCCATAATTTCTTAATTACTCTAACAACCCTTTTTAAGTCACTATCAGTCATTTTGGTATCACTAGGTAAGCAAACACCATTTGTGAAAATATCTTCCGCAATGCTACCTTCTTGCTTCGTGGTAATAAAGTCATAATTTTTATAGTAAGGTTGCAAATGCATGGGCTTCCAAATGGGTCTAGCCTCTATGTTTTCTTCTTCTAGTGCAAGTAAGACGTCTAAAGGTTTGATGTTATTTGTTAGCCTAATACAACTTAACCAATAGTTTGGTTCATCATATTCTTGAATAGGCATCATTTCTATATCTTTTATATCTTTAAAAGCCTCTTTATAGTACTCGTAAATGTACTTCTTCTTTTGAACTCTTTTTTCTAAAACCTTAAGTTGACCTCTACCAATACCAGCCAGTACATTACTTAAACGATAGTTATAACCCAGCTCTTTATGTTCATAATGTCTCTCGGGTTCCCTTGCCTGTGTAGCCCAGAATTTAGCTCTAGCAATGT
>JAAZLH010000186.1 GCA_012799415.1 Candidatus Epulonipiscium sp. | reverse complement strand
TTTTGGTGTGTCTTTTAAACTACTTAACAAGGTGGCTGCTTCTTCAGAAGAAATTTTTCCTTCTTCTAACATTTTTAAAATCAACATTTTTTCTTCACTCATAATAATACCTCCTTCTGAAGTCATATACGCATTTTATTTGCCTTTGTCTGTACTTCCCTAGAAAAAGAAAGGTGCTACAGCACCAATAACAATGCCACCAAGCATAACACCTGCTATAATAATAGCAATTCTTTGCTGTTGTTTTTTATTTCTTGCAAACATCGTATTCTCCTTTCTGTTATTATATACATTCAATTATTTTTTCTTGCAAACAATAATAAAGATCTATTTTTTTCTGCCGCCATTGATTTTTAAATTTCACATCAATCATTTTATCATTTCTATTTTTTATGATACCTTCTCCATAAGTTCGATGCTTAATAGCTGTGCCAACCTGAAAATCTTCTGCTTGTAACTGGCCTACTAATTCATCAATAAAACGAGAGGGATTGGTTTTTTCTTCATAACGTACTTGAGGATATGAAATATAAAGTTGCTCTTTGGCTCTGGTCATACCTACATAAAATAACCGCCGTTCTTCTTCTAATTCAGAGGGTGTCATGCTTTTTTCATGGGGAATAACACCTTCAATGCTACCTACAATAAAAACGGTTTGAAACTCTAACCCTTTCGCTCCGTGTAACGTACTTAATGTAATACCTGGTTGTTTTTCCCTAGCAGATCTTGTACGATGTTTGCGCTGCTCTAACTCCCATCTGACCTCTTGAATATGAGTAAGCCAATCTTGAATACTTTGTTGTGGTTTCGCTCCTTCCTGTAACTCATCCATGACTTCTCGTAATCCTTTCATATCAATACTACGATATTGACTGTATTCAACAAGAAATTCATGGTACCCAATGGTATTTCTAATATAGCGTATTCCTTCTTTAGCAGTTTTTTTCTCTAATTGCTGTAGATGAAAATGTAATTCTTCTATTCTATTGAGCTGCCAATTTTTTAAATCTGTACTTTGAGCCAAACCATCTATAATAGAGCCACCTCTTTTTTGAGCCTCTACAATGCTACCTTTACTAATATACCGCTTCGGTTTATTGATGATACGTCGTATATACTCATCTTGGTGAATATTATAACATAATTGAAAGTAGGCTTCTATATCTTTTGTAATCCAGTGATCATAAATACTAGGTGTTTCATCACGTAAATAAAAGGGAAGATTGTAATCTAAAAAAATATCAATAAAGGATCTGGCTTGAATGTTGGTACGAAATAAAACTGCAACTTCTTCTAAGGAAATCCCTTTTTGATATAGTTTTTGAATCTGATTAGCAACAAGAATAGCTTCTGCCTGAGAATCTTCAATTTCAATAATTGTAGGCATCTGCCCTTTTTCATGAATGGTCTTCATCTTTTTTTCATAACGCTGTTTATTATTCTTAATTACATTATAGCTAGCGTGAAGAATTTTTTGGGTAGATCTATAGTTAATATCTAAAGTAATGGTTTTCGTATTGGGAAAATCTTTAGGAAATTGTAGTAAAAACTCAGGCCTTGCACCTCTAAACTTATAAATGCTTTGATCATCATCTCCAACGATAAAAAGATTGTTTTGGGGTTCCGCAAGTAATTTTATCGTTTCATATTGAACCCGATTGATGTCCTGAAATTCATCTATTAAAATATATTGAAACCGATTTTGCCACCAAGTAAGTACAGCCGGGTTTGCCTTTAATGTCTCATAGCAAAGACAAATCATATCATCAAAATCAATTTTTCTCATTTCTTGTTTTGCCTGTTCGTACAGCCTTACAATATCACGAAAAACATCTGTACTACAGCTCATAGCATGATAGTGAGCAATATCCATTAATTCATTACGCATCAAAGAAATTTCTGTCTTTATTTCTGTTAAGAAATCTTGTTCATCTTCATAGGATAAGTTTTGCCCACGAATAATTTCTCTTAATATATTTTCTTTCTCATCTTCTCGCAGAACTTGCTCTATGGTATAGCCATAGATACTGCGCAATATTCGAAAAAATATGGCATGAAAAGTTCCAAATGATACCCCTGTACTTTGAATATGATGTACTCTAGCTATTTGATCAAATCGTTGTCTCATTTCTTCTGAGGCAGCTTTTGTAAAAGTAATCACCAGAATTCGGTTGGACTGTATTTGAAATTGTTGTATTAAATTTTTTAGACGGTAGGTAATAACCATGGTCTTCCCTGATCCTGGCCCAGCTAGTACCATCATAGGGCCATCTTTATGTTGAACTGCCCTTTTTTGATTTTCATTTAAATCTTGAATCATATTTTCATTTCCTCCAAACCTCAAACAAACAGGCATTTTGACACATAGAAAAATTGATATATCTTCTTAATTAGTATATCATATTTTGGTTGCTCATAAAATAGATAGATAAACAAATTTGTCATAGTCTATATATATCATATCTAAAATGTATTATAATAGAAAAGGAATTAGAAAGGAGAAAAGATATGCCAAAAATTCTTATTTTATTTATTATTTTTCTTGTTGTTTATCGATTGAAATTAAGTCGCATTAAGAGTAATCATAAAGATGATGTAGAACAATTTATGCAGAAAGAATTAGAAGCCTCTAAAGTTCGTAAGACACCCATGGAGGATCTTCCCGTCCTAACCATTGACATTGATCATTTACCTTTATGGAAAAATGCACCTACCGACAGTAAAAAGCAACCTATTTGGGAGGCCCAACAAAGGGTGCTAGAGGCGGCTATATTACCTATGTCCAACTTGGCAGATCAAAGCAATATAGAGCTAAAACTCCAATATGGCCCTGCTAATTTAGAGATACTTACCAATTATGAGTCTAACTTTGTCCGCTTTACACAATCTCTCTTTGAATGGTCAAAATCCTTGCAAAATGCTGGACACGAAAAAGAAGCCATATCTATCTTAGAATATGCCGTAGATATGGATACAGATTTGAGTCAGATTTATCGATTGCTTGGAGATCTGTATAAACAGAAAAAGCAGCCACAAAAATTAAAATCCCTCCAAGAAAAAGCAGCCCAGTTCTCTTCTCCCACAATGATAAATATAACTACATACTTATCTAGTTTATTAGAATAAATTAGGATTAAATTGCTTATTTCCTCTTTGATTGCTTATATTTTTCTACATTGCTAAGATGCTCTTCATAGGTCTTGGCAAAAATATGTTGAGGATTCCCATAAGCTTCTACAACATAAAAGAAATAAGAATGGGTATTAGGAGCTAAAGCAGCTTCTAAAGATTGAAAAGACGGTGTACAGATAGGCCCTGGTGGCAGCCCATTTATTAAATATGTATTATAAGGAGAGTTGATTTTAAGATCTTCTAAGGTCACTAAAGATTTATGATATCCCAAAGCATATAATACAGTAGCATCAATTTGTAACCTCATGCCCTCTTTTATACGGTTCATAATCACACCTGAAATCATATAGCGATCATCATCAATGGCTGCTTCTTTTTCAATAATAGATGCGATGGTTAATGCCTGTTCATTTCCTTTTTGTTTCATCCATTCTAGATAAGGCTCAATAAAAATCTCACAAAGTTCTTGAGGGCTTGTCCCATAAAAAAGTCCATAGGTACCAGGCAAAAAATATCCTTCTAGAATATATCTGCGGTCTTGTTTTTTATATTTATTCCCTTTTATGTAAATTTCATTTTTTTGTAAATAAGAGAGAAAGTCATCTGCCACTATGATATCTTTCTCTTCTAGTCTGTTTGCTATTTTTTCTATTGTATCACCCGGATAAATATCCATATAAAGTTCAGGCTCACTCCCAATGACAGGAATAGCCCTTTTCTTTATGATATATTGTTTATGAGTAAGAGGTTGCTGTTTCAAATGAATCAATTGATCCATTTGAAACAGCAACAGTCCTGCCAAAGCTAATGTAGTAATACTTAAAATGAAAACTATTTTTTTATAATGCCTTAGAAGCATTTCTCTTACTCTACTCATTTGCTTCTTTCCTGTTCCTCTTCTGTTTCTACATCCCTCACTAAAAATCCATTGTCTTGAAGTCTACGTAAAAGTTTAGGTAACTGATCTGGTTTCTCCATTTTGATACGAAGTACCACTTCTTGAATCCCCATAACTTCCGTATCCATTTGAATAATACTACCAATATTACCTCCAGATTTAGAAATAACCTCTGTAAGTTTTGCTAATCTTCCTTTAAAATCAAAGGTTCCAACAACAATACGAATATCACGAAGACCAAAAATTTTTACAAACTTTTTGAAAATTTCTTTTTGGGTTACAATACCAATAAACTTTCCTTCTTCATTAACAACAGGTAAAAAACGTAATTTTTGTAAAAAGAATTTTTCAGCTGCTTGCTCAATCAAAGCATTTTCTTTAATTACAGGTAATTTTGTGACCATTAATTCTCTCACAGAACGTTGTAAATAAATATCTCGATCAGATTCTTCACCATAAAAAAACCGTTCAAAAATAAATTGTTTAGAGAGGACCCCTAACAGTTCTTCCCCTTCTAGCACAGGCAAAGATAAGTAACCATTATCCTCAATTAACTGAAGGGCATGTCCAAGTGTATCATCTGCAGATATAGTAATGAGTTTTTTTAAAGGAAGCAAAATATGTTTTACGCGCATATTCTTCACCTCTCTAATGAATATTTTAAAGTTCCTTACTTTATCTATATTCGCCATGAAGAGGAAAAATCCTTTTTTAAGATGTTTTTTTACTTCCTTTTTTTAAAAATTCTATGATCCCCATAACAAGTAAGAAAAAACCGAAGAGTTTTCTCAAAAAATTTCCATTGATATAGCTCGCTAAAAAAACACCTCCTACAGCCCCTATCATGCCACTTAGCACGAGAGCTATAAGAGCTTTCCATTGTATTCTTTTACTTTTTGCATGAATCCATAAGGCAATAAGGCCAGTAGGAATAAAATACAGCAAATTTATATTTTGAGCAGCCTTTTGCTCCATATGCATAAATATTGTGAGGGCAGGAATCAGTAATGTTCCTCCCCCAATCCCCATTCCACTAATAATTCCTGATAATAATCCGATAAAGATAAGTATTAGTTTCATAGACCTATCATCCGAACAGCAGCTATAATCATTACAACACCAAAAATTTTATGCAACCATGGAGTTGATATTTTGGGCAAACATTTGGCCCCTATATAGCCACCTGCTGCTCCCCCTAATGTAATCCAACTAAGATATCCTTTAGGCAATGATCCGTTTCGCATATAAAGTATGGCACTTAAAATAGATAAAGGCAAAATGACTCCTATAGCCGTCGCGTGTGCTTCATGTTTTTCAAACTTCATCATGCCTTCTAAAGCTGGAACTACGATAATTCCTCCTCCAGAACCAAAAAAACCATTTACAAACCCTGTAATAATGCCAATACCTATTGTCTTTATATATGAACGTAGATCCATGACATCAGTCCTTCCGACGATTTGTCCTTACTATATGCCATTTTCTTGATTTTTAAACATGGTTTTTTAGTTCTAGACCATAAGGACAATGAGGAAGAAGAAAACATTGTTCACATTTAGGTTTTTGTGATTTACATATTTTACGTCCGTGAGCAATAATTTGAGTGTTATAGCGTATCCAATGAGACTCAGGTAATAAGTCCATAAGATCAAACTCGATTTTTACTGGATCTTGATTTGGCGTAAACTGTAATCGATAAGAAACCCGTTTTACGTGAGTATCTACTACAATACTTGGAATTCCATAAATATTTCCCCTAACCACATTTGCTGTTTTTCGACCTACTCCAGGCAATTGAGTTAATTCATCAATATCACTTGGAATTTTTCCATTATAATTTTCTAATAGTAAACGACAACAAGCGATAATATTTTTTGCTTTGTTACGATAAAATCCTGTGGAATAAATGTCTTGCTCTAATTCAGATTGTCTGGCTTCTGCAAAATGTTTCACAGAAGGATATTTAGCAAATAAAGTTTTTGTCACAATATTAACACGATCATCTGTGCACTGGGCACTTAAAATAGTGGCAATGAGTAGTTGCCACGGAGTTTCATAATCTAAAAAACATTTCACATCTCTTGGATAATGCTCATCTAATAAAGATAAAATAATTTGCACTCGTTCTTCTATAGACATATTTTTACTCCCTTCTGCTGATACTATTTGTGCTACGCTAATCTTTTAATAGCTTTTTCATCTATTGTGGTATTACCTGGGAAATAATGATATTTCCTGGGTAATGATGATATCTTGTGGGAAATAATCACTTTTTTTAGCTTTATAGGTTTAATACTTAAATCAATTCGACTTTGTAGCAAGCAGCTTGTCCTAAAACATGACTCCGATCATGATAATTAAATAATATAGCCGTTTTTTTCTTCATAGGCATCTGATTTTCTTGCTGCTGCATCCAATCTATCCAGTCATATTGAAAAATTTCAATATGTGCCATACGGCTAATTTGTCTAGAGTTATAACCTACTAATTGAGGCAAATAAGTCGAAATAATCCCTTCATCTTTAAAAAAATCACGAATTTTATCTTTGTCCATTGGATCTATGCTTGGATTATTCCACTCTGATCTTGTCTTTACATTTTCCTGTAAGTACATATCGAATAGTAAGACTTCTTTAAATTGGCTTACATCTACTCGTTCTTGTGTATGTTGAAAGAAATCGAATAAAATTTTATAGAGTTGGTATTTGTTATGTTGGATGGCATGATAGTTTTGTTCTTCCCAATAGATGGAAAGGGCCTCATACATTTGAAAAGGGGTGGGGAAATAATAGCCTAAATAACGCATGCTATTTAAAAACTTACCGCCATTGTAATAAATCTCTACCATTTCTTCAATCATTTTAAGCTGTAGTAATTCTCCATAAGACAAGTCATCTGTATATAAAATTTCATAAGGTGCTTGTTCTTGATAAACAAGCCCATATTTTTGGGCATCCTGTCGCAAACCTGATCCACGCAGTAATTTTAAAAATCCAAGTTGCAATTTTTCTGGTTGCAAATAATATACATCATTAAAGGACTTTTTAAATGTTTCATAACTTTCACCTGGCAATCCTGCAATTAAATCTAAATGCTGATGTATATTGTTATAGCTTTTTATCTCCTCTGTTACTTTTTTTAATTTAGATAGATTGGTTTTCCTACCAACAGCCTCCAGTGTCTTCATATTAGTAGACTGTACTCCTATTTCAAATTGGAATAAGCCTTCCTTAACTCCTTTTAAGAAATTAAGCATCTCATCATCTAATAGATGAGCCGTAACCT
>JAAZLH010000185.1 GCA_012799415.1 Candidatus Epulonipiscium sp. | reverse complement strand
TATCGCAAAATCCTTGTACTCCTACAATGACTTCCATGTCATTTTCACCAAATAGTTGCTGTGCTGTTTCTCCCATACCGCCGGCTATAATAACGTCAATATCCTTTTCCTTTAAAAATAATGGAAGGTATCCAGGACGATGACCTGGATTTTCTACAAAGTTCTTATTTACAACCTGAGCCTTTTCAATTTCATAAATGGTAAACCCTTCACAATGACCAAAATGTCCACTTACTTGTTTTCCTTCACTTGCAATGGCTACTTTCATTTTTCATTCCTCCTAATTTTATTTTTATTTTTTCCCACATATCTTCAATGGCCTTTGCGGCTATACTATTTTCGTATGTTACAATAGGGCTTAATTCATTGATAGACTGAATCACTGTTTCATCATAAGGGATTTTCCCTACTATCTTTAGTTGTTTTTGATGAACAAAACTTTCTATCTTCCTACTAATCTCTTCATTCATATCATACTTGTTAATACAAACCAATGTCAAGAGTTGAAAATGTTCGCATAAAGTGATTACACGTTTTATATCTTCTAATCCGGATAAGGTAGGTTCTGCAACCAATAATACGGCATCACTTCCTGTCATAGATGCAATGACAGGACAACCAATTCCTGGAGAGCCATCAACAATGATTACTTTTTTATTTTTTGAAAACTTTCGCCCATTTGTTCGAAGTTGAGTCACCAGTTTTCCTGATCCGTCACTACCAATTTCCATTTCTGCCCTTGACAAAATCATCCCCTTTTCTAATTGGGTAACAAAAACCTGGGCTGCTTTTTCATCCACAAGAGCAATGGCTTTCTGGGGACATACAAGGGTACAAGCTCCACAACCTTCACAAGCAAAAAGATCAATTTTCCCTTGTTGTATGGCACCAAAATGACAAACTTCTTGACATTGCCCACATTGGGTACATTGACTCTCATGAACAACGGCTTTTTTACCACTATAAAACTTTTGTTTTTCTATATCTTCTCCTTGGTAATAAAGATACATGTTCGCCGCATCCACATCACAATCAATTCCTACTACCTCTTGTGCAAGTTGGGCTAAGGCTACCCCAATGGTTGTCTTTCCCGTCCCTCCTTTGCCGCTTAAAATCACTAATTCCATAGAAAAACCTCCCTTACCCTTTTTGCTATTTGATCAAAATCCTGTTTATACTGTGGATGATGGTAAAGCATTTCTCCTTTTGAATACGCTGTAGCTATTTCTTTTCGATAAGGCAGGCTTCCGATTATGATTATATTTTCCTTTTGACAATACTGTCGAATTTGATTTTCTTCTTGCTTTTCTTTATTAATAATAACTCCAAAAGGAGTGAGAAACATTCTTAAAAGTGCTACTGCCCTCTTTAAATCATGAAGTCCAAAAGCAGTCGGTTCTGTTACTAAGATAGCTCTATCTGCATATCGTAAGGACTGTACTACATTGCAAGATGTTCCTGGAGAACAATCCATAATATTCGTTCCTTCTCCGCTATTTTTAAGTAATTGTCGGATGACAGGTATGGCCATAGGTTCTCCTACTTCTAAGATTCCTCGGCTACAATGAATGGAGTTCCCTATCCCTCTTTCAATTTGTCCTATGGATCTTTGCCCATAGGTTAGAGCTTGGTCTTCGCAGACGATTTTACATGCTCCACAATCATGACATAGCTTTTCAAAAACCAAAATTTCTTTTCCCACTTGGGCTAAGGCATTAAATTGACAGATCGCTACACATCTTCCACAAGACTTACATTGATCTTTATGAATCATAGGATAGTTTACTAGAACTTCTTCTCTATGGTCTATTTGAGGCTTTAAAAACAAAAATCCATTAGGTTCCTCTACATCTACATCAATATAATTCCCTTGTAGTGCTAGTGCTAAATTAGCGGAAATAGTAGTTTTTCCCGTTCCTCCTTTTCCACTTAATACGGCTATATTCAAATTAATTTCCTCCCCTAAATCTGGGTCCCATGCCATAATGAGAAGGTCCAGCCTCTTTTAATTCTTTCAATTCTCCCTTGTCATGTTTTCCTAAAACAGATGATATAGGCATGCTTTCACTTTGGTACACTTTTATATTGGCTTTATCCATTATAGCAAAGGCATTGGGGCCAAGATTTCCTGTAATAAGCATATCTACTTTTTCATTGATCAATTGTTGTGCAGCTACAATCCCAGCTCCACCTCCTGACACTTGGCCTTGATTTTCTATCACTTCTATTTCTTCACTTTCCGTATCATAGATCAAAAAATAATTACATCGACCAAACCGTACATCCAACAAATCATCCTTTGTTTTTCCTGTTGCTGACATTGCAATCCTCATTAGCAATTCCTCCTCATTTTAGTTAATCCAATAAAAGGATTTTATTATTGGCATTTGCCAATTAAAGAATACTCCTTTTTTTAATTCTTGTCAAATGCTAATAATCAAAGAATTGATACTATCCGCCTCTTGGTTTCTATTTTTTATCTATCACGGCTCTAATTTTGATTGTTGATACCTTGCGGGAGATAATCCTATATACTTTTTAAACTGCGTACAAAAATACCGTGGATCACTATACCCCACCTGTAAAGCCACTTCATAGACTTTTAAATCAGTAGTTTTTAATAATTTTTCTGCTTGTTTCATGCGAACATCAATAAGATATTCTTTAAAACTTTTCTTCACTTCTTTATGAAATAATTGACTTAAATAGATATGTGTTACCCCTAGAGAATCTGCAATGCCTTGTAAAGAGATGGGATTCATATAGTTCTTATTAATTTTACTCATTGTCTTTTGTATAAGAAGGGAATATGGTTTCGCTAGCTTTTTTTCTTCTTCTAATAATTTCAATATTTTTTCAAATGGTGCTATTATATCCTTTTCAGTTTTTCCTACTGATAACTCCCCTATTAATTTATTATATAAAAGGAAGGATGTATTGCTTTGAAATGTTTTCATATGCTGATTAAGTTGAATAAATAAGGAATGAAAAACATGTAATATTTCTTCAGGATCATACCTATATTCTTCAACTTTTCTATTAACAGATCTATAATATTCATACATTGTTGATAATTCTGGTTATATAGCTCTTCGGTAAAACTTTTTTCTAATTGGACTATCTTATTTTCCTTTACTTTTTTCTGTATATTAATCTCTTCTATACATAAAGGATCGTTGGTCCCCATTGATAAAAGGTAAGGTAGTTTTTCTTCTAAAGTTTTATAGTCTTGTATTAGGGTATCTACACAGGATTTATATGTGTATAACACCCCTATTCCCTTTTTAAAATTAGAATTAAGAAGCTTATTAAGATTGATTAGGAATTGAGCTGAAGCATCCCTTTCATGATCCTTGCTTATTATAAAAATCTTTTGTTCCTCCATATCTACAATAATCCATTGCGATACATTCTTTTTACAAAATTCATTAATGATCTCCAATATACTCTTTTTTCTTTCTTTAAAGATATTAGATATATAAATTAATGTATATAGTATAGGGATATCTGGAGAGTTAAAATAATTTTTAATATTATTCATAATATCATTAATGTCTCCTCTTTTCATTCGTAAATATTCCCTAATTTGATCTTGTATGAGAAATTCTTCTTCTCTCTTTTTCGATTTGGTCCTTATTTTTTCTAGCACCTCAAGAATATCAGTTACTATCATAGGTTTTAGTATATAGTCTTCTACTTGGTATCGAATTGCTTCTTTGGCATACTCAAATTCAGCATATCCTGTAAGGAGTATAAACTTACAATTAATACCTTCCCCCCTCAGATTTTTTAACATTGTTATTCCATCACAAAAAGGCATCTTTATATCACTTATCACTACATCTGGCATGGTTTGTTTAATGATATGATATCCTTCCGTACCATTACTGGCTTCCCCCACTA
>JAAZLH010000184.1 GCA_012799415.1 Candidatus Epulonipiscium sp. | reverse complement strand
CTTTATATGTTTAATTATGATAATCAGCATTACAGCATATGCAGTTAACTCCAAACATCAAGAGTTTTCTAATAAAATTTATCAATGGTCTATATCTGAGGAAGCTAGTGATATCGATATTTCCACTTCCAGTAATGGCTATACAATTACAGCAAATTCTGTATATGGGGATAATCAGAATATTTATGTTGTTTTTACGCTTTCAAGGGATGATGGGAAGAAGTTGAAAGTGCAAGAGGAAGAAGGAAGAACAAGTTTTGGCTTTAGAAAAATTGAACAATATGTTGGAGAAGACCCATCTGAAGGAATATTAGGTAGTATGAGTTTCTATGCTCTTTATGATGATAATCTCAATGACAATAAAGTCCAGTTTATGGTTAAATACGGAAAAACAAGAAATAGGGATAGCAAAGAGCACTTAGAAAATATAAACGGAAAAGACTTACACGTTAAATTTGAGAAAATCAATTTAGGATTTATGGATTTGTTTAACAAAGGAACCTGGGAGTTGACAGTACCATTAGATTACAAAGACATAGGTAGGGAATATGATGTTAATCAAGAATTTCTTTATGCTGGAGGGGTTGCACGTTTAGATGCTATTTACTGTTCACCTTTAGATATCACACTTTACTTTAGTAGTGATGATGGAAGTTTAGAAGACCTTACTTTACGTGATTTTGAAGAGGATGAATATATAAAAATCAAATTATCAAATGGTAATTATGTACTACAAGGGGCAGGTGGTGCAGGAGGGGATAATGAAGGTAGGCATGTATATAAACATATATCTTTATTAGAAAATGGGCCTATTAAACCAGAGGATATTTCAGCAATTATTATAGGGGATGTAGAAATCCCAGTATCATCTCTTCATCCCAGCCCATATTGAGACGATAACTTTGATAGCGAAGGAATAGGCTGGAATAGCTGGTTGAGAAGATAATTGTAGTTTTTTTAGATGTAACAGAGGTTAAGTGCATAATTGAACGGGTTGGAGATATAGCTCTAAGAGAGGTAGTATTGATTTTTCTTTCGATAGGATTATTTTTTCAATTTATATCCCCTTAACTTTTAAATTGGGGTATGTTAAACTTTAAATGGTAAGTGCTGGTATAATTTTTGTCAGCCTAAAAATAAATATGGTTTTAAAGTGAGGTATAATCTAGAAGAAATTTTATTTAATTATGCACTTGAAATAAATACTGTTGAATTATTTAATGACACTATTTCTATCTTAGAGCAACTTAAGTTGTTAGGAATTCCAGTTTACTTATTAAGTAATTCCATATTTAAGAAAAATGTAATGAAAAAATTCATTAACCAATATGATTTAGATAAATATTTTGTTAATATACATTTTAGTGCAGATTATGGGATAAGGAAGCCGCATAGAGATTTATTTGAAATTGTATTTGATGATATTAAAAAGCATGATACTACCATAAAATGGAACAAACTTACTTTATTGGGGATAACTTTGAAGCTGATATTTTAGGTGCTGAAAATTTTGGTTTTACACCAGTTTTTATAAACCGAAAACATGACATGGATATTAATAATAAAAATTTTATTGAGATTAAATCGCTAAATGAATTATTACAAGTAATTAGATAAATTCGAATTTGTAGGGATGGCTAAACGAATATCATTTTGAGTCTTAGTTAGGATATAAAAAATTTAATCCATTTATAACACGGAGATCAAAACGAGGAGGTGTGGTTATGAAGTGTCCTTTTTGTAATAATGAAATGGAGCAAGGTTTTTTACAGGGAATGCGGAGAGTAGCGTGGGTAAAAAATCAACATAAAGTATCTTTGCTTCCAAAACAAGGAGAGATTTTATTGGAAAATAATACATTTAGAGACTTTGTTTTTTCGGCGTGGATTTGCAAAAAATGCAAAAAAATTGTTGTTGATTATTCGGATAAAGAGGTTCAAGAGGGATAATCATATTTTAGTTTTTAGGTAAGGATATGAATATGATCTTAGGGGGCATATGTCTATTATTCCTTTATATAAGCATAATTCTTATTTGCATTTAAGATGCAATATGTAAAGTGTGAAATAAAGAAATTTATATTATTTATGTTAATATAAATTAAATGGAGGTAAAGAAAGATGATCATCTTAGCAATTTTAGCAACTATTATTGTTGGTTGTATAGGAGCCGCTTTTGGCCATGACCTTATGAATGGCTTTTCAGAATTAGGCAGCATTTTAGCAGTTGCAATAATGGGAGGATTTATTATGATTGAGAATAAACGAACAAATAAGAAGTAACCCTCAATTAAAACTCTTCACTAGGAGGACCAGATATGAAAAAGTACACATTATTACTTACAGTCATAACCTATATGGCTTTGCTGTTGGTAGCTTGTGGGCAAAATGCTCCAGCTCCAGGAAGTGATGGACATTCTAAACCTGTTGTGGGCACCAATGAAGAGAAGATAAAAGGCACCGACGAAATTGTATGGGATAGGCGTCCTATGGTAATGGTTAATGGCGAATTATACCTTGATACAGGCTGTGAAAGCGATATTGAGGGTAGGTGTGGCGTGATGGATGGGGAAATCTCTTCAACAGTAGATGGCTCTAAAATCCCAATCCAAGATAATCAGTCCAATTTTGGAGATGGCTATGGTTATCAGTATGTAGATGGAAACAGCATTGATATTTACATGAATGAAAAGTGGATAAGATTTGAAAAAGAAACTATAGATACTTGGGGTATCCAATTAACTGCTACCAAAATCACTTCTTCGGGGTTGACATTGGTATGCAATCAGTCAGGTGGGCAACCAACAGGAGATTTGCAAACGGGCAGTCCTTATTGGTTGGAAGTACGAATAGACAATCAGTGGGTACCCGTAGAAATGTTGCCCTCAAAATATGAACGAGCTTGGACAGGAGAGGCTTGGATTATACCCACGAATAGCATCATAGAATGGAAGGTGAACTGGACAGAGTTATATGGTAAGCTTTCTGCTGGTAATTACAGAATAGGCAAAGAGATTATGGATTTTAGGGGTTCGGGTGACTATGATACGAATACCTATTATGTTAACTTTGAAGTGGTGAACTGAGTTTTATGGCCTCCTTGTATCGTTATAGACAAGGAGGCTTTTATAAGATAAATCAATATATATTATTTATATTCTGTCCATTTAACGGATTGTAAACTGGCTAAATATCATATGTGAAAATCAAATAAATTAAAGCTATAAATGCATTAAGACTAATGTGTAGACATGTTTTTGTTCCCCTGGACTTAGGTTTAGGGGATATTTTTGTTAGGGTAGTCTATTGCGCCATTCTTCTTGGTTGGAATGATAAAATCATCATATTGACACTGTTGTCTAATGGTGTTAGACTAAGGTTAGTCTAATGACATACGACAGGAGGTTTATCTTATGAAACAATATAAACTTGGTGAAATGGAGCAGCGCTTTGCCGACCTAATTTGGGAGCATGAGCCAGTTAGTTCTCGCACCCTTACTGAATTATGTGCCGAGGCATTTGACTGGAAGCGCACTACCACCTATACCATGCTAAAGCGCTTATGTGAACGTGGGCTGTTTCAAAATCAAAATAGTATAGTATCTGCATTGATGTCTAAGAGTGATTTCCAAGCAGGACAGGGAGAGCAGTTTCTCAAAGATACTTTTGACGGCTCTTTACCACAATTTATTGCAGCATTTACCCGCCGCAATAAGTTAAGTGAAAAAGAAATAAGTGAAATACAGAAGCTCATCGATGGGCATAAGGAGGGGTAGCAATGCCTGAAAAAATATTCTTGCAGATTCTTAATATGAGCTTTACTGCAAGCTTTGTGATTTTATTTGTGCTTCTTGCAAGGCTATTGCTCAAAAAATCACCCAAGGTTTTCTCCTATGCACTTTGGAGTGTTGTACTGTTTCGTCTGATCTGCCCCTTTAGTTTTGAGAGTGTATTTAGCCTCTTGCCTGCAAAGGCAAACCCGATTTCACAAGAAATTACCTATGAGACCATACCTACAATAGATACAGGCATCCCGGCAATCAATCATACTGTAAATCAACTGCTGCCTGCTGCAACTCCTTACGCCAGTATAAATCCTCTACAAATTTGGATTTTCATCGGCACCATCATTTGGCTTTTGGGCATTGCCATTTTTTTAATGTACAGCATTATTTCTCTGAAGAAGTTACAAAAATGCCTCAAACAGGCCGTCCATGAAAAGGATAACATTTATCTTGCAGAACAATTAGATATGCCTTTTGTTATGGGCATTGTTCGTCCCAAAATTTATTTACCGACAGCACTTACGGATGCGGAAAAGGAATACATCCTATTGCACGAGCAGACGCATATCAGGCGGTTTGACCATTTGATAAAGATACTATCATTTTTTGTGCTGTGTCTGCACTGGTTCAACCCTCTGGTATGGGTGGCGTATTTTGCTAGTGGTAGAGACATGGAAATGGCCTGTGATGAAACGGTAATTAAACAGCTTGGCAATGATGTGAAGAAAGAGTATTCATCCTCGCTGTTAACCCTTGCCACCGGGAGGCGTATCATCGGCGGCACACCTCTTGCTTTTGGTGAAGGGGATACCAAGGATAGAATAAAAAATGTCCTGAAATATGAAAAACCTACTTTTTGGATGGTTGTGGTGGCAGTGATTGCCGTTGTAATCATAGTAGTTGGCCTGTTGGCAAACCCTGTTCATAACGTGCGTTTGCTGGATGCAAAAACTGTGTATTTTTTACCCGAAACTCTGGATGCATCCATCTATGGGAGACTAATCGCTGGTGATCAGGTGATGGACTTTTCATCAGCAAAGGTACCAGAGTTTGCTGATTTTATAAAGGAACTAAAAGTAGATAAAAAAGAAGTTACTTTATCATGGAACCGCGATCAGAACAGCATTAATCAAATCCATTTGGTATACGAAGGCTTTGGAAATGATGGGACGGTCTACAATGCATACTTTAATTTTAACGATGATTTTTCCATTGTATGGGTGGACAATGATGTAAAGCCCAGCGCTTTTTATCGATTGAAAAAGCCTAAAGAAGTTAAAAAATTTTTTGAGCGACAGCTTGGGAGCGTAACGCAGATTAGGGAGGTTGGCTCTGCCGAAGAACTATGGAAGGCTCATACAAAATATGTTGGGGATAACTCTGCTGTCAGTAAGCTGATTGGTTTATTACCTGTACCAGAGGGGGCAGAGTATGATCATTTTAAACTTCATACCTCCAAGCAGCCATACGATATTGAAATTGTATATTCAGTGCCAACGGAAATACTTGAAAAATATGATACGGAAAATACTTCTATCGCTGATCTGTTCAGAAAAAATGCATTGCTCTTGCTTGCTTTAGTTGATAACGCGGAGGGGATTCGTGCTGTACTAACAGACGGTAACCGTGAGGTTGGATTTATTAATGGCCGTGAGTGGGCGGATTTTACGGTAGGCTGTGATGTTCGTGACTATGCCGAAAGCCCCGAAAAGCTGCAAGAGTTAATCCACTTTTATACGGCAGGAACAGTTTCTGTACAATATAGCATCGCGAAACTCGGGAAAAATGGTGAGATATTGCACGATTACTCTCTTAAAAACGAGAAACAGCTAGCGGAAGCGATTGTCATGGACTATATGGCTAAATCTGCAGTATGGGAAGGCATTGATATCAATACACTAGAGGAAAGCTATCTAATTCGTCAAACATATTTAGAAACAAATGAAACGCAAGATTATTATGCCTATTTGCTAAAGGATGATAGAGCAGTTTTGCAGTCTGGTATAAAAGGAAGGTATAGTGTACTTTCTGATGAGCTTTATTCTGAGCTTATCAAATCTTTTGATCAACTTGCTAGGCCTTTCAAATATTCAATGACAAATGAGGTTAGATTTTGGGTAAAACCCGATGAGCCAGCACAGGTTATTGGCGAGGTTGCCGCCATTCAATGGCTGAACAGCTATAAAGAGGATAATGTATCTGAAACGGAGAGAATTGTAGATTATATCATAAATAGTGTTACAGTTCTGGCAGTGGATATGGCGGCAGGTGATAGGGAGATGTATGATTATATTGTGAATGTTCATTATGGCATCACCACCGCCGCCGAAGGATATTCCGCGCTGGGAGATGGCATTTCCGGCAAAGGTATATTTGACGGGCTATTCCGAATTTTATACGTTAAAGACTTGGGGGGCGGCAATTTTGAGATTGTAAGCATTGACAGAGGCAATTGAATTTTTTTTACGGAATAAAGCCATTAAGTTTATACTTTTATGAGTACATGGCAGTGCATTGCCAATCAATATTGGAGGTAATGAAATGAAAAACATGAGAATTTTCACAACCCCTTTTAAGGATATATACCCACTGTATGTGCAAAAGGCAGAAAGAAAAGGAAGAACGCAAGCTGAAGTAAATGTGATAATTTTTTGGATGACAGGATATAATGAGGTGACCTTACAGAGACAGCTGGACAAAGAAGTTGACTTTGAAACCTTTTTTGCAGAAGCTCCACAAATCAATGAAAATATTTCCCTCATTAAGGGTGTTATATGTGGCTATCGGATTGAAGAAATAGAAGATGAGCTTATGCAAAAGATTCGTCAACTAGATAAATTAATTGATGAGTTAGCTAAGGGGAAACCAATGGAAAAGATATTAAGAAAATAG
>JAAZLH010000183.1 GCA_012799415.1 Candidatus Epulonipiscium sp. | reverse complement strand
TAGGTGGATATTGATTTATTTGTCCCATAGGTGACACATACGTTGCAATCAATAAGATGGATAAAAGCACTAAAAATATAGGAGTAAGATATTTGCCCACCCAATCCAAAATTCGTCCTGGTCTTAGAGAAAAATATAGTGTTATAGAAAAAAATATTAATGAAAAAATTAGAAGCCCTAATCTTAAATATTCCTTAGCAATAAAAGGATTCATCCCTACCTCAAATGCAACAGTAGCTGTACGGGGTATAGCAAATAATGGACCTATGGTCAAATACAATGCACAAGTCAAAAATACTGCATAACCTGAGCTAACCGGTCTTGCCATATCGAATAAACTTTCACTTTCTGAAAGGGCTGATGCAACAATCCCCAACATGGGCAATCCTACACCAGTAATTAAAAACCCTATAGTAGCCAATATAACATGACTTCCCGATGCTTGTCCCATTTGCACAGGGAAAATCAAGTTCCCCGCTCCAAAGAATAATCCAAATAGCAGTGAGCCTATCAATAAATTTTGTTGAAAATTTAGTTTTTCCTTCAAGAAAAATTCCTCCCTAGATGTTTTTGACTTTTATTTTTTTATTAGTCCATTAAATCATTGTCTATTATATCATATTTCCTGCATAGATTTCCTCTACTATTTTCTCTGATATTTGTTGTGGAATTTTATTAGGTCTACCTATGTAATATCCTTGCAAATAATCAACACCAAATTTAATTAATGTATCCATTTCTTTTTTAGTTTCTACACCCTCAGCAATAACCTTAATATTTCTGTCTTTTGCATAGGATAAAAGGTTGTTTAAAAGTTTTTGTCTGTTTCTATCTCTATCAATTCCTCTGATAATTGATATATCAATCTTTATAAAAGATGGAGAAAGAACTAATAGGGCAATCTCACTATTATATCCCGATCCAAAATCATCTAATGCTATACTACTATTCCATTTTGTAATCATATCTTGTTTTTTCCTTGTAATTTTGTCGTCTAGTTGTTCACTTTCAATAATTTCGATTACCAACCGATTTAAATCTGTTTTGTATTTTTCTTCAAAAACCTGCAAATCTTTTTTAGACAATATATGATTTGGAATGGAGTTAATGAAAATCCTAGCATTTCCAAAGTCCTCTTCATGGTGTTTGAAGGCTTCCATAGCCTTAAAAAAAGTTAATTTTTCAATAGCATGTAATTTTGATTGAGAACGTGCCAATCTTATTATATCTAAAGGTGATTTTAATGTTTCTATTTTAGATCTCATTAAGGCCTCGTATGCAAATACACTTCCATTTTTAGCATCTACAATAGGCTGGAATACAAATTCTACTAATTCCTCGTCAATAAAACGATTTAGTTCCTCTTGACTATGTAATAGGAAGGATTTTTTATTATAAACTTCTTTATCGAACTCACCAATATTTCCTTTTATAGTATTTTTAATCTCATACATGGCAAAATCAGAGTACTTGATTAATTCGTAGTAATCATCTGAGTCATCAGGATACCATGCTATACCAGCCGAAGCTCTGATACGTATTATATTGTTGTCGGGCATACATATAGTTGTATTGTACAAATTCTCCTGCATTTTATTTATAATATTTCTTATTTCATCTTTACCTTCGTATCCATATATAAAAGCCAAAAATTCATCCCCAGACATTCTGGAAACAACCCCATTACAAAAGCTAATCTCACTTAAAATTTCAGCAGCAGTTTTAATATACTGATCGCCATAATCATGACCATAAGTATCATTAATATATTTTAGATTATCTAAATCCCACATAACAAATGCTGCTATTTTCAATTCTTCCTTCATTTGTTTCTTTACCTGTATCCGAAATGCACGACGGTTAATAAGATGAGTGAGCAAATCATGGTCTCTTTCATATTCAATCTTACGTTTTTCCATAACTTCATCAGTCACATCTTCAATAATTCCTAGGACTTTCCCATGGGTTTCCTGTATATTTAAACGAATCCATATAATTGAATTATCCTTTTTCACATAACGGTATATATCTTCCAAGTTATTTTCTGGATAGTTTTGTATGATTTCTAATATATTATAAAAATCCATATAATCAATGTATTGTGTATCCGTATTATACCTTTCCATGCCTATAATATTAAAAAAGCCATCTGTACAAAAAACTTTGTCCTCATCCAAGCTATGCTCAAAAGCACCTATTGGTATATTTACCATACCAATAATCTGGGATAATTTGGACGCAGAGTCGGATACCTTACTGCTTAAAACCTCAATGGCATATGCCAAGTTATCTATTTCTGTAATATTTATCTTTTCTAATGTGATAACTTCTTGAGGATTACTATTGCTTAATTTTTTCACTAATGTTTTAATTGGCATTACAAATATCATTCCAGCCAATATTATCCCTATTACTCCTATTATCAAATATATTATAAGTGCTATAATCACCGCGAATTTTACTTGTTTTGCTGCCTTTAGTAAATTGTCTTCCTCTACAATACCAATTAATACCCATTTATCCTTCTCAAAGGGGGAGTTCCTATTATATAAATTTAAATTATGAATGGATCCATATACAGTTTTAGTTTCAGATCTGCTAGATCTTAATTCATATATTTTATTATACTTGGCCTCTTTATTAAAGACTAATTTTTTGTCATTTCCTATTATTGTTTTTAAAATAGAACCACTAGAAACAACATTTTCAAAAACCATATCATCTTCACTATTTATACCTAAAACATAGGAGCCTTGTCTATTTTCTATAATTTCATCATAATGCAAGATTTTGCGTAAATAATCTGTAGTCAATTCTATACCAATAACACCATAGGATTCTCCATCATCATTTATAAGGGGAATTGAGTATGTTATCACTTCCATATCATACTGACTAAGTCTAAATGGTTTGCTCCAATAACCTAGATCACTAAATTTGCTATCTGGATATGCTTTAGTTATTTTATAAGGTTTATAAAAAAAGTTAGATGAATCATCATCTTCTGCTAATATAAATTGGGGTGTCCAATCTCTGCCCAAGGAAATCCCACTTGTTTTTGCTATTGATGATGGTCCTTTTTCCATGGAAATGTCAGAATTATCATTGGGATTAAATAATGGATCTAAATCTCTAAAATAAATCCCTGGATACCTTATCTCATTTTTTCCTTGTAAAACAATAAAAATTCCAGTAACCATATGTTGCCTAAGGGCTGCAACAGTATAATCAACACTCTCCACTAGAAACTCTGTTATTAAATCTTGATTGCTTTGTAATTCACTAAATTGTATATCTCTTTCCAATAAAAAAGACTTCATTTTTTCTTGGACATCATATTCAAACTTTGAGAAATTTGTCCATCTTTGTAAAATATCATTCTCTAAATAACCTTTTCTTCTAAAAACACGTTCATTTAATATATCCATTGCATTGTTATTTAGTTCAGCTATTACACCTCCATGAAAAATGGTCTCCGCAAATAATAATGACTGCAGAAGTAATACTACAAGCATAGGTAACAGAAGCCTTACTATTATTGAATTGCGATTAAATTGTATCTTATGTACTGTCATAGCTTCACCTTTTTTCATTTCTACATTAATTAATTATTTTTTCTAAATCTCCTTTAAACTTTGTTAACCATTGCTTAAAATTGTCCTCTGTTATAAATTCCTTAAATGCCTCATCTTTGCTATACCCATTCTCTATTAAATTAACTATCTTATCTCTATCTGATTTTGATTTTTCTATCAAGGATCTTGTCAAAATCATCCTTGCATCTGTTCCCTTTTTAAATGCCTTATTTGTATATAGTTCATAGCTTGATACTTGTTTTGTCGCTACTGGTAGTAAAGTCCTTAATTGCTTTGTAATATCATGTTCATTATTTTTATTAAGATATTCCCCTATAGCATCAATACTGCTAGATTCTTTTTTAACAGGCAAATATCCCGATTCTATGGAAAACTTAATATTTCTTTCTTTATCTGTAAACCATTTTAAAAACTCAACGGAAGCATATTCTCTATTTTTATCAGATTTGACAACGACCATACCCGCCCCTTGTTGCACTGCATGGGGTATTGTACCCTCAAAATTAGGAAGGGGTAGTACCATGGTTTCAATATCATATTCCTTAAAGTCTTCAAGAATGACTTTTTCAG
>JAAZLH010000182.1 GCA_012799415.1 Candidatus Epulonipiscium sp. | reverse complement strand
ATATCTACATATGGGGGTTGAATTTAAAAGGTTATATCTATTTATGTAAAATGCATAAATACAAAAAAGAACGACATAGAAGTCATCCTTTTTTAATAAACCTATTATGGCTTAAAGATGGAGGCGAGGGGAATCGAACCCCTGTCCGAAAATCCGTCCACTAAAGACTCTCCCATTACAGTCGCTACTTTTTTATTCCCTTATCCCAGCGCTTAACGACAAGCTTTGGAATTCGGTAGCTTCATGAGTTCTTTTACCTCCGCAAAGCTTAAGAGGCAAAGTGCCCCGCTGATCGGTGTCTAGCTTTCAGTCGCGGGAGTCTGAAAGTAGACAGCTGCTTTAATTAAGCAGCAAATGCTAAATTGTCTTCAGCGTTTAAGTTTAAGTTTCTAGGTTGGTGACGCAGCCCCAGAATTCTGCGAATGGCTTCTTTAGCTTCTCTGATCCCCGTCGAAACCAGTACGCCCCCTTATATGGAAACGCTGATATAGATCAAATCAGTTTTACAGCTTATACGACGACTATAAATTTTGCACCTTAAATTGCCTCTCCGCTTCCCTACGTTGATCTTTTTTGGCAATATCTTGGCGCTTATCATATAGCTTTTTCCCTTTAGCAAGGCCTAGTTCTAGCTTAACCAAACTTCCTTTTAGATATACCTTTAAAGGAACAATGGTATATCCTTGTGCACTAACTGCACCTTGCAATTTATTAATTTCTCTTTTGTGAAGGAGTAGTTTTCTTGTTCGCAAAGGATCTTTATTGAAGATATTTCCTTGTTCATAGGGGCTGATATGCATATTATAAACAAAGGCTTCTCCGTCTAAGATTCTAATAAAGCTTTCTTTTAAGCTACACTTTCCTTGACGTAAAGACTTTACCTCTGTACCATGCAGTGCAATACCCGCTTCAAATTTTTCTTCAATAAAATAATCATGCCAAGCTTTTTTATTTTGTGCTATCAATTTATAAGAATCTTTTGCCATTTGCTACACACTCCTGCACCTAAATTCTCTAGTATTATTAGATGCTTTATCATTATAACATAAATTTTAATTTTTACAAGTTTATTTCTATAGAAGGACTATTATTCCTGCTTTTTACTAAGTGTAAAAACCTAGAATAAATAGTCCTTCTTTTTTATTTAACAATTATAATTTTAAGAAATTAAAAGTTCGTATTATTTTTGTACTATCTTTACTCTCTAGCTTTAAGCACTTTTTCACAAAAAATAAGATCTTCTATTGTATTCACACCATATATTTCTTCTGTATTGTAAATGCTATGAGTAGATATTTTTTCCCCTTTTTCCAATAAAATCTTTGGAATATCAGTAAGATAATATTCATTCTGAGCATTTTCATTTTTTAATGAAGATAGATTTTGAAATAAAGTCTGACTATCAAAAACATATACTCCTACATTTAATTCTTTTATCTCCAACTGTTCTGGTGTACAATCTTTCGTTTCTACTATACCGACCATTTCACCATTAATATCTCTAATGATTCGTCCATAGGCTGGTGGATTTTCATCTATGGCTGTTAAAACTGTGCATTTAGATCCAGTTTCAAGATGTCTCTCAATCAAAGTCTGATACGTTTCTTTTTTAAATAAAGGCATATCTCCATAACTAACTAAAACTGGCCCGTTATAATCAGTAAAATAGGGCTCAGCCATCATCACTGCATGCCCTGTACCCAGTTGTTCATCTTGATTAGCATACATATAATTTCCTTGTATTTCTTCTTTTACCATTTCTTTTTTATATCCAACCACAAGACATATATTCTCTTCTGGAATAAAAGAAAGGCTATTCAATACATATTGAAGTAAAGGTTTCCCATTTGCCTTATGTAACACCTTTGGAAGATTGAATTTTTCAGACTGTAACCGAGTGCCTTTTCCTGCACCTAAAATAATAGCCTTCATATTATAAGTCCTCCTTCTCTATATTTCTAAAATACTTAACTATTTCTTTGCTATCATATCATACTCTATATAACATGCCTATACCTAAAGCATGAAAAGTTAAAAGGCTAGGAGAGGCTTCTTATTTTTGCCTTTCGAGTTGAATCTGATCTAGCTGAAAAATTCTAAGGGACTCTGATATATTTTGCTCAATGGCCAATGCACCATATTTATCCACTTCATTTTTATCTTTAGGACCATGTGATAACGATGCTGCACCTCCTATACAGCCGCTAATACAGGCCATTCCTTCAATAAAATTCCCTGGAGACCTTCCTACATTTAACATTTTTAGTGCTCTATCACAATTCTTTAACCCATCACAAGGAATTGGTTGTAGTTCCATGTCTATCCCTTCTTCTTGAATAATATGTTGGATAGCTTCTGTTACACCACCTGCCCGTGCAAAAACTCTTCCATAGAAGGAAGCATTATCAAGGGGAGCTTCTTCACAATTTTCTACTTGAATACTCATTGCATCTAACATAGCTTGTAATTCTTCAAATGTCATAACATAGTCTATTGCATCTTTGATGTCTTCTTCTTGGGCTTCTCTCTTTTTGGCAGTACAAGGACCAATAAACACGACTGTAGCCTGTGGGTCTGTTAATTTAATATATCTTCCAATAGCAATCATTGGTGATACAGATTTTGAAATATGTTTCTTAAGTTTTGGATACTTTTTTTCAATATATGCTACAAATGCTGGGCAACAAGATGTAGTCATTACTTTTCGTTCTGCTATGGTTTCTACAAACTCTTGGGTTTCATGTACGGCAATCATATCTGCTCCAAGAGCTGCCTCTACCACGTTGTGAAAACCTAATTTTTTAATTCCTGCTACCACTTGGCCAATCTTTGCATAGGTAAACTGGCTAGAAATTGCAGGGGCCATAACTCCATATACACGAATATTGGGATTTTCCTTCGTTTTTTTTAAGATTTTAATAATATCTACAATATAAGATTTATCCATAATAGCTCCAAAGGGGCATTGGTAAACACAAGAACCACACTGCACACATTGTTCATTGTCTATAACAGCCTTCTTATCTTCATTAATAGATAAGGCATTGGCACCACAAGCTCTCATACAAGGACGCATAACTTCAGACACTGCATTATAAGGACATACTTCTTTGCATTTTCCGCATTCTCTACAACGTTTAGGATCAATATATGCCCGTTGTCCCACATGATAAATTGCATCAAAATGGCAAACATCTGAACATCGATGAGCTAAACACCCTCTACAAGCTTCTGTAATTGTAAAGCGGTCAATAGGACACTCATCACAAGCAATGTCAATAACTTCGATGATATTAGAGTTATCCTTATCCCCTCCCATGGCTAAAGTTACACGTTCTTTCAAAATAGCATGTTCTTTATGAACACAACAACGGGTTGTTGCTTTTGGACCCGGGTTTACTCTTTGGGGGACAAGTTCCTTTTTCTCCTCTAAAGTTCCATCCATGGCCAATAAAGCTACTTCTTTCAGCACTTTATATTTTAACAATTGTACCGCATTTTCAAATTTTCTCATCTTAACCCTTCCTCTAGTTTATATTGATAGATATATAAATTTAATTATGGAAATTTATTATATATAAGTAATCGTTACTGTTTTCCCTATTTTCCTTAGCCACTGTACTAATTCTTTAATCACCTTTAATTTTATACTTAAGTCAATAGGGAAATCTGGATTTTGATGGGCTGGATTTACTGCTTTGCCTACCCATAACTGCAGATGAGTACAATCTTCTATTAATAATTTTGCAAGTAAAGATGCACCATCTTCTCCTTTCAAAAAAGAAGGTATCACTTGAAAAAAATCATTCTCCATGTATTGCTCTATCTTTTCAATAGTTTTGCTAATCGTCAAGACTCCTTCTGTAACTAAGTCAATTCCATCTATATAAGCAATGGGTGGAACATTTTTATCTTTATACGTAATGTCTACTTCTAGTTCTTTTTTTAGTTCTCGAGAAACTATCTTGGCTGCGGTACCTCCACAAACCACTTTTTTTCCATTTCCTTTCATAAAATTTCGCACAGCCCAAGCATCATCTTCTGGATCTTCAGGAGGGCCCGTAAATAAGTCAATGATTTCTGGTTCTCTTACTTTGATTGCAACAACTGTTGTATCATCTCCAGGTTTATCCATATATAAATTTCTACAGGTCTCTACCAATCCTCTGGCTACGTTACTAGCTGTCTTCTCCCTCATTGCCATAGGTGCCAAATAATCATTCACATTCTCCCACTGCCATCCTAAGTTTAATAAGGCTCCTACTCCTGCATGAATAACACCATCACTAACAATCGTTAGCAAATCTCCTTGGTTCATCTTAAATCTACTCTCACTAATTACTTTATCATGCAAAGGAGTCTTTTGTTTTTTAATTTCTAAGGCCCTTTCTTCCGTATGTATGAAGAAAGGTGGATTATCATATTCAATCATATGGACATAGCCTTCATAGTCTATTTTTACAATGGTAAAAGTAGAATAAGCGAGTTTTCGAACATTACAAACGGGAAGTGTGTGAACAATAGTATCAACAGTTTCATCTAATGTTGCCCCTTTCTGTAACATGGTACCTGCGATTTTAGAAGTTAAGGTAGCTAATATATTGGCTTTTACACCACTACCCAAGCCATCTGCCAATACAACTATCACTTCTTTATCCGTTCGTACTAATTCTACATTATCTCCACATAACTCTTCGCCAAACTTATTTAGACTATCAAAAGCCACATCAATAAAATAGTTCATTATAATTCACCTGCTTCGCCTAACACAATATTTTTGAGTTTGGTTAAGGTTACTTTTGTTTCTGCTGTTGTCTCTCCTAATAAACTAGCAATTTCTTGAGCTACCCGCATTTGTTTTTCAATTACATCTTGTGCTGCATTAAGTGTATTTTCTTTCACTCTTGCTAATTCTTCTTTGCTTTTTTCTTGTGCTGTAATATTTGTCATAATCACTAGCATAATATTTTCTTTTTCTACATAAAGAGCATTTATCATCATGACAACTCCATAATGATCATAAACAACTTTCTGATTATATAAATTCTTTTTTGTTTCTTTTACTTTTTGAAAATCATAATCATCAATCAGCATCGTAATAGGTTTCTCTTTAATATCCCTTGCCTTAATTTGAAAAAGACGCTCTGCCGAAGGATTGAACTCCTTTACCTTCATCTCTTCATCTAGTATAAAAATAACATTAGGAGAATTACTAAAGATAATATTTGTTAAGCTTTCCGCCTTACTTCTCATATGGGGAATACACATGGATCTCTGGGACATCCCCTCATGGACTGCTTGTGCCTTTTCCTGGCAAGTATTATATCCACAGGCCCCGCAATTAAGTTCATCATCAGCTACTCTCTTCCCCATCTTTCTTAATATATGTTTAATTTCATCTGGTGAAGCTATCACCTTATGAAAACTTCTATTGTAAAACTTCTTATCTAAATTAATTTTTGACGTGTTTTGAAAATTTGCTTGATTCATTCTTGATAATGACGTTTTCACATATTCTTTTACGCGATGTTGTCTAACATAAAAACTATCCCTATTTTTAGGCATGAGAGGTCCGTTTAAGCATCCGCCTTTACAAATATTCATTTCAAGAAAAACATGAGATAATTCTCTCTTAGCGAGACTATCCAACACCTCCATACACTCTTCCATCCCATCGATATGAAGAACCTCATAAGAATGGTTCTCTTGATTTACACTGGCTTCAATCCCACCAATGATAGGAAAACGTCGCCCTCTTTTTGATGGTTCTCGTATGAAAGGTTCAGATTCCAATGTTTTAATATCAATCTTTTCATCTAGCAACCAGTGATCCAACTCATCAAAGGTCAGAACCGCCTGAATTATTCCTTGATGCCGTATATCAATAGCTTCATGCTTTTTAGCTACACAAGGCCCAATAAAAACCACCTGAGTATCTGCTCCATAGATTTCCTTAATATTTTTTCCATGAGCAATCATAGGTGAAATGATAGGTAACATATCCGGAATCACCGTGGGGTAATATTTTTCAATTAAATCGTTAACACTTGGACAACAGGTAGTAATTAAATTTTTTCTTCTATTAGATTTTATTTCCGCCTGATAAGCATCAGTTACAATCTCTGCACCAATGGCAGTTTCTTCTACTGCATAAAATCCTAATTGCTTTAAAGCTGATACCATTTGCCCACCATCTAGCATTTGAAAGGCTCCAATAAAGGAAGGCGCAATACTAGCAATAACCTGATGCCCTGAATCTATAAGATCTTTAACCTTATTTAAATCACTTTGAATATAACGTGCTTCTTGGGGACAGGTCACTAAACAAGCTCCACAAGATACACAACGTTCTTCTAGTATCTCTGCTTGATCATTATTAATTCGAATTGCTTTCACAGGACATGTACGCAAACACTTATAGCAATTTTTACAATTAGCTTCTAAAAAATTAATTAATTGCAATTTTATTTCCTCCCCAATAATACCTCATAAAAAAAGACATCTGCTGTCTCTTCTTTTACAGAATGAATGGAGCCATCATCTGCCTTTACTGATACTGCCTTTGTACATTCACCTAAGCAAAAGGCTGCCTTTACTTCTATTTCACTTTCCATGCTTTCTTTATGAATCAAATCTTGTAATTTATGAATTACTTGGTAAGATCCTTTCAAATGACATGCACTTCCTATACATACATAAATTGTTTTCATGACGTCACCTCATTTTTTTAAAAAGGAATCAATCCTTTATTATGATATATATATCATATCACTTTGTTAATTTTTTATCAATTGTTTCTTGTGATTTTTATGTATTTTGGCATTTTATATCATATTTTAAGTATTTCTTTTAATTGCTTGTTATTTCGTTACTTTCCCCCATTCACTATATGTTGTTTTTTTATTTTTTAGTGATACAATATGTAGTATCGTTATTAAAAATAAACTATATTTTTTTAGAATACATAATAATTTATATATCATTGAGAGGAGCATAATGATGGAATTATCTAATTTAATTATCCGCCATTTTACTACAGAGTTAGAAAAAGAATTAGATCGAACAGTCTATGATTTATTCGAATGGAAGCAAGTAGATGTTTATTTAAAGGATTATAGCACAGGAAAGATTATCTTTGATATGAAAAACTTGGAATTTCCTAGCCATTATTCCCAATCTGCTTGTGATATCATTGCAAGTAAATATTTTAGAAAAAAAGGAGTTCCTAATGAGCGCGGATATGAGTACTCACTAAAACAAATTGTGGATCGAATGGTATCTTTTTGGGTAGAAAGTGCATGGGATGAAAAATTAATTACTACCGAACAAAAAAGTATCGTCTATGACGAGCTAGCTTATATGATGTTGGCTCAAATGTGGGCACCTAATAGCCCTCAATGGTTCAATACCGGACTCAAAATGGCCTACGATATTGATGGACCTCCTCAAGGACATTACTATTACGATCCTACAACAAAACAAAGCTTATTATCTAAAGACGCTTATACTCGTACTCAAGGTTCTGCTTGCTTTATCGTAAGTGTAGAAGACTCTTTATTAGGTGAAAAATCTCTCACTGATCAAGTGACTACGGAAACACGTCTATTTAAATACGGATCTGGGGTCGGTAGCAACTGGTCCTCTATTCGTAGTAAAGATGAGCCTCTTTCTGGAGGGGGCAAATCTTCAGGTCTTCTTAGTTTTCTAAAAGTTTTTGATCGTAATGCTGGTGCTATCAAATCTGGTGGAACAACTCGAAGGGCGGCTAAAATGAATGTACTAGATTTAGATCATCCAGAGGTGTTAGATTTTATTCAATGGAAAGCCAAAGAAGAAAATAAAGCAATCGCCTTAGGTAAAATGGGATATTCCACTGATTTTGATGGAGAAGCTTATGACACTGTTTCAGGCCAAAATGCAAATAATTCAGTTCGAATTCCAGATGTCTTTATGAAAGTCATTGATAAACCAGAGGCTGCTTGGATATTACAAGGTCGGGTTGATCCTTCTATAAAAAAGTCTATTGCACCTTCAGTTCTGTGGAATGAGATTGCAAAATCTGCTTGGAGATGCGGAGATCCTGGTGTCCAATATGACGATACAATCAATGCTTGGCATACTTGTCCAGCAGGGGAAGATGGAAATTTGGGTGCTAAATACAATCGAATTAATGCTAGTAACCCTTGCTCTGAATATATGTTTTTAGATGATACCGCCTGTAACCTAGCTAGTATTAATATTGTTGAGTTTTATGATATAGAAAACAATCAATTTGATATTGAAGGCTATTTACATTGTATTGCCATGGTCCAAATTGTATTAGAAGCAACCATTCACTGGGGGCAGTTTCCCACCCCAGATATAGCAAGAAAATCTTACTTATTCCGTACTACGGGCTTAGGGTTAACAAATCTAGGAATGCTCTTTATGCTCATGGCTATTCCCTATGATTCTAATGAATCTCGAAATATTGCAGCTAGCTTAATGAGCTTGCTAACAGGGTATTCTTATTATGTTTCTGCTCTATTCGCCAAACAAATAGGTGCTTTTCCTGCTTATGAACTCAACCGTGAATCTATGCAAAAAGTACTAACCAACCATGCTATAGTAGCTGGCCATGAGGACGAAAATGTAAAGTTAGAAGGCCTAAATTATATTCCAATGTTAATTGATCATAAATTACTTATAAAACTAAATTATCAAATTCTTTCTCAGCAATTAAAAACGGTATGGCAGGATACATTAGCTTTAGGAAAAAATTATGGATATCGAAATGCACAAGTTTCTGTTTTAGCTCCTACAGGGACCATTGCCTTTGCTATGGATTGTGCTACAACTTCTTCTGAGCCCTTTTTTAGCCATGTTGCTTATAAAAAATTGGTAGGTGGAGGTAGCATGGAAATTGTAAATCCAGCTATTCCCCAGGCACTTAAAAAGCTTAATTATACTTCAGAACAAATTGAGGATATCATCGGATATGTCATGAGAAAAGAGAATGTTAACGGTTATGAAATGATTGCAGATGGTAAAATTGAAGGAGCCCCCCATTTAAAAGATGAGCATTTGCCTATTTTTGATACAGCGAATCGCTGTGGTACTGGGAGTCGTTATATTTCACCTGAAGGTCATGTTTATATGATGGGGGCTCTAACTCCTCATGTATCTGGAGCTATTAGTAAAACTGTGAATTTGCCTCATGACGCTACAGTAGAAGATATTAAAAACATTTATCAACTCTCTTGGAAACTGGGCGTTAAAGCCATTGCCTTATATCGGGATGGCTGTAAGATATCTCAACCGTTAAACACAGCTATTAATAATGAAACAGAGCAACAATTAGAAGATTACACTTATGCAGAATTGCTCAATTATGCTAAAAAGCAAAATAGTAAATCGATTCGTGTTAAGCCTAAAGGAATCCGTGCAGCTCATGTACATGAAGCAGAGATCGCTGGACTTAAACTATATATCACAACTTCTTTTTATGAAGACGGTCGCTTAGGTGAAATCTATGTTACTGCTGGGCGTCAAGGCTCTTTAGTCAAAGGCCTCCTAGATAGCCTATCTACCACGATCTCTAAAATGCTTCAATATGGAGTTCCTGCAACAGACATCGCACGAATGTATAGGGGACAAAAATACGAACCCAGTGGATTCGTCAATGGTCACCCCTATATTAAAAGTGTAGATTCTATCTCTGATCTTATTAGTAAAATCATTGATATTGAACTTGGAGACTATACTTATTGCCAAGTAAAACCAACTACATTAAATCATCATGCGTCATCCTCTTCACTCTCTTCAGTTCATGAAAATGCTGGCAATAGTTCTTATAACGAGATAACAAAAACATTTGAACGAGCAGAAGTTATTTATGGAGAAGTATGTCCTCATTGTAAAAGTACTCGAATGATAAAGAATGGAACTTGCAAAGTATGCACAGAATGTGGAACAACCACTGGATGTAGTTAAGATTTCTGCATGTTTTCCTCCCTTTTACATACATATATAGTATGTAAAAGAAGAGAAAGGAAGAGACAAGTGAAAGTTTATGTACTTAATCAGAAATCAGTTACAAAAATTATCTTAGCTTTTTTTCTTATTTTTACCTCCATCATTGTTTCTAAGCCATACTTTCAAGAAATCTCCCAAACTATGGCACAAAAGCAAACACGAAAACTACCTATCTACTGTGTAGATAATAGAGAGAATAAAATTGCTGTCACTTTTGACGCAGCCTGGGGTGCTGATGATACAGATGATCTCTTACGTATTTTAGAAAAACATCAAGTTAAAGCTACTTTTTTTTTAGTAGGCGATTGGGTAAAACGGTATCCGGAAGAAGTCAAGCGAATTGCAGCGGCAGGTCATGAAATTGCTAATCATTCTGATACTCATCCACATGTTGGCAAGATGTCTAAAGAAGCAAATAAAAAAGAGCTCATGGATGCACATCAAAGAGTCAAAGAACTTATTGGGAAAGATATGAATTTATTTCGTCCCCCCTACGGTGAGTATAATGACACTGTCTTAACCGCAGCTGAAGAATGTGGTTACTATACAATTCAATGGGATGTAGATTCCTTGGATTGGAAGGAATTTGGTGTGGAACCTTTAATTCGTCAAGTCCTTGATCATAAGCACTTAGGTTCAGGTTCCATTATTCTTTTTCACAATAATGCAAAATATACAAAAGACGCCCTTGATGCAATTTTACAAGGACTAAAAGATAAAGGCTATACTATGGTTCCTGTATCTGAATTGATTTTAAAAGAAAATTATTATATGGACCATGAAGGTAGGCAAAAACCAATTGAAAGTAAGAATTGATATGTTATCCATTTTCTTTTTATGTCAAAAACCAGGCTACAATAAAGGTCACACATACTCCCTCTATCCACTAACACAAAGCTGAATAAAACTGTACAAAAAATAGGAAATTTGATTTAGCTCCAAAAAATTAAACATATTCAATTAAGTGAGTAGCTAGGATTGAGTTCTACATTCGTTAGTACTCAGTCCTTTTAGTTTTCTCTTAACTCCTTTTCACATTGGATCATGTACCTTAAATTCCTGCTATTGCAATATTCTAAGTTTTAAAACAACTATAAAGAAAAAAGTTTGACAAGGCTAGAAAATTACCATTTTATCTATCCATTCAAAAGGTTCTTTAAATGCACAGATATGTATACTACCATTATAATTCAACATATTATCAAAACGCTCTATATATTTTTGAAAAGTAACAATTTTTTTCGCTTCCTCCCTTGAAAACCAACGTACCTCTAAACTTTCATTGCTTGTGGTAAGCTCTCCACAAATATAGTCACATATAAAGTCAATATTAACGATAGTCGGTATCATTTCAATGCCATTGTATCCTTTTTTCATAGATGTGTTAGAATAAAGTCCCACCAAATGTCGGGGTTTAACAGCTACACCACACTCTTCTTTAATTTCACGGATTAGGGCTTCAATTAGACTTTCACCAACTTCAACCTGTCCCCCTGGAAAAATCCAACCTCTACGCTCATCTCTTATTAACAAAATTTCATCTTTATCATTTGTAACTAAACCTCCTACTGCTACAATATGCATGGGGAAATTCATATACACTCCTCCTATACTGATAAGAAAATCCCATTACTTTCCACGATAAATCATCGAAATATTCCATCATCTATTTCTATATTATAGTAGATATGGGATCCAAAACCAACATACAAAAATACAATCCCTATATTATGTCAGAAAATTGATCTTTGATTTTATAAAAAAGGAAATAGCCAAGAAGAACCTTCCTCTCGGCTATATGCAACCAGATTACCCTACTACCAATACTAAGCAAAAATAAGTTCTCCAAAATATTCTGGACGATGAAAATCTGGCTTTTCTGTTTCTATGAGGTTCCAGCATCCATAATGAGGGAAGGCTGTATCATCTCCACACTTATAAAAATTCCCCATCATTTTATGCCCGGATTGAAAAGAAACAGGGCCATAATATTCTTCCAACCACGAGAAGGGAATAAAATATTGAAGAACCCATGAAGGCCCTTTGTATCCCTCCAACGTATTAACAGTTACAGAAGGCTGAATTTTAAAAGTTTTAGGGTCCACTTCATTCATATGTCTCCGTGTAGAACGCTCTCCTCCAATGCCTAAATGCAAAGTTCCTATGGCATTGATTTCAAAATTTAAATATCTATTGTCCTTACTAGGATTCGGATTAAAGAAAAACTCCATACAACTATCTTTATGCACTGGGTCATTTAAATCATGATATTTAGCTGCAATTGATTTTTCATAGGACTCCAGTCGAACATGAAGTCCTTGATCTGTATAAGCCAATTGTGCTATCGTCTTAGGCATGTATCCATTGGTATCCCATGGAAAACATTTTATATGAGCTACAGGAATATTAGTCCATGGGCTCTCAGCAGAGGATAAAGGATAAATATAATATGTATTTACTGTCTTTTGAGTTATCATAAAAGTCCCCTTTCGTAGTCTAATAGTATTATTGTATCATGGAATCTAATTTTTGTCTTTACAAGAAAAGTACAAAAAAAACCTTTTTTAAGCAAATTAAGAAAGCTTGGTCTCTTATAAGCAAGACGAGCTTTCCTAGTTCACCCAAAATATTCCTCATTTCTATCTTAAAGAATAAATATGAAAAATTATTATACTATATTAGGAAGTTAGAGAAATACCAGATGCCTTTATAGATTTCTGAACAATTTCATGAATAAATGTAGTTACAAAAATGTTGGTAATTGAAGTTGGAATAACAATACCTATAAAAAGTGCTAGAAAAGGAACTGGTAAGCCCACCATAACTAAAGCGGATAATAAAAATACAGTACCACTAATCAAGGTTCCAATAAATGAAATGATGGCAAGCTTTACTCTAGTATGAGAAAATCCTTCAGTGGCTCTTAACATAAAATAAACGAGTATACAAGTAACTACTTTATCAATAATATTCGGTAATTGCCCTCCTGGAAAAGTAGTTGTCATTGCAGTAATTACACCACCTAAAACAGCAGTAACAGCTGCATTTTTAGCATCTTTGTTAATGAATAGTGATACAAAGATCATAGAAAGCATAATATCAAATTTCATACTTCCAATAGCTCCAGGTACGATTTGATGTAAAATATATCCAATAGCAATCAGTAATGCTGTAACAATATTTTTTTTCATATTCATAATACTCGCTCCTTTTTGTTTTAAAATTAAATTTAGAATCTTTAAATACATTATGACTAATTAAATAAATTATCCTTCACAACATGACTGACCACCTCCTTATACTAAAAAAAGCCTTTCATCCCTAAATACTAGGGACGAAAGGCTTACTTCCGCGATACCACCCAAATTAGATAGAAATATTCTATCTCACTCAATCTAGATACGGAGCACATCAATTATACTCGATATCTTGTTTCTATAACGGGAAACCCCCGGCTCTGGCTAATTTTTTCATTTCACCATGCTTCTCCTAGGTCCATTCAATAGACACCATATCATCGAGCTTACACTATCCTCGACTCGCTATGGACAGGGTTATCTACTTACTCTTCCTATTCTTAGAATTTTAATTGATATTATTCTATTCTTGGAATTTCCCAAGATAAAATAGATCAGCTATGAATTTGGTATTATTTTATAAGATTATTATATAAAAGTCAAGACTTATTTTAGCTATTTCTCTTTAAAGATTTTTCCATAAATCTTGGGTTAAAGATTCTATATACTGCCTTCTCTTCAATGTTTCTTCTTCATCGTATTGATATTGACCATCACGTTCGAGTAATACATCCCCCTCTTTCACTTCTTTGGGGATTTCACAGCGTAAAATTTCTTTTCTTTCTCCTTCGATCTCTAAAATGACGTAGTCTCCCTCAAATCGATCTACAATAATCATCTTTATCAACTCCTATCGTTTAGATTTTCGGTAGCCTGCCTTGATTGCTTCTCTCTCTGTAGTAAACCAAATAATGTTGTTATCTTGAACACTATTATAATTTGCCCCTCCAGGCATATGGTAAATCTTACTGTTTTTATTGCCTTTTATCAAGCCTTGCCCCGTATTAGGATCTATATAAGGCTGATTAAGCTCAGAATTTTTCCCATCCTTTTCCGTCTTAACTAAAATTTGATCCTCTTTATACGTCAAGACAATGGTACCATATTCATCTGTTCGTAGCACTTCTGTATCTAAGGCTAACAAACGCTCTTGTACCTCTGTATGAGGATGACCATATTTATTATCAGAAGCCAATGAGATAATACTATATTTAGGATTTACATCATCTAAAAAAGCTTGAGTACTAGATGTATTTGATCCATGATGAGGTATTTGTAATATATCTGATTGTAGCTCAATTCCTCCTTTTAGTAACTCTTCTTCTGCTAGAGCCTCTATATCTCCTGTTAATAATACTGAAAACTCACCTGCATCCAACCGAACAACTACACTATAATTATTAAGATTTTCATAAGTAGATGAAATAGGGCCCAAAATTTTAGCTTGAATTTTTCCAAAAGGAATATCAATACCAGCCTGTGCTGGAATCAAAGATAAATTTTTCTTTTTTAATACTTCTACAAAATCTTCAAAAAGCTTTGTTGTATGAGTAACTTTAGGGTGATAAACTGCGCCTACCCTTAGTTGCTCTAACACATAAGGGGCTCCATTCATATGATCCGCATGAGGATGGGTGATGATCATGATATCTAATGAGTCATACCCTCGTTTTTTAATATAATCAACAATCTGTTTTCCTACATCCCCATCTCCACCTGCATCAAAAAGCATGGTTTGTCCCTCTGGCCCTTCCACAAAAATAGCATTTCCTTGCCCAACATCCAAAAAGTGTACAGTCATATTTTCAGCCATAGGTTCATTCGAAACAGGTATATAAGTACATCCTGCAACCAAAAAAACAACTACTAAAAAACTAAAAAAACTTTTTATTCTTTTCATTACATAGCCTCCCTGTTGTCTCTTTGTATTATACCATCCTTTTTATTATTTATGAAGAAAATTTGTTACTTATAACTTTTGTTGTGTAAAATAATGTATACTGATGTAATTTCATAAGAAATATGGTACAATAGAAAAAGATTATTTAAAGGAGAGGAGTTCCCTAGTGAAAAAGAGATTATCATTGTTACTTACTTTTATTTTTGTTTTTATATTTTCTTATCCTAGTTATGGATCTACAATACTAGAAATTCAAACAGAAAGCGTTATTTTAATAGAAGCTGAGACTGGAAAAATACTCTATGAAAAAAACGCCTTTCAACAAATGTTTCCCGCTAGTACTACCAAAATATTAACCACTTTGCTTGCCTTAGAACTTTCTGATCCAGAAGAGATTGTCTCCATTGGCCGGGAAGTTTACACCGTTCCATTAGATGCTAGTAAAGCTGGCCATTTACCTGGTGATGAAATTGTACTAAAGGATTTACTTATGGGTCTACTCCTTCCTTCTGGCAATGACTCTGCTTTGTCTGTGGCAACACATATTGCAAGAAAAGAAAAAGATGACCCAAACCTTCCATTGGACCAAGCTATCCTTTATTTTGCTGATTATGCAAATCGACGAGCTAAAGAAATGGGCGCAAAAAATACCCACTTTGTTAACCCTCATGGCTACCATGATGATAATCATTATACCACTGCTTATGACTTGGGTATGATTACACGGGAAGCTATTAAAAACCAAAACTTCAGAAAAATGGCAGGTACCTTTACTTATACTGTAGATGGACAAAGCGGAAAACAAAGAGCCTTTTCTTGGAGAAATCGCAACTTATTATTAGATACAAGTAACGAATCTACTTATTATCCCTATGCAACAGGTGGTAAAACAGGATTTACAACTCCTGCCGGTGAATGCCTTGTAGCAACTGCTCAAAAAGACGGAGTTGATTTAATTGCAGTCCTACTTAATAGTCCAAAAGATGAGCGCTGGGGAGAAGCTAAACTTCTTTTCGAATATGGGTTTAATAATTTTAAATTCCATCAAGTTGTAAAAGAAAATGAGGCCGTTGGCCAAATCTTAGTTAGCAAATATAAGCCAAAAGGTCCTGAGGAGGTTACAGTTATCGCAACAGAAGGATTTAAGGATCTTTTTAATGTTTCAGATATTCCTAAAATTCAGCAGGAAATCATATGGGATGAAGAGAAACTTGATCCCGGATTGAAAGATGAAACTAAATTATTGGCACCTATTGAAGAAGGACAAACCTTAGGAAGTATCCTCTATACCTTAGAGGGTGAAAATCTTGCAAAAATTAATATCCTAGCATCCAACTCTGTTGAAAAGCGAAGTATTTGGGATGTAATTTTTTCCATACAAGCTATCCCTTTTTGGCTCGGTACCATACTAGGACTTTTTATATTGCGGTTTATACTTCGACTTATTAAACTACGCAAACGCAAAAATAGAGGCTTTCGATTACGTTAATCGAAAGCCTCTATTTTTTTCACTTTTCTCTACGAATAAAAGCTCCCAGCCGGACTCGAACCGGCGACCTGCTCATTACGAGTGAGCTACTCTACCAACTGAGCCATGGGAGCAATTACTTTTATTATTATAAAATACTTACTTTCTTTTTGTCAATATATTTTTAGTCATAATATCGTTGAAAAAGATTGATAAAAGTTACGTACCCATCATTTAGGAAATGACAAGCCATGGCTAGTTCTTGAATACTTGGGTCTTTTTTATGAACTAACTTTTTCACAATATATTTTGCTATTTCTATTTGAAAAAAAGGATTTTCCATCTGTTTTAAAAGTTTTAATTTATAGAATAATTCCCTTTCTTTTTTCTGAAACTTTAAAGTTATAAGGAAAGCTAACTCTAGATCCTTTTCTTCTACATTTTTAGTCTTTTGTGCACAAAACTCTAGTACATAGTAGGTGCCTACCCATTTAAAAAATTTTTTCTCATATTCTTGCAGCCACATTTTATCTTTTCCATAAAAAAGATTATTAGGTAAAGCAAACTCATGGCACCATTCATATCGATCTGCTTGAATACAATAAAACATTTGAGTTAGTATCGTTTGCTCCCGTGGCTTTGAATACTTTTCTAATCGTCTAAAAAGTTCAAACTCGTTACCATCTAACTTTACTATCATCTGTTCCTCAGTATTAGCTATCTTTTGAAAATGTTCCATTAACACTAAGCTCCCCTCCTTTAAACAAAGTATATCACACAATGCCTCATATGTAAATAAATGTATTTTTCGTATCCAGTTAAGCCTTTCTCTCTATATAGATAAGCACAGATAGTAATTGATAATACATCCATTACTAAACAAGTGGATATTATCGGTGAATATACGAATTTTATTCCCACGTCTATTTTAAGTAGCTATTCTCCTTTGATATAGGAATCATATCAAAAAAACTAAAGTAACCTGAGTAATAGTAGTTGTATTCGCGATCTGACCTAAAGTTTATTTATAAATAATATACTCTTTAGAATAATTAGACTTTGTGTGAAAAGAAGGAAAAGACTTGCTTTTTTTCTTAAATACTATATAATAGAAAAAGGTAAGGGGATGTAACTCAGCGGGAGAGTGCCACACTGGCAGTGTGGAAGTCGAGGGTTCAAATCCCTTCATCTCCATTAAGCACTTGTCTAAGACAAGTGCTTTTTTTATGGATATGATAAATAAACCTTAGGTACTTAGCCTAAGGTTTATTTATCATAGATTGTATCCTATTTAGTTTACAGTTTCTACTTATGTTAACTTACAAGGATTTTAAATAATTTCTAGGATATCTATATCTGTTTCCTGCTTTAAATCTCGCATAATATTTCCTACCTTCACAATAGGTGTGGACAAATGATTTGGATGGATAAATATAATTTCTCCCTCTTCTCCTGAAGTTAAACGAACCCAACTTCCTAAATAATAGTAAGCAATATTCTGTAAAAATAACATAAGAAGTTTAGTATCTAATTTCCCATATCCTTCTTGCTCTAATGATCGAATAACAGCAAAAGGCGAAAATTTATTCCGGTAAGATCTATTAGATGTCATAGCATCATATACATCTGCAATAGCTACAATCTTAGAAAATTCATCCAACTCATTATTGGTTACTCCCATAGGGTATCCACTCCCATCGAATCTTTCATGATGATGTAGTACTGCTTTTTTTACTTCTTCAGGTAAGTTTTGATTTTGTAGCATCTCAAATCCATATGTAGTATGCTTTTTTACTTCTTCAAATTCTTCTGATGTTAACTTTCCTGGTTTTGTAATAATTCTATTATCGACTTTGCTCTTTCCAATATCATGTAATAAGCCTGCAACAGTAATATCTTTTAGTTTTTCTTCTGAAAATCCAAGCCATTGACCGAATATATTACATAATAAAGATACATTAAGACAATGAGCATAGGTGCTATCATCTTTTATTTGTAGGTGATGAAGAAAAGAAAATAGTTGACTCTTTGATTGAAAATGAGAAAATACATCTTCACTAATTTCAAATAACTCTTGGTTCTCCACCCTACCTCCATTGCCAATTCGTAATATCTTTTCCTCTACTTCTTCTTCCTTTGTTGCATGAGTTGCCTTAAAATTATTAAAAGTATCTGTATTTGGAATAGACTTGATAGAAATATCAGATGCCCTCTCTTTTTTTTCATATTTCACCTCAATGGGTTGAAGTATAGAAATAAAAGGAATTCGATATAATTTTAATTTATAAATATGATTTTCTGTTAAAATAGTGTTTTGAGCTATTAATATCAATCCTGTATCTGTTAAAATATCTTTTGCCACTTTCATCCCTGGAATAGCTTTATCAATTCTAATACGTTGTAAGACATCTGTATTCATTGAAATCCCTCCCGATGTAACATTTTTTTATTTTCAATGGTAATATGTTTCCATTTACCAGATAAAAAACGAAGATAAATAATTAACCAACGAACCAGTTGATCAATAAAAACAGCAACCCAAGCACCTGGCAAACCATAATGCAAAACTTTTACCAGTAGATAGGCCAAACTAGTCCTAATGCATAATAAGCTTAATAAAGTAGCAAATAGAGGCCATATAGTGTCACCAGCCCCCCTAAGTCCCCCAGCTAAAATCAACTGCGAGGATTGAAATGGTTGAACAAAAGCAATTATCTTCAAAATAGTAGATGCATTTTTAATAATTTCAGGATCATGAGTATATAACCCAACCAATTGTTCACTAAATAAAAAGAATAATATAGCCATAAACGTAGAAATCATAGATCCCATACGTCTAGTTTCCTTAGCATAAAATTGAGCCTTATCTAATTCTTTTTCTCCTAAACTACGACTAATTAGTGCAGAAGCTGCAATACCAAAGGCACTACCAGGATGAAATGACAAACCTAAAATACTCAAACCAATTTGATGTGCAGCGAAAACAACAGTTCCTAAGCTCGCTACAATTCTTGCAAAGATAATTAGCCCAACTCGTAACACCATTTGCTCTAAGGAAGCTGGTACACCAATTTTAATGAAATTAGATATAACAGCTTGATCAAACTTAAATCTCTTTTTAAATGTAAATGGAATTTTACTCTTTCCTTTCATTACATACAACGAAAGAATTAGTGCTGATAAAAATTGAGCACCTACAGTAGAAATTGCTGCTCCTGCCACACCTAAGGCTGGTACACCAAAAAGTCCGTAAATAAGCACTGCATTTCCAATAACATTCAAAAAATTTACTGTTAGATTCACTTTCATTGGTACTTTTGTTTCTCCTATCCCTCGCAGCACAGCAGATAAAGCGAAACTAATAGATTGAAATATAAGCCCAAACATAATAATTTTAAAATAAGATATTCCATAGTAAACAGTATCCCATTCTGCCCCCATAAAAATCATAATGGGCTTAGCAAAATAAACAGTAAATATAGCCCAGGGAATACCTACAAAGAAAAAGTTTAATAGTAAAACATGTTTAACTACGGACTCTATCCGATCATATTCTTTGGTTCCTAGATATCGTCCTACCATAGCAGTAGCCCCAATATTAAGAGCTTGTATCAAAGATAAACCTATAAATAAAGGCTGGTTTGTAATACCTACAGCTGCTACAGAAGCAGCTGCTTCTGCCACATTTTTGATCCGTCCTAACATCATCATATCAATCATCCCAAATAAGGAACCTAATAGCAATTCTATTAAAACAGGCCAAGCTAACTCCAAAACATCTTTTCTAATTGGGTTCTGCTGAAAATTATATTGTCTTTTTTTCGTAAATAAATCACTAAACATGATGGACACCTTTCTGTGGCAGATAATAGAGTTTGTATAAATTTATAAACATTTTTATTATATCATATTATTCCCAAACTTACTAATCTTTTCGCCTATTTTTTACATTGTTTTATTTTATTTTTTGCTATTTTGTATTATTTTTAACATAAGTTTTATCTCCTAAATTTATTAAATAAAGAATAAAAAAAATTTTTTTCTACATACTAAAAAGGAACACAACTTAGTGTTAATGTAATTAGTTATTTCTGAGGAGAAAGGAGGATATACAATGGCGAAACAAAATAAAAACGAGCAAAAAAAGACATCACTAAATACTACTCCTAGCAATAAAAAGGATCAAGAATTTAGCCAAGAATTTATGGATGAAGATGCAAAAACAAATAATACAAAACAAAAAAATAAGCAAAATCAAACAAATATGAATAAATAACATCTTTACCCAACTGCTATGATTCTCATATATGAAAATCATAGCAGTTTTTTAATGAATCAAGTTAAATTTTCCTAACATTCTAATTTTAGGGCATCAAGTATATATGACCAAAATTTTCTGTACATTTTTGTTGCAAATTAGTCTATTCTTGTAATGCATTTTAGAGTGATAAGGTGTATAATAAAAAAGATCGCTTTTTTATTATACATTTATATCTGATTCTTTAAAATTCCACTAGACAATGATGATTAAAAGCGTTATACTTAAAATATTGGTATTGAAAATGATTTTCATTTCGAAAGAAAGTAGGTGTCATCTTGAGATTAGCAAGCCACATCTTTGTTGCAGAAAAAGCTGCAACAATAATTGAACAACAAGTAGGTGTTACCTTTCACCATAAATTTTTACAGTTAGGTGCTTGTATGCCTGATATACAACCATTACGTAGAATCCAATTACATGGACCTAAGCTTGTAGGCCAACATTTTGATAGAGAATATAATCGAATTGTATTTCATAGTAAAAAGATTGAACGCATCTCCTTTATTATCGGTATACTTAGTCACTATATTGCAGATGCATTTTGTTTATCACACAATCTTTATACCGTTGATATGAAAAAACATATTCAATATGAGCATTTATTAGATCAATATAAAACAAATATGATTTTACCACGTGAATTTAATAATAACGTAGAAGATAAAATTAATATCCTTGCCCAATCTGACGAATCTATTAGCGATTATATCACATCTATAAACACAGAATATTTGGCAACTGTTAAAGATCTAACTTGGGAACAAATCATGCCTATTGATATGGAGCAAGCAATTTTACACTCTGCTTCTCTTTTATCTCATTTCATCTTTGAACTACAAAGAATTCCCGTACCTGCTGTTTCTATGGCTTAGTATGTTTTTTTAAAAATACATCAAAAAACTTGCATCCTTTGAAGACTTATAGTATACTAGGTAAGCATTGGTCAATTAACTCAGCTGGTAGAGTGTCTCCTTGACGTGGAGGAAGTCGGGGGTTCGAGTCCCTCATTGACCATTTATAAAAATAAGGTTCTAACGATATCGTTAGAACCTTATTTTTATAAATTAATGAAAGCAGCTACCTCCAATAAATTCGCGGATGATTGAGTTTTTTGGTACTTCTTCACTGCTCACTCCTAAAAAATAATCTAAAAACTTAATCAAACGCTTCGCTTCCGCAAAACCAGGGTCTTGGGGCTCAATTTGGAAAAGAAGTGGTTCTGCATATTGCTTTAAAATACCTAATTCATATACTAGTGCAGAATTAAACATAATATCTGCTTCTTCTTGGAAGGGAAAAATATTCTTCTCTTCTCCCCGTCTAACTGAAGGCCACATTTCAATAGTTTGACTTGCACGCATTCCACGATATTGATTATCTCTAACAATTCTCCTAAGCAGCCTAGTGTCCGTTGTAGAAATACGATTATGATCGTCTAGATTCAACTGTGTCAACGCACTAATATAGATTTTATATTTATTTTCCTTTGGAATATCTTTTGTTAATGCATCGTTTAACCCATGAATTCCTTCAACAACCAGAACATCATTCTCACCTATTTTAAGCGGGCTCCGACCATATTCTCGACTTCCTGTCATAAAATTGTAATTTGGAATTGAAACAAATTCTCCATCTAACAAGGCTTTTAAGTCTTTATTAAATAAATCTAAATCTATGGCTTCGATTCCCTCAAAATCTGGATTTCCCTCTTCATCTAAGGGTGTTAAGTGCCGGTCTACAAAGTAATCATCAATGGATATGGGATGGGGGTTCATTCCATTGACCCGGAGTTGGATAGATAACCTTTGAGCGAAAGTTGTTTTTCCTGAAGAAGATGGTCCTGCAATTAAAATAACTTTTATTTTATCTTTCCTCTCTAAAATTTGATCTGCAATATTTGCTATTTTTTTCTCTTGGAGGGCCTCCGATACGCGGATCAAATCTCCACCGCCACCCATGGACAAGATATTATTAAGGGCTCCTACTGTTTCAACCTCCATAATACGTCCCCATTTTTCTGATTCCATAAAAATAGCCGATAACTTTTCATGAGGAACACTAGGAGGTAAAACAGAGGGATCCTCTTTACTTGGAAATTGTAGAATAAATCTTGGTGAATATGGAATTAATCGAAAAGTCTTTAAATAGCCTGTACTTGGTGCCATGTACCCGTAAAAATAGTTTTTTAACCAACTAAGCTGATAAAGATTTACATTAGATGCTCTTCTATATTTGAATAACTGTTGTTTGTCATACATTTTATACTCTTTGAAGATATCTCTAGCTACATCTAATGAAACCGTTTCTTTCTGGAAAGATAAATCTTCTTTCACTATTTCTCTCATTCGCTTTTCAATGGCGATTAACATATCTTCCGTTACCTTAGGCACTCCTTCAATCTCACAAAAATATCCATTATTGACAGCATGATTAATTCTTACCTTCGTAATTCCTTGATCTTCTAACACTTCTTGAGCAGCTAGAATTAGGACAAAAGATAAACTTCTTTGGTAAATACGAAAACCATCTTTATGGGTAAAATCAATCCATCGTATATTTGCGTCTTCTTTAAGTGTTTGTCGCAACTCCATTAGCTTATTATTTACAACAGCTGCCAAGATAGGTATCGATCTTGTTCCTTGAAAATCTTTGCTAACTTCTAATAAACAGATACCCTTTGGGTACAGCCTTTTCTCTCCATCTGGAAATTTTACCTGAATCTGGTCTTTACTTTTATTCATTTTTATTACCTCCCTCTAATATTTGAAAAGGGTCTCCATGAGTCTTGGATTCAATAACTTCTACTTGATTTTGTGTCCATTTGCGGATAAGCTCTGCAAGTACAGGAACAATCAATATTTCTGTTCCATAATGTCCTGCATCAATAACTGCAAGCCCCCAATCTAATGCTTGCTGTGCTTCGTGATATTTAACATCACCTGTAATAAATAAATCTACCCCCTGACGATAAGCATCCCTTAAATATCCCATTCCACTGCCTGTACAAAGAGCAATTTTACAGACTGATTGCTCCAAATCTCCCACTACTCGAATATGCTTAAGCCCTAGGCATTGACGCACATGTTCTGCATAGGATCTTACAGAAACGGGAGAACAAAGTTCTGCTATACGTCCCATTCCAATCAACTTATTTGGATCCTTTATATCACCTATAACCATAGGTGATAATACTTCTGTGGGACTTAATGATAGTTTTGAAGCAAGTACGTCATTCGTTCCTCCAAATGCAATATCTAAATTAGTATGGGCTGCATACACGCCAATCTGATTTCTTATAAGTGCTAAAATTTGTTTACCTTGTGCATCGTCCTCCCGAATAGAAGATATGGGTTTAAACAGGAACGGATGATGAGTGATAATGATATCCACCTGATACTGTATAGCTTCCTGAACCACTTCTGGCGTAACATCTAATGCAACCAATATTTTTTGTATTGTTTTTTCGGGATCTCCAATTAAGAAACCAACATTATCCCATTCTTCTGCATATTGGTTTGGCGCAAATGTCTCCATCTCTTGTATTAATTGTATTCCAGTAAAAACCATTGTAAAGCCTCCTTATACATCCCCCGTTCTTGTTGGACTTCTATTTTTCTTTCTTCTGCCCTTGGGGTCTTTTGATTAGATAAGTTATGTAATATCTTATCATATTCTTCTAGTTTATATGAAATATATTCTTTTAAAATAGGGTTTTTTTCATCAATTAATAATTTCCCAAATAAATATTCTACATTATGTTTATACTGTTCTTTTCCTGGTATTGCCGTAATAATCACATAAAAATGGCCTTCTTCTTTAAGAATTTGTTCTTTAATAATGCGAAAACCGGAGGCGTGCAAAAAATGCCGTAGAATTTCTTCATCTCGCTGTGGCTGTAAAATTAATCGATCTATAGTTAACAAGATATCTGGCCTTCTTTCTAAAATTTTGCATATAAGTAGGCCGCCCATCCCTGCAATAATAAGAGTATCTACTTCCCCCACCTTTAATTTGCTCACCCCATCTGATTGCCGTGTTTCAATAACATCAGCTGCACCATAAGCCTTTATATTATTTTGGGCTCGTTCTATTGGCCCTTTACCAATATCCATAGCAATACCTTTCGTAATTTGATTTTTTTTATATAAGTAAATAGGTACATACCCATGGTCTGTCCCAATGTCTGCAATAGCTGATCCTTTACTAACTTCATCTGCAATGGCTTGTAAACGTCTTGAAAGCTCCATTGTTATTCTCTCCTTAAATACTTTTTAATATTAAAATAGAAGCTGAAAAATCAACTTCTATTCTAAGTAATCCTTTAATTTTTTACTTCTGCTTGGGTGCCGTAGTTTGCGCAATGCCTTAGCTTCAATTTGACGAATTCGCTCCCTTGTCACATTAAATTCTTTACCAACTTCCTCCAATGTGCGTGCACGTCCATCATCTAAACCAAAACGTAAACGTAATACTTTTTGCTCTCTGTCTGTAAGAGTATCTAAGACTTCTACCAATTGTTCTTTAAGCATAGTAAAGGCTGCTGCTTCTGCTGGCGCAGGTACGTCTTCATCAGGAATAAAATCTCCTAAGTGGCTATCTTCTTCTTCTCCAATAGGCGTTTCTAAAGAAACGGGTTCTTGTGCAATCTTTAGAATTTCCCTAACTTTAGCTACTGGCATATCAAGTTCTTCTCCTATCTCCTCCGGAGTAGGCTCTCGACCTAATTCTTGTAGTAATTGTCTAGATACACGAATTAGCTTGTTAATAGTTTCTACCATATGAACTGGTATCCGAATGGTTCTAGCTTGGTCTGCGATGGCTCTAGTAATAGCCTGACGAATCCACCAAGTGGCATAAGTGCTAAATTTATACCCTTTTCGGTAATCAAACTTTTCAACTGCTTTAATCAAGCCAAGATTCCCTTCTTGAATTAAATCTAAAAATAACATGCCACGCCCCACATAACGCTTGGCAATACTAACAACAAGACGTAAGTTGGCTTCCGCTAATTCCTTTTTTGCAGCCTCATCGCCCTCTTCCATTCGCTTGGCTAAGAGTACCTCTTCTTCTGCTGTTAAAAGAGGTACTTTCCCTATTTCTTTTAAATACATACGAACAGGATCATCAATATTAATCCCATCTGGTATGCTTAAATCCAATTCTCTGCCTTCTTCTTCTTCTTCCTCTTCCTCTTCAATAATGCCAAAAACATCTATATTTTTACTTTCTAAGTATTCATAAATTTTTTCTATTTCTTCCGGTTCCAATTCCATCTCTGCAAAGTGATCCATGATCTCTTTATATTCTAAAACGCCTTTTTTTTGTTTTCCAATTTGAAATAACTCTTGTAAGCGTTCTAAAAATTTGCTTTCGTCTCCTGGCTTCACAAAAACCCTTCCTTTCTTATCTGTTTAGTAGTTTAACCATCCAACCATGAAATATTCATTTGCTCAAGCTGTCGTTTTTCTGTGATCAATCCTTGTAGTTGAGCAAGATCCGTCGTTGTACGACTACGGTGCTCGATCGAAGATTGTTTCACTAATCTAACTTGTTCATGAATAATTTTTTGTCTTTCTTCTTTGGATTGAAAAACAAGGTTCGTTGTAAAGATCTTCGATACTTTTTGCTGCTCTTCTAATAGTTCAAACTTACCTATAATACTAGCCCCATCCATCTTTTCCCCATTTTCATATCCTTGATAAATCAATTCAGCCACCTTCCGATATAATCCATCTATAAAGTCTTGCGGTGATAAATATTTTTTTAATTGTTCATATAGCCCTGATTCTGTAAGAAGCAAACATAATAAATTTCTTTGGGCTTTAACAATCCCCGTATCTTTTTCCGTTCTTTTTGGAGATGTAGATACAGGAGAAGTTGGAGATATTACTTTTTGTGTTTTTTGATATCGGATCATTTCTTTTTTTAATACTTCCAGTGGAATACCGCCTATTTTTGCTACTTCTTGTGTATATATTTCTTGTTCTACAGTATTAGATATTTTAATTAATCTTTGACCTGCTTCCTCCATAAATGCTATTTTACCCTCAGGATCGTCTAAATTATATTTATTCATCATAAGCTTAATCTCAAATTCCATACTACTAGATGTCTCTTTCTCTAAAAGTTCCCTAAAAGCTTCTTTTCCATACTTAATAATATAATCATCAGGATCTTGTTGTCCTGGGATTTCCAAAATTTTAACCCGTAGCCCCTGCTGCTCTAAAATAGGAATAGCACGAAGAGCTGCTCGTATTCCTGCTTCATCGCTGTCATAGATCAAAACTACTTCCCGTACATAACGCCGTAACAATTGAGCATGGTATACAGTAAAAGCCGTACCTAGTGATGCTACAACATTAGAGATCCCTGCTTGATGTAAGGCGATAACATCCAAGTATCCTTCTACAATAAGGATTTGATCTTCCCGTGAAGTTCTAGCAATATTAAGTCCATATAGATTTTTACTTTTATCAAACAATAAGGTTTCTGGAGAGTTAAGATATTTAGGTTGTCCCTCTCCTAATACACGACCTCCAAAACCAATAACACGATTATGAACGTCAAAAATAGGAAAAATCAAACGATTAAAAAACCTATCAAAATATCCTGCTTGCCTTTTTTCTGGAATGATAAGCCCGCTTTTTAATAAAACTTGATCATCATACCCTTTACTAGCTAAAAATTGATATAGATCACTTCTTGCTACATTCGCATACCCAAGGCCAAAAGTCTTTTGAGATCTTGGTTCGATTTTTCGATTTGTAAGGTATTTTAATGCATACTGACCCCGATTTGAATGTAAATTAGAGTAGAAATATCTAGCTGCTTCTTTATGAATTTCCAATAATTGTTGATGGATCTGTATTCTTTCTTTTTCTTGTTCAGACATCTCTGGCTCTGGTAGTGTAATACGGGCACGTTCCGCTAAGTACTGGATACTTTCTACAAAATTGTAATTCTCCATTTGCATAATAAAGGTATAAACATTTCCACCTGCCCCGCATCCAAAACAATAATACATTTGCTTGTCTGGGCTTACAGAAAAAGATGCTGTATTTTCATTATGAAAAGGACATAAGCCAAAATAAGAGCTGCCTCGTTTTTTTAATTGTATATATTCTCCGATCACATCTTCAATTGTATTTTGAAAACGAATTTCTTCAACTAACTCTGTCGGATAATACATCGAATTCTCCTCATCTATTTCATATACACATGTACACACTTATATTGTATTCGACATTTTATTTCAAAGTCCTTCTTTTTTACGTAAGTTTTTAAATTCACTCTATTCTCACTTAATAAATACTCCAAGATGTAGGAATATAAATATTCTCAAAAATCTTGACAGCATATCGATCCGTCATACCTGCAATATAATCGCATACAATTTGCACTACATCTTCCTTTGACTCCTTATACCGCTGCTTATATTCTCCAGTCAATTTCTCTGGATGAAGTATATAATACTCATATATTTTTCTAATAATATACTGTGCCTTTTTATCTTGATCCTTGGCCTTTGAACCTATATAGACATTGTCAAACATAAACTCCCTAATTCTATGCATGGCCTCTTTTGTTACTGGACTCATAATGATATCAGGCTGTTCATAACTGTTTTTCACAATATCATAAATCATGTTATGAATTCGCTCACTGGGAGTTGTACCTAACACTGCAATAGCATCTTTTGGCAAGTCTT